>CAVJJQ010000025.1:0-25640 GCA_963649755.1 bacterium | reverse complement strand
ATAGAGGAAGGAATAAAAGGATTAATACAGTCTAAAAATATTGAGCAGCAAAAGAATCTTTCTTTAAGAAAGACGCAGTTTTTAAAGTTGTTTATCCAGGAACAGTTTTCAGATTATGAAGACATGCTGACAAAGGCAAAAGAGGCAGATATTCATGCTCAGATGAAATATTACGTAGTTGCCATGATGGGGGATCACGGGAACAGTAATGAGAAAAAAGCACATGAGCTTATGCTGGAGGCTATCAGGAATGAAACATTAATTGACGGGTATGGAATGAACCTTATTAACAGTAACGAAAATTTATATGTTCTGTTTGGAGAAAATAAAGAATCCCTGGATATTATTGTCCGTTTCTTTCTCCTTATAGGGAAGGATTATTGTGAAGATTTTGTTTTGGCTGTAAGTAATTACCACACAGATATATACGAGGCTTCCGCGGCATATCTGGAATCGAATACAGCGTACGACCATAGGTTTCTTATGGATACAAGCCAGGTAATTTTATATCAGAATTTGTCTGTAACGGAAAGGACACAGCAGCTGCCGGATGTTTATTTACAGCAGATCAGGAACGCTGTTTATTCTGACAATCAGGAAGAAATCCACCGTGTTGTGGAAGATATATGCAAGCAGCTTCAGGGCAGCGGTCAGTCTGTTTTAAACCTCAGACTCTTCTGCAACGATATTATAAAAATGATAAACAAAGAGTGGAACATGGAGGAAAGCAAGTTAAATGATATATACAATGTATTTACGCTTTCCCAATGTCTCACAATACAGGATTTTCACGACATTTTAGACCAGCTGTGTGAAGATTTGATGCAGTACCGCAAAGGAGCTGCATGTAACAGCAGAAAGAAACAATCAGACCTTGTCAAGGATGCAATGCAGTACATGAAGGAACATTTCTCAGAATACGCATTGAATATGAGCTCCCTTGCCGATTATTTGAAGGTAACTCCTGTGACCCTGGCGGTGGAATTTAAGAAATGCACGGAACTCAGTCCATCGGACTATCTGGCTGTTATCCGTATGGAGGCTGCAAAGGAACTGCTCAAAAATACAGACAAGTTAGTCAGGGAAATCAGCCGTGAAGTGGGCTATGAGGATGAACACGTATTTATGAGAAGATTCAAAAAATACACGGGGAAGACACCGCAGCAGTTTAGAAGGGATGTTTAACAGGCCGGTCTCATTGCGGGTCAGAATCCCTTTTTATCTAAACATCAAATTTTAAATCGGGAAGTGCATTAATTATGGATAAAAAAAGAGTCATAATCATAACTGATATAAGCAGCCTTAAATCCGGGGAACTGGAGCCGGATGACACACAAAGTATGATTCGTTATCTCTTATATTCAAATGAGTTTGATACCGAGGGGTTGATTGCCTGCGCATACGGCAGTTACGGGATAAAACCGGAGTACATATGCAGGCTTATTGACGCCTATGAGGAGGATTATCCGTTTCTTAATAAGCATTCGGATAATTATCCCTTGCCGTCTTTACTGCGTGGCGCGGTAAAAAGCGGAAGTCTTACTCCCGGAGATAACTATCTGGGTGACTGCCATGATACTGAGGCTTCTGACTGGATTATACACTGTGCGGATAAAGAAGATGACAGGCCTTTATGGATATTGCTTTGGGGAGGAGCCCTGGACCTTGCGCAGGCAATATGGCGGGCTCAGAAATCAAAAAGTGAGGAAGATTTCGGCGTATTTAAAAGAAAGCTGAGAGTATATTCAATCAGTGACCAGTATGATTCGACAGGAAAATGGATAAAAAGTACTTATCCCGATATATTCTATATCACTAATTATAACGGATTTCGCGGAATGTACCGTGATGGCGATGAGTCATTGTGCAATGAACAGTGGGTGCGTGGTAATGTTTTAAACAGCGGTTCACTTGGAAGTATATACCCGGTATACAACGGCAAAGATCCATGGGGTGACGTACACGGAATTAAAGAGGGAGACACACCGTCCCTTTTGTACCTGTTATATAACGAACATCCGGATACACCCGGGCTTGAAAGCTGGGGCGGACAATTTGTAAAGTGCGGCATGAATCAATATTGCGATATTAGCAATGTACAGGAAGCACGCAAGAGTATATACAAATGGCGCAAGGATTTTCAATCAGACTTTGCGGAAAGACTTAAGTGGTGCAGGGAATAGATAAAAAACATACGGAGCAATCTTTATATGATAAATAACATTTTATATCAGAATCCTATACTTACTGGCTTTCATGCAGACCCGAGTATATGCCGGGTGGGAACGGATTTTTACCTGGCTGTGAGTTCTTTTTTGTTTTTCCCCGGGATTCCGGTCTATCATAGCTGCGACCTGCTTAATTGGGAGCAGGTAGGGAATGCTGTAAACTTTAACAATCCCATAAATTATGAGGGAATGAAGGAAACAGGAGGCATCTGGGCTCCTACTTTGCGCTTTCATGACGGTGTTTTTTTTCTTACGGCAGCAGTAGAAGGCTTTGGCAATTTTATCATACACGCGGAGAATCCCGCAGGCCCCTGGTCAGAGCCGGTATGGATACCGGTAGGCGGGGTTGACCCTGATCTTTATTGGGAGGATGGAAAGCTCTATTACAGCACCAATGAGCGATGTGGGTGCACCCGGGAGTCCATATCCATGGGAGTGGTAGACCCCTTTACAGGAGAAATAAAGGAACCCTTCAGACCTATCTGGCATGGAAGCGGCGGACCGCATCTGGAAGCACCTCACGTGTACCATATAGGCGGGTGGTATTATCTGATGGCTGCCGAGGGCGGAACTGCGGCAAACCACATGATAACAATCAGCAGGAGCCGCACGATATGGGGAGAATACGAGGCATGCCCCAATAATCCCATTCTTTCTAATCGCGATGATGCCAGACATGAGATATACGGAACGGGACACGGAGATTTGGCAGAAGACGTGAATGGCAACTGGTGGATGGTATGCTTGGGAACAAGGACAGCCAGACGCACCATGTCACATCTTGGAAGAGAGACCTTCTTAATGCCTGTACATTGGGAAGAGGAATGGCCTGTATGCGGCACTGTTCAAGATGATGGCAAAGTAAGAGATATAAGTGTTCATATGAAGGAGCAGGGTCCGATTCCGGTGGCAAAAAAAACGGAGAACGGGTCTTTAAACATATTGGAAGATACGTTTGAAGACAACCGGTGGCCGTATTTTTGGCATTTCCTTGGAAATCCGGACATGTCACAGTATGAAAGAAATCAGGGCAGACTTACAATAAGACCACAGGGTAAAATGGCAATGGTGCTTACGCCGCAGGCGGATTTTAAGTGCTGCATCAGTGTAGAAGCAGAGCATAAAGGTGCGGACTGCGGCCTGATTTTATACCATATGAAGGATTTCCGCTATCGTTTCGGACTGTACCGGGATTGCGAAGGCAGCTATAAAATTTCAGTGCAGATATGTATAGAGGATATGACATTTACTTTAGCAGAGCTTCCCTGGGAACAGGACAAAGTCCGTTTATGCATCCGGGCGGATAAAGAACGATATTATTTTTATTATGATAAGGATAAGGAGCTGGCCTCATTTACCACACGCTATCTTGCAAACGAGGTAGTCGGACGCAGCTTCACAGGAACCATGGCGGGAGTGTATGCCGAGGGTAAAGAGAATAATTCAGATGCTTATGCAATATTGAAACAATTTAAAATGACCTACTAAACAACAGGAGAGAAGTAAGTTTGAAATCAGACTTTCAAACTTTGATTGGCGGTTCAAATAGCTATATTTAGAGAAAGGCAGGTTACAAATAAAGATGAATTTCTTTATTAAATCGGGATCACATATAGGGATTATATGCGAAGCTCCGGAATCGGAAGCCGTAAAAATCGCGGCAGGAAATTTAAAAACAGATATAGAAAAGGCAGTACCGGGAGCTTGTGTGAATGTAAATTCAAATGAGGGCGAGCCTACGGCAATACGCATAGGAACGCTTGGAGCTTCTGAGTGGGTTAAGAACTGTGATACTATGGCTTTGTGTGATGAAAAGGGAATGTTTAGAAAAGAAGCCTTTCAAATCAGCGTTAAGGACGGAACGCTTGAAATCGTCGGCACAGACAGGAGGGGCACTGTTTACGGCATCTATACGTTAAGTGAGAAGCTTGGCGTGTCGCCGTGGTATTTTTTTGCGGATGTACCGGTAAAACCTTTGAAAGAGTTTAGTTTGCCTTCGGATTTCTTTTTCACAGATTTTCCGTCCGTTGAATATCGCGGAATCTTTATTAACGACGAAGAGGAGCTCGAAGCCTGGGTTCAGAATTTCATGAAGGAGCCCACAATCGGAGTAAAGACCTACGAGAAGATTTTCGAGCTTCTTTTGCGCTTGAAGGCTAATTATATCTGGCCTGCAATGCATGTAAATTCCTTTAACATGTACCCCGAAAACGGTGCGCTTGCGGAAAGAATGGGAATTGTGGTGGGCACCTCCCACTGCGATATGCTCATGCGTTCAAACAACAGGGAATGGAAGCCCTGGATAGAAAAAAAGGGCTATACGGATGCCGTATATGACTATTCCATTGAGGGAAGAAACCGTGAAATTTTAAAGGAATACTGGCAGGAGAGCGTAGAGCAGAACAAGAATTTCGAAGTCTGCTATACCCTTGGCATGCGCGGAATTCATGACTCCGGTTTTGAGACAAAGGACCTCGAAGGAAAGAGTAAGGAAGAAATTCTTAAAGCAAAGGTTAATCTCTTAGAGCAAATAATTACCGACCAGAGAAAGATCCTTAAGAGCGAGCTTGACACTCCTCCTATGACGACCTTTATTCCCTACAAGGAAGTGCTTGAGCTTTACGATAACGGGCTGAATGTTCCCGAAGATATCACCCTTGTCTGGGCAAACGACAACTATGGTTATATCCGCAGATTCCCGTCGGAAAAAGAACAAAAGAGAAGCGGAGGAAACGGAATCTACTATCACAACTCATATTGGGCACCGCCGAGCATGTCCTACGTGTTCTTATGCTCGATTCCGCTTGCACATACAAAGAATGAGCTTAGCAAGGCCTGGGATGAAGGCATCCGCAAGCTCTGGGTATTAAACGTAGGAGCTATGAAGCCTCTCGAGCTTGAAATAAGTTTCTTTTTGACACTTGCCTGGGAAATCGGAAAAGAAGGAGCACTGACCGAAGATGTGGATAAATTTACAGAAATCTGGTGTGATAAAATTTTCTCAGGACACATCGGAAAGACTGTCAGCAGGATGTTAAATGATTTCTCCGGACTTACTAATGTGAGAAAGCTTGAAAACATGGATCAGGACGCTTTTTCACAAACCGCTTACGGTGACGAGGCGGCTTTACGCATTCACATGTACGAGGAACTTTTTAATACCGGAAATAAATTGTATGAGAGTTTACCTAAAGAAGAAAAGGATTCTTTTTACCAGCTGGTACTTATGCGTATTCATGCAGGCTACTTTACGAATCTGTCCTGGTATTACGGAGACAGAAGCGTCCTCATGACGGAAAGGGAAAATTCACGGGCGGCAGCGGAATATGCCCTGAAATGCAGGATTTCCGATAATGCCCGCAGGCGTATGGTTTATTACTACAATCATGTAATGAGCGAGGGAAAATGGAACGGAATCGTAAATCCCGAAGGCTTCCCGCCGCCGAGAGCTGCGATGATGCCTGTTTCCAAACGCCCGCTTTCTATCGAAGGGAAGCCCGAAATATCCGTAAATATCCGGAACGATGACGGGAAACTGGTATTTACAAAGCCCGGTACAAAATGGATTGATATAGGTGTAATAGGAAAGGGCGAGATAAAGGTTAAAATCAGTGCACCTGAGTGGGTTAAGCTGTCAGAGGATTCTTTTAAAGTAACGACCGAAAAAAGAATTCTTGTAAGCGTACCTGCCATTGAAGGTAATCTGCAGGGTCAGATTATTCTTACGGCAGCAGATTTAGCTACTGAAATTAAAATTCCTGTAAAGGCTCTTTGTATAGAAGATAAGCAAAAGAATGCAATAGAGGAAGACGGAATTATTTCAATTGAGGCAGATTCGGCCGCGTCAAAGGATTTTAAAGTAGTTAAGAGACTCGGACGTCTCAAGGGTAATCTCGTTGAGGCAGTAAAGAAAGAGAAGCCGCTTGCAGATCATGAAAGTGCCCCGTTAAAGTATACGTTTTATTGCTTTAGCGAAGGAGATTTCTTGCTTGAATTGCATCGTTTTCCTTCTCTTAACTCAACAGGCAGGATAAGAATCGGCGTTTCGATTGATGACGGGGATATTTTGACCTTGGAATCCGAGGCAAACGATGAGTGGTGCGGCAATTGGAAGAAAAACGTACTTACAAATGTCGACAGACTGACCTGTAAGCTCAATGGAATAAAGGCCGGAAGTCATACGCTTAAAATTTATGCGATTGACCCGTATGTTTCTTTTTCACGTATTATTATTTATACGCTTGAGAGAAAGAAAAACGAGCTTGCGGGAATTTCAGGTGATGAGAGTCTGCCTGAAGAAATCAATCTTGAAAATTGGTGTGACAGCTTTTACGGAGAACATAAATTAGCTCCGAGACCTCAGTTTTTCGCGGTTAAGAATCCTAATCCCGATACCTTAAAGCAAACAGATGTAATTGTCAATGCTTCCGGGTTTGCAAAAGGCATTATGCCTGAATGGTATTTGGAAAAAGGAAAGCAGGAATTTACCGAAGATAAAGAGCACGGAGACATCCTGATTGATGCAGCGACTGCAATAGTCAACAGCGAGTATGCCCATTGTAATGATATGGGAGTTAACGCATTTGATTATTGTGACTCGGAATCCTTCGGACAGACCGGAATGGCGATGTATGTTAAGAGCATGGGTGAATGTGTGGAGCCTGAAAACGCTCCGGGACTTAGCTACCGCTTTAAGTGCGATGGCGGCGAATATGTGCTTTGGATGCTTTGCAAGTTTAATGAGAAGGCGGATGCGTATTATTCGGTAAGTATTGACGGTAAGATTATTGACCCGATCGGTTTATACGGTGAAGGCTGTCTCTGGCGTTATGAATCAGAGCAGATTTACAGGTTTGTTCCGATTACAGATTTAAAGCTTGATAAGGGTGAGCATGAAATTTCAATTTTCAGTCTTTCCGGAGGCTTAAGAGTTGACAGGATTTACCTTGGAAGGGAAGGAAAGCTTCCGCCCGAGGATCTTAAGTGGGCCGAAAGATCAGAAGGTTAAAATGTGCAACTTTTACAATATAGATGAACAAAATTTGATGTAAAAAGCAAATAAAAAGTGATACGATGATACCAGGGTCAAAAGACCAAAACTTCGATGAAAGCTCGATTACGAGCGCGTAGCGCGGAGCAATCCGTGTATCATCATAAGTCGTTCTATTTAGGAGGATTACAGCATGAAAATGACGCTTCGTTGGTACGGAAGCAAATACGATACCGTTACTTTAAAACAGATAAGACAGATCCCGGGAGTAACCGGGGTAATATCAACTCTTTACGGAACTGCCCCCGGTGAAGTATGGGAGCTAAAGGATATACTGGCTTTAAAAGAAGAGATTGAGGCAGCCGGCCTGGAGCTTGCCGGTATAGAAAGTGTTAATGTTCACGATGCCATCAAGGTAGGTACCCCTGACAGGGACAAATACATAGACAATTACATCACCACATTGGAACACTTGGGTCAGGCCGGTATCCACATGGTCTGCTACAATTTCATGCCCGTATTTGACTGGACCAGAACCGAACTTGCAAGACGGAGACCGGATGGGTCAACAGTCCTTGCATACACTCAGGAAGCAGTTGATGCCATCAATCCGGAGAAGATGTTCGAATCCATTGCTTCGGATACGAACGGAGCAGTAATGCCCGGCTGGGAACCCGAAAGAATGGCTCATGTAAAGGAACTTTTCGAGATGTACAAGGATGTGGATGATGAGCTTCTTTTTGCAAATCTTAAGTATTTCCTTGAAAGAATCATGCCTGTCTGTGACAAGTACGACATTAATATGGCAATTCATCCGGATGATCCCGCATGGAGCGTATTCGGACTTCCGAGAATCATCATCAATAAAGAAAACATTCTTCGCATGATGAAGATGGTAGACAACCCGCACAACGGTGTTACCTTCTGTTCGGGTTCTTACGGCACAAATCTTGAGAATGACCTTCCTGATATGATTCGTTCACTTAAGGGCAGGATACATTTTGCACACGTCCGCAACCTTAAGTTTAATTCGCCTACCGATTTTGAGGAAGCAGCACATTTGTCAAGCGACGGTTCCTTTGATATGTACGAGATAATGCTTGCGCTTTACGATATCGGTTTTGAAGGTCCGATACGCCCCGACCACGGCCGTATGATCTGGGATGAGGTTGCAATGCCGGGCTACGGTCTTTATGACAGAGCCCTTGGCGCTACGTATTTAAACGGACTTTGGGAAGCTATCGTTAAATCACACAAATAAACGGAGAAAAAAGTTTGAAGGTAAACTTTAAAACTTTGATTGGTGGTTCAAATGCAAGCTCGTGTAAGCTGTGCTTGCGCTTGAACGTGGAGGACAAATATGGAACTTACATTAAAAAGTCTCGTTAACGAGAAGGATGAATTTATAAAGGCAGGCTACAATCTTCCTACATTTGATAGGGACAGTGTAGTAAAGAACACTTACGAAAGACCCGTCTGGGTTCATTTCGGAGCCGGAAATATCTTCAGGGCTTTTCAGGCAAATGCCTGGCAGAAAATGTTAAATAACAAAGATGCCGATACCGGACTTATTGCCGTTGAAGGATACGATTACGAAATCATTGAGAAGAGCTATCGCCCTCACGACAATCTTTCCATTCTTGCAACTTTAAAGGCCGATGCAACCGTAGACAAGACAATAGTCGGAAGCATTACGGAAAGCCTTATCCTTGATAGCCTCAATGAAAAAGAATATAAGAGGCTTAAAGAAATTTTTTCAAACAAGAGCCTTCAGCTTGCAAGCTTTACCATTACCGAAAAGGGCTATGCGGTTAAGGGAGCGGACGGTGAACTTCTTCCCATGGTGAAGGACGATTTTGAAAAGGGTCCGGAAAAGCCTCAAAGCTATCTTGGAAAGGTTGTTTCTTTACTGTATACAAGATTTGAAAACGGCGCATTCCCCATCGCAATGGTCAGCATGGACAACTGCTCGCATAACGGCGACAAGCTTTTTAATGCCGTTAAGGCCTTTGCAGAAGCATGGGTAAACAACGGATTCGCAAAGAAAGAATTTCTTGAGTATATCCTTGACGATAAAAAGGTAAGCTTCCCTCTTACCATGATAGACAAGATTACTCCAAGACCGAATGCAAAGGTCGAAGAGATGCTTAAAAACGATAAGATTGACGGCCTTGAAACGGTTGTCACGACAAAGAACACCTACATTGCACCTTTCGTAAATGCCGAGGAATGCGAATACCTGGTACTTGAGGACAAGTTCCCCAACGGCCGACCCGCACTTGAAAAAGCAGGGTTTATTTTTACGGACAGGGAGACGGTGGACAAGGTTGAAAAGATGAAGGTCTGCACCTGCCTAAATCCTCTTCACACAGCCCTCGCAATTTACGGATGCCTCCTTGGCTACACCCTTATTTCCGAGGAAATGAAGAATCCCGTTTTAAAGAAAATGGTTGAGACAATCGGGTACAAAGAAGGTCTTCCGGTTGTAGTGGATCCTAAGATTATAAATCCAAGGAACTTTATCGATGAGGTTGTAAACGTGCGTATCCCCAATCCTTTTATGCCCGATACCCCTCAGCGTATTGCAACGGATACCTCTCAGAAGCTTCCCATCAGATTCGGCGAGACCATAAAGGCATACCTCAAGAATCCTTCACTTGACATAAACGACTTAAAGCTTATTCCCCTTGTTTTTGCCGGATGGCTGCGTTACTTAATGGGCACAGACGATAACGGAAACAAGTTTGAGTTAAGCTCAGATCCTCTGCTTTCAAAGGTGTGCCCCTATGTAAGCACCTATGAACTTAATGATAAAGAAAAAGACTTGGATAAGCTTAATCCCCTTCTTTCGGATGATACGATTTTCGGCGTTGATTTAGTCGCTGTCGGTATGGATAAGCTTGTAAAGAAGTACTTTAAAGAACTTTCAAGCGGTACCGGTGCGGTTAAGACTACGCTTGAGAAGTATGTAGTTGCTTAGCTTGATAAAACACAAAACCCCCGCACGAAAGCGTCCAGACCGGGATAAATTTTCCTGTTCCTTGACTTTCGGGCGGGGTTTGTATTTAAAGTTACCTTTAAAAAGTAATTACTGTTGGCGTCTTTCGGGAGCTTTACAAAGCAAGAGTGCATCTTCATAGACTGAATGCAAACAATTTCCGCAATTGGCAGATGACTTTGGTGTGGATATTAATGAGGTCCGGAGGGAGCAAAACAATGAATGCATGTAATTTAAATCCGGGAAATTGCAAGCATATTTAAGTTATGCTATTCTTTACTTATAGAGGCTTGCAATAAAAAATGGAAAGTTTGGAAGTGTCATTGAAATTGTCACGCAAACGTGACACTTGAAAATGCAATGGTAAAATTGCTTGAAACGTTACAAAAAGGCTTGACCAGAACACTGATACAATATAGTTGTTGTGTGGGGATATGGCGAACCAGACAAGTGTGCTTGCGCTAAAGATGACAAGCAAGAATGTTTATCCAAGTTGACTTTCGTGCTCATTTTAATTACGATATAGGCACGGAAGGATGGAAAATCTATGAATGAAATGACAGAATTAATTCAAAATCATGATTACCTTACGCCTAAAATAGCGGAAAAATCTGGAATTTCAAAATTCAAGTTTTACAAATATGTTCGGGAAAATGGATTGGAACAAGTCAGTCGCGGTGTATATTCTACAGGGACGGACTGGGTTGATGAGTTGTATGTACTTCACAGGAGATGTCCGAATGCTGTTTTTTCTCATGATGAAGCATTCTATTATCACGGGCTGACAGACAGAGAGCCGATTGTCCATACACTTACCATATATAGCGGCTATAACGCTCACCGACTTATAGCAGATGGAAACTGTAAAGTGTATACAGTGAAGCGGGAATTGTTGGATGTAGGAAAAATCATCGTGCCGGATAATGATGGGAATATGATTCCGATGTATGACTTGGAGCGGACAATCTGCGATTTGATTAGAAGTCGGAGCAGTATTGAACTACAAGATTTCAATTCAGCGTTAAAAACCTATATTTCGCGAAAGGATAAAGATCTGAACCGACTCATGGAATATGCAAAGCTATTTCGGGTCGATAATGTAATCCGCAGATATATGGAGGTACTGTTGTAAAATGCAGCTTACACCGGAGCAGGTTAAGGGAAGAATCAAAAATGTAGCAAAAGAGAACAAGGCAGATGCTAGGACACTAATGCGAATTTATATGATGGAGCGTTTTCTTGAGAGGGTCGTCAGTTCTGAATACAAGGATAACTTTATCATTAAAGGCGGAATGCTGGTTACAGCAATGGTTGGCGTGGCACTCAGGTCTACCATGGATATTGACACCAGTATCAGGAATCAGAATTTGTCAGCGGAAGATGCAAGGAAGATTATAGATGAGATTAAGGACATAAATCTTGGCGATGGAGTTACCTTTGAGGTAAAAGAAGTTTCTAACATCATGGATGAAATGGAGTATCCAGGTATTCGATTTGCCATGAATGCTGTGATGGGAAAGCTGGTAACACCGATGAAAATTGATATTTCCACGGGTGATGTTATTACGCCGAGAGCTATTGAATATCAGTACAAGTTATTGCTGGATGATCGCTCAATCAGTTTGTGGTCGTACAACCTGGAGACGATTCTGGCAGAAAAACTTCAAACTGTTCTGGCAAGAGGCCTATTGAATACCAGAATGAGAGATTTCTACGATATCAGGACTTTACTTTTAATTTACAATCAAGATATCGATAACGATGTACTGAAAAGAGCGTTTGATGCGACCTGCAAAAAGAGAGGTACTGAAAATTTAAAGGAGGAAGCACCAAAGATTATGGCTGCCGTTAGCGATGATGTACAGCTGCACGTACTGTGGACATCTTATCAGAAAAAATATCCTTATGCGGCTGAAATCAGTTATGAAGACGCCATGGAGAGCATAAACCTCCTATGGGGCAAGCTTCAATAGGCAACTCCTCTGACAGGGTGACTGAAAGGTTACAGATTGGGAGCAACAAGTCATAAAAATACGTATTTGAATCAACAAAGGGAGCTATGCGAAAAAAGCACAGCTCCTTTTTACGTTAGGTCTAATTATAAAATTTTTCTTTCTCCTTACGGATTATGTCGTTTCGTGCACCATATACATTATGAAGGGCAAACCCTTGCAGGCGTGTTATGCGTAAACCGATTGAAAAAGGGAATGCATCGGCTTATGATGAGCTTGAGTGTATTCTCTTTTCTTTTTCGAGAGGAGGATCATCATGAAGACAAACAGACGAAAGGACAATAGCGGCAGAGTACTAAAGGAGGGCGAATACCAGAGGACAAGCGGGACGTACGAGTTTAAGTGGCGCGACAAAAGAGGCAACCGCCATTCAATCAGCGCACCGACCTTGGAGGAGCTGAGGGACAAAGAACTGGACGCCTTAAGGGACGTGCTTAACGGCGTGCGCACGGATAAAGAAAACTTAACAATCAACGACCTTTTTAACAGCTGGATCCGGTTAAAGCGCGGGCTTAAGGAGAACACCTTCAGTAATTACAAATACATGTATCTCCAGTTTGTCGAACCGGATTTCGGGAAAAACAAAATCGTTGATTTGAAGCGTTCGGATGTTCGCAGCTTCTACAACTTTCTTTCTGAAAGCCGAGGCGTCAAGCTTAACACAATCGAAAACATTCATTCCGTGTTGCATCAGGTTTTGGAGCTTGGAGTAGAGGACGAATATCTTCGTTATAATCCTTCGGACAACGCACTTAAGGAGCTTAAGAAGGCACGAAATATCGAGACGGAAAAAAGAAGGGCGCTCACGATACCGGAGCAGGAGTTATTTGAGGAGTTCCTCAGTAAGAACGGCCCTTATCATCGTTTGTATCCGATTTTTACCGTAATGCTTTGGACGGGGATGCGTGTCGGAGAGGTTACGGGACTTCGTTGGGAAGACATTGACCTTGAAAAAGAAACAATCAGTGTAAACCACACCCTCGTCTATTACAGCAGCCATACCGAGCGAGGACAGGTCTTTGCAATCAACACTCCGAAGACAAAGGCCGGCGAGAGGGTGATTCCAATGCTTCCGAAGGTTAAAGAAGCTTTTATGTTGGAAAGAAAGTTTCAGGAAGAACTTGAAATCAAAAGCACGGCTGCAATCGACGGCTATCACGATTTTATCTTTGTCAATCGCTTCGGAAATGTGCAGCATCAGGGAACGCTTAATAAGGAACTTCGAAGAATTATCCGTGATTGTAACCTGAAGATTTTGGAGCAAAATGATAAAGAAGATGTTTTGCTTCTTCCAAAGTTTTCAAATCATTCTTTGCGTCATACCTTTACGACCAGGATGTGCGAGGCAGGCGTCAATATCAAGGCAATGCAGGATATTTTGGGACATGCCGACATAGAGACCACGATGGACATTTATGCCGAAGCTACCAAGGAACTTAAAAGATCCGAGCTTGTTAACTTTGAAGAATACTTTGCCAAACAGAAAAGAGCACAGTTGAAGGTTCTGTAATTTGCGACCGGAGTGCGACCAAGTTGCGACCATTTATGTAGAATTACGTAAACTTATAAAATTGGAATAAAAAGCAGACGTGGTATAAGGGCACATATAAAGGGTTATGTAGGGTAGAGTAAAAAAGGGGCGTCAATCCCGACTTTGAAAGCTTTTACTGTCGCTCCCCGCGGAGGGGAGCGAAGAAAACGGATAAGGCAATATTGACAGAAATGAAAAGATAGTCTATATTGACATTAGTTCCAAAAAGCAGAAGTAACACCAACGACGTGAGGCAAATATAATGGTTTTGATGAATTTGAAATTGGACAATTATATGGCTTTTAATGAATTTGAAATTAATATGTCATATCCCAAAAAGATTGTTGGGAATACCATGGTTGAAAATTTAATTGACTATCCTAACTTTAGGTACAGAAAGTTAAATATTTTGATGGGATCGAACGCATCAGGTAAAACTTCTATCGGTCGAATGCTCATGAGCATTTTGAATTTTATTGACAGAAAAGAATTTGTAAATATTGTTTCGTATATTAATGATGTTAGGGAAGATGCCAAGTTCGAAGTTCAATTTGTACTCAATGATAATTTCTACAGGATTTCATCAATTGTTAAACATAAAGAAAACCTTGAAGCAGACTACAAAAGTGAAGATCTCTTAACTAAGGTTGAAAAGATAAAGATTAATAAGACAGATACATACGAGAAGTGCCTTGAAAGATTGGATAGCATCACGACAGCAGAATTCAGCAGTAATTTTATCCAAGAACTTGAAAAAGTAGAGAAGCTTTCTTGGGCATTTGAATTCCCGAGAGACAGCAGGAGAATAACTTCAAGGTATATACCGGAAAATGATGAAAAATTTCTGCAAATCCTAAAAAATACATTACAGGCCCTAGATCCACTCATCACAAACGTAGAAAAAGTAAAGGAAGTCAGAAATGCATATATTATCAGACTTGGAAATGAGCCTGTGATGATAAAGGATGGTGTAATTGTAGGAGAAGATAAACTCTCAAGTGGAACAAAGGAAGGAATAAGTCTTGCGAATATGTATGCAGCATTGGCTTGCGGCGGATTTTCATTTTTCTATTGTGACGAGAAATTTTCTTATATTCACTCAGATATTGAAAAGGCGTTTTTGTCCCTTATGGTTCAAAAATTGGAGGGAGACTGCCAGTTGTTTTTTACATCTCATAATACGGATATTTTGGATATGGATTTTCCAAAACATAGTTTTAATTTCCTCAGAAAAGAAATCTATGATGATAAATGCTACATAACAGTTGAAAATGCAGGAGATTATGTTAAGAAAAATACTGATTCGATAAAGAATGCCGTTAAAAACGATCTTTTCTCTTCGGCACCAATGCTTGAAAAAATTTTTGCGTTAGCTGAGATTTAAAGGGAGCATGGACATATTATCAAAATGCGTAGTACTTGTTTACAAAATCTTTAATTTGAAATAAGATATTTGTGGTTGTGCAAAGCGCACAAGGAGTCAGTAAACTCTTTGTGTGCCTTTCATGTTTACGGGAGAGTGTAGAGCCCGCGTTAATTACAATTTATATTTAAGGAAGAGATATATGAAGAACGGAAGCAAAGTTTACAATCCCAAGGAGATTGAGCCTAAGTGGCAGCAGTATTGGGAAGAACATGAAACCTTTAAGACAGACGTATGGGATTTTTCAAAGCCTAAATTTTATGCACTTGACATGTTTCCTTATCCTTCGGGAGTAGGCCTTCATGCAGGTCATCCGGAAGGATATACGGCAACGGACATCATTTCGAGGATGAAGAGGATGCAGGGGTACAATGTGCTCCATCCCATGGGATATGATTCTTTCGGCCTTCCCGCAGAGCAGTATGCCGTTACGACGGGAAATCATCCGAATGGTTTTACACAGGCCAATATTAAGACTTTCTCAAAGCAGTTAAAGGAACTTGGCTTTGACTATGACTGGTCAAAGATGATAGCAACCTCAGATCCCGAGTTCTATAAGTGGACTCAGTGGATTTTCAAGCAGCTTTACCTTGACGGTTATGCAAAGTATGTCGATATGCCCGTTAACTGGTGCGAGGAGCTTGGTACCGTTCTTTCCAATGATGAGGTAATAGACGGAAAGTCGGAAAGAGGAGGCTTCCCGGTCGTTCGTAAAAATATGAAGCAGTGGGTCATCAATCAGCCTGCTTTTGCCGAGGAACTTTTGGAAGGACTTGACGAAATCGACTGGCCCGAATCCACAAAGGACATCCAGCGTAACTGGATAGGAAAGTCAACCGGTGTTGAGGTTGAATTTGAAATCGTAGGCGGAGGAAAGTTCTCAATCTTTACGACCTGTATCGAAACCATCTACGGCATTACTTTCATGGTACTTGCCCCCGACGGACAGATTGTAAAGGACTTGATGCCTCGAATTCAGAATAAGGACGAGGTTGAAGCTTATATTCAGGAAACCATATCAAAAAGTGATATGGACAGAACCGAGCTTAATAAGGGAAAGACCGGCTGTGAGTTAAAGGGTGTGACCTGCATTAACCCCGTAAACGGCAAGGAAGTCCGTATGTTTATCGGCGACTTTGTACTGGCAAATTACGGAACCGGCGCGGTTATGGCCGTTCCTTCACATGACCAGCGTGACTTTGAATATGCCATCGCCCACAACATTGATATGATTCAGGTAATCGAAGGAAGAGATGTTTCCGAATGTGCCTTTGAAAAGCACGATTACCTTGGCAAGGGCTGTAAGCTCATCAATTCGGAAGAATTTAACGGCTTAACAGTTGAGGAAGCCAAGGAAGCAATTACCTGCAAGCTTGAAAAGATGGGAGTTGCAAAAAGAACGGTAAACTACCGCTTCAGAGATTGGATCTTCGCACGTCAGCGTTACTGGGGCGAGCCCGTTCCCGTAGTACATATGGAGGATGGCACGATTCATGTGCTTGACGATTCCGAACTTCCGCTTGTACTTCCCGAGCTTGAGGACTATAAGGGCAAGAACGGAAAGGCTCCTCTTGAAAATGCAACCGAGTGGAAGCAGTATGAATACAATGGAGTAAAGGGCGTGAGAGAAACCTCCACGATGCCCGGCTCCGCAGGTTCTTCCTGGTATTATTTAAGATATATCGACCCTCATAACGACAAGGTCTTCGCAGACCCCGAGCTTTTAAAGCACTGGATGCCGGTTGACCTTTATATAGGCGGTCCCGAGCATGCGGTAGGTCACCTTATGTATTCGCGTATCTGGAACAGATACCTTTACAATAAGGGTCTTGCTCCTACAAAGGAACCCTTCAAGAAACTGGTTCATCAGGGAATGATACTCGGTGCAAACGGCATCAAGATGGGTAAGCGTTTCCCCGAATTTGTAGTCAATCCTTCGGATATCGTAAGAGACTACGGTGCAGATACACTCAGACTTTACGAAATGTTCATGGGTCCTTTGGAAGTATCAAAGCCTTGGTCGCAGCAAGGCGTTGAAGGAGCACGTAAGTTTATCGGACGTCTTTGGAACTTTATCACAGACGAAGATACAACCGCCGATGCAGATGATGAAACCTTAAAGAAGATTTATCATCAGACTGTAAAGAAGGTTTCAAGTGATTTTGAATCACTCGGCTTCAATACGGCCATTGCACAGATGATGATATTTGTAAATGCAGCTTATAAGGCAGGCAAGTGCCCTAAGGAGTACAAAGAAGGCATTGTTAAGATGTTCTCCTGCATCTGCCCTCACGCAGGCGAGGAAATGTGGCAGATCTTAGGTCACGACACCACGATAGCCTTCGAACCTTGGCCTACTTACAACGAGGAGTTCTGCAAAGAAGACACCGTTGAAATCGGAGTTCAGGTAAACGGCAAGGTTCGCGGTACGGTTTCGATTTCGGTTGACGAGGAGCAGGCAAGCGCCCTTGAAAAAGCAAAAGAACTTCCTTCTGTAAAGAGCTTTATTGAAGGAAAGACAATTGTTAAAGAAATTTACGTCAAAGGCAAGATCATTAATATAGTTGTAAAATAAGCTTAAGATTATGAGATCTTAAACACTAAGCGAATACATTAAGCTTCAAATCAAAAACCCTCGGACAATCAAATGTCCGAGGGCTTTTCTTTGTCATTAGATATTGATTACTCTTCCGTAGGATGGGCACTGTTGAAACGGTCTAAAAGCAGGGCACACACAACACCGATCACGAGGAACAGGATGTTGATGAGGCAGGAGCTTACGGATAAAGTAAAGCTTTCAAAAGGAATAATCATTACGGTTGCCGCAATGACAATGCCGATGATTGCATGAAAGGCTACGGCATAATGCTTGTCAAACAGTGAGTTTACAAGCTTGGAAAGTGCGATGATGGTGACAAGTCCGCCGATTCCGCCGGGAATCAGTACGGAGAGCTTAAGCTTGCCGATGCCGTCCACAAAGCTTGTATACAGGCCTAAAGGCATCAAAAGTGTGGAAAAGCTCATGCCGGGAGCAATTATGCTGATGGCAAGGCAGAAACCGCAGAATATATACCATCCAAAGGAAGGCTGTATTTCTATAGAGAGGAATTTAAGGGTAATCAAAAGGGCAAACACTATAATCATTGCAATTATAAGAGATAGCGGTGACCATTTTGAGTGTTCTTTTTCATTGGCCTCACGGAAAAGAGAGGGTATCATACCTCCGATCAGTCCGACAAACAGGCAGACAGAAGGATACGGATATTTTTCCAATACAAAAGCGAGAAGATTGGCAATTCCCAAGAAGCCGATTACTCCGCCGATAAAATAGGGGATAAGCTTCGGCACGTGAGTCTTGAATTTGTGAATCGGGTCTGCAAGCAGTTCCATAACGGGTTTGTAGATGCCAAAAATTACGCTGAGCACACCGCCGGAAATACCGGGAAGCACTGCTCCGAGTCCGATAAGCGCACCCTTACATACGCTCAGTAAGATACTGAAAATATTGTTGTTCTTTTTCTGTTCCATAGAATCTCCTTAAAAGAATTTCTTTTTGCCTCGGACATTATACGATACTATTGCAAAAAGGTCAAAGTTTTAAAGAGAGTAATTCCCCATTAATAGCCGCACGTAAAATAGTGATATGGCGACGTTTAGAAAAAATGTAATCAATCAAAAGTTACTTGCATATATTAAAGAAGATCCTAACTACGGAAAAAGAAACGCTTACACGGACGCTGCGCCGAGCGGCTTGATTAAATGGTATCGCGTAGATATGAGCTACGAGGATAAGTATAGGTTCGGGCTTCTTACCTATCAGGAATATCAGGAATGGATGAAGTTACTGAATGCGGAATCCGGTAACGTTGAAACCGAGGATAAAGAAAACGAGTCGGATACTTTTTGGAGGAATGATACCGAGGAAAGAAGAAATGTTTCTTCTTCCGAATACGAGAGTTTTCTTTCTGCAAATAATGTGGATGTCTCAAACCGCAATGCCGTTGATTTTGATATGCTTTCGCAGGGTTCAGTCGAACCTGTTTGCGAGGCGGCTTCGGTTGAACCCGTTGCCGATACAACCGAAGATGATATTGCAAGGGTTCTTTACAATGTAAATAAAGATATACACGGCGGAGAAGCGGTTCTTTCTCAGGATGAAATAAATGCGCTGTTTGCTGCGGCCGAGGCATAAATCGAATATTAGTCATGACAAATCAGTAAAAGTGTAAAAGTGAACAGGCCAAGGAACTGTTCACTTTTTTACTTTAGTGTGCTATAGTTTTTAAGGGCTTGACCCCATAGATTTAAATCGGAGGAACTTTAGATGGCAGTAAACAGCATTGATGCCGAAGACGATCAGTTTGCATATCGTTACGATACGCAGCTCTTGATTGACAGGCGTGACAAAGACCTTGATGAGGATGAAATATCCGATTACATTACCGAAAATTTTGAGGGAAATTCTTTGATTGCGGCAGGAGATGAGGATCTTATAAAGATTCACTTCCATACAAACGAGCCTTGGAAGATATTGGAGTACTGCAATACTTTGGGCGAGATTTATGATATTGTCGTTGAAGATATGATCCGTCAGACAAACGGACTTAAGGGGTGATAAAAATGGATTACAGTATTAATACAAAGTGCGTACAGGCAGGCTATACTCCTAAAAACGGAGAGCCCAGACAGATTCCCATTATTCAGTCGACTACATTTAAATACGACACCAGTGAGGATATGGGAAAGCTTTTTGATTTGGAAGCAAGCGGTTATTTTTACACAAGGCTTCAGAATCCTACGAATGACTATGTTGCGGCCAAGATTGCGGCGCTTGAAGGCGGTACGGCGGGAATGCTTACGTCTTCGGGACAGGCGGCCAATTTCTTTGCTCTTTTCAATATTTGCGAAGCGGGCAGCCACATTGTTGCTTCTTCATCCATCTACGGCGGAACCTTCAATCTTATCTCCGTTACGATGGCAAAGATGGGTATCGAGGTAACGTTTGTTTCTCCCGATGCAAGCGAAGAAGAGCTTAATAATGCTTTTAAAGCAAATACCAGAGCCGTATTTGGTGAGACAATAGCAAATCCGGCACTTACCGTTCTTGATATCGAGAAGTTCGCACGTGCCGCACACGCACACGGCGTACCGCTCATTGTTGACAATACCTTCCCTACACCTGTCAATTGCAGGCCTTTTGAGTGGGGTGCCGATATCGTCACTCATTCGACCACGAAGTATATGGACGGACACGGTGCGGCCGTAGGCGGAGCAATCGTTGATTCCGGTAAATTTGACTGGATGGCACATGCCGACAAGTTCCCGGGACTTTGCACACCGGATGAATCATATCACGGAATTACCTATGCCGAGAAGTTTGGCTTGGAAGGCGCATTTATCACAAAGTGCACGGCTCAGCTTATGAGAGACTTTGGATGCATACAGTCTCCTCAGAATGCATTCTTACTAAATCTGGGACTTGAGTCTCTGCATGTAAGAATGCCTCGTCACGTTGAAAACGGTTTGTATGTGGCAAAGTTCTTAAAGAATCACAAGAAGGTTAAGAGCGTCAGCTACCCCGGTCTTGAAGGCGACAAGTATTACGAGCTTTCAAAGAAATATATGCCGAATGGCGGATGCGGCGTTGTATCCTTCGAACTCGAGGGCGGAAGAGAAGCGGCTGAAAGCTTCATGAAGAAGCTTAAGCTTGCCGCAATCGAAACTCACGTTGCCGATGCCAGAACCTGCTGCTTAAATCCCGCAACTTCGACTCATCGTCAGCTTACGGAACAGCAGCTCATCGATGCAGGAGTTCCCGCAGGTCTTGTAAGAATGTCATGCGGACTTGAGGACAAGGAAGATCTTGTAAAGGATCTTGAACAGGCACTTGCATAAAGAAAATAAATTATAATAAAGGAGTTTATTTATCATGGATAAGGTAGTACTTGCATATTCAGGCGGACTTGATACCACGGCTATCATACCGTGGCTTAAAGAAACCTACGGTTACGAAGTTGTCTGCTGTTGTATAGACTGCGGACAGGGAGAAGAACTTGACGGACTTGAGGAAAGAGCTAAGCTTTCGGGCGCTTCAAAGCTCTATATCGAGGACATCGTCGATGACTTCGCAGAAAATTACATCATGCCCTGCGTACAGGCAGGCGCCGTTTACGAGCACAAGTATTTGATGGGTACCGCAATGGCTCGTCCCGGCATCGCAAAGAAGCTCGTAGAGGTTGCAAGAAAGGAAAACGCCGTTGCAATCTGCCACGGGGCAACCGGAAAAGGAAACGATCAGATCAGATTTGAGCTCGGCATTAAAGCACTTGCTCCCGACATCAAAGTCATCGCTCCCTGGAGAGACGACAGATGGCAGATGGATTCACGTCAGGCCGAGATAGATTATTGTAAGGCACACGGCATCGACCTTCCTTTCGGAACGGATCAGTCTTACAGCCGTGACAGAAACCTTTGGCATATCAGCCATGAAGGTTTGGAACTTGAGGATCCTTCAAAGGCTCCCAATTACGATCACATGCTTGTTCTTTCGGTAACACCTGAGAGAGCACCGGATGAAGAAACAGAGCTTACAATTGACTTTGAAAAGGGTGTTCCGGTTTCCGTAAACGGAAAGAAGATGAAAGTCTCCGACATCATCAAGTATTTAAATGAAGTCGGCGGAAAGAACGGTATCGGTATTGTCGATATTGTTGAAAACCGTGTCGTAGGCATGAAGTCAAGAGGTGTGTACGAAACACCCGGCGGAACCATTTTGCTTGAAGCAATTCAGCAGCTTGAAGAGCTTGTACTTGACAGAGATACCATTTCCTTAAAGAAGGATTTAGGCAATAAGATGGCAATGCTCGTATATGAAGGAAAGTGGTTTACTCCTTTAAGAGAGGCCATTACCGCATTTACGACTTCCATCGAGCAGGTAGTCACCGGTGAAGTAAAGTTAAAACTTTACAAAGGAAATATTATTAAGGCAGGAACCACTTCACCTTATTCTTTGTACAGCGAGTCACTGGCTTCCTTTACAACGGGAGATATGTACGATCATCACGACGCAGAAGGCTTCATTACCTTGTGGGGCTTACCTTTAAAGGTCAGAGCAATGCGCATGAATGAGTTAAAGAACGAAAATAAGAAATAAAGACAAAAAGAAAGCAGGAGCTCCAAGCTCCTGCTTTTTTTTAATCTTATAATCTTTTGATTTACTTCATCAAGCCCTTTTCCAAAGCCAAGGTCTTGGTGGTGATATCACATACGGATGAAGGTCCGTAGTACTGGATTGCTCCGGGGAAGGTAAAGCAGGTATCCTCTGCCCACTCATCTCTGTGAGCTGCAAAATACTTGAAGGGTGCACCGTCAAGCTCTACCAAAGCCTTCTTGATAACGGGCTTGTCTTCACCGCTTCTTCTTTCAATGTTCATCATCTTTGTGATAGGCATACCGCCTGCAACCCACTCATCTGCGGGACGTGCAATGTTTGAAACCTTTGAAAGGTAGCCTGTATATCCGTAAAGAATCAGCATGCATGCATTGTAACCGAGTGAATAGCAATAGTCAGCATCAAAGTTTGAAGGGAAAGCGCATCTTCCTTCGTAACCGAAGAAATGATGAAGTGCGGCAAACTTACCCTTGTAGGTGCCTGCGGCCTTTCTCTTTGCAAGCTCGTTCTTTACCATTTCGGAGAAGAGCTTTTCGGATTCGATAAGGGATACCTGAACGTTTCCGTGAGGATCTCTTTCAAGGAACAACTGCTGCTGAATTCCTGTGGGAAGGATATCGAATACTTCGAAGGATTCCTTTGTAAGGCCTGCCTTGATAAAGTCATATTTAGCCTGCCATGAAGGAAGTGCATTGAATTCCTCTGTCTTCTTGCCTGCAAGGAGTTCATTGATCTCAGCAATAAGCTTTGAAAATTCGGGAACGAATTCAACAATACCCTCGGGGATAATGGCAACACCGAAGTTCATACCCTTATTGCCTCTCTTTTCAACGGAGTCTGCAATCTGATTGGTAATATCTTTAAGAGACATCTTCTTAGCGGCAACTTCTTCACCGATTAAGCAGATGTTGGGCTGTGTCTCGAGCGCGCACTCAAGAGCAACGTGGGATGCGGAACGTCCCATAACCTTTATGAAATGCCAGTACTTCTTTGCGGAGTTTGCATCTCTTTCAATGTTTCCGATAAGTTCGGAGTAAGTCTTTGTAGCGGTATCGAAACCGAATGATGCTTCGATATCCTCGTTCTTTAAGTCGCCGTCGATAGTCTTGGGGCAACCGATTACCTGAATGCCGGTATTCTTTGCTGCCATGTACTCAGCCAAAACCGCTGCGTTTGTGTTTGAATCGTCGCCGCCGATGATTACGATTGCATTAAGACCGTGCTTCTTTGCAACCTCTTCGACAACTGCGAACTGTTCCTTTGTCTCAAGCTTTGTACGACCTGAACCGATGATATCAAAACCGCCGGTGTTTCTGTATGCATTGATGAACTCGTCATCAAACTCTACATAATCGTCTTCGAGTAATCCGCTGGGACCACCCTTGAAGCCTAAAAGAACGTTTTCCTTGTTGGTAGCCTTTAATGCATCGTAAAGACCGGAAATAACGTTGTGTCCGCCGGGTGCCTGTCCGCCTGAAAGAATAACGCCTACTACAAGCTTCTTTGCAGCTGCGGTGTTTGTGCCCTTTTCAAAGGTAATCTCATTCTTCCCGTAGGTATTGGGGAAAAGTGCTTTGATCTTGTCCTGGTCGGCAACGCTCTCTGTGGGTGCGCCTTCCTTGACACAGATTTCAGATATGCCGTTTCTAAGCATCAAAGGAAGCTTAGGGCTATACTCATATCTTGCTTTCTGAAGTGGTGAAAGATTCATGATTTGTCTCCTTTATTTAGTTTGCCAAGCCGGATTTATTATCTGACTGGGTTAAATTTTTAACACATCTAAACATCCGGTATTCTACCATAATAAGCTGCTTTCTTCAAGCCGTTTTCTTTATCCGATGTCAATAGCAAAAATACCTTTTCTTTAAGCAAAATTTTATTTTCATGATACCTTTACAGAACATTTCATTATTGTATAATAACTATTTGTCCGGAAACATCAAAATCCTGACAAGTATGTATTTCCACGGAGTTTATTTATGAAAGACAAGTTTAAAGGCACCATGTATGCCTGCTTTATAGGCTACATCGTGCAGGCTGTTGTAAACAATTTCGCACCTTTACTGTTTTTGACATTTGAAAAAGAATACGGAATTCCGTTAAGTCAGATTACCATGCTCATTACCTTTAACTTCGGTATTCAGCTTGTAATTGACTTACTTTCCGCAAAATTCATCGACAAAATCGGCTACAGAACAGCCATAGTCGCAGCTCACGTTTGCAGTGCGGTGGGCCTGATATCTTTAACCTTCCTGCCGGGACTTCTTCCGAATGCATTTTTAGGACTTTTAATCGCAATTGTCATTTATGCAATCGGCGGCGGTCTTATCGAGGTGCTCATAAGCCCCATTATGGAAAGCTGTCCGAGCGACAATAAAGAAAAAGCAATGAGCCTTCTTCATTCCTTTTACTGTTGGGGGCATGTAGGAGTTGTGGCTCTGTCAACGCTTTTCTTTACAATATTCGGAATCGGCAATTGGAAGATATTGGCCATCATCTGGGCACTGATCCCCATAGCAAACGGCCTATTCTTTACCAAAGTTCCTATTGCGCCTTTAATTGAAGAGGGTGAGACCGGAATGACTATTAAAGAACTTGTCAAAAATTCCACCTTCTGGGTGTTGATGCTTATGATGGTATGCTCGGGAGCAAGCGAGCAGGGTGTCAGCCAGTGGGCTTCGACCTTTGCGGAAAAAGGATTGAATGTATCAAAAACAATCGGCGATCTGGCAGGTCCTATGGCATTTGCTCTTCTTATGGGTACCTCACGTGCTATCTTCGGTAAGTTCGGAGACAAATTTGACCTTGACAGATTTATGCTGGGAAGCAGCATCCTCTGCATACTTTCCTATCTGTGCATTTCCCTTGCACCTTCACCTGTCGTTTCCTTAATCGGATGTTCCCTTTGCGGACTCTCCGTGGGTATCATGTGGCCGGGCTCCTTCAGTAAGGCATCCGCCGCACTTAGAAACGGAGGCACGGCGCTTTTTGCCCTTCTTGCCCTCGCAGGTGACGTCGGCTGTTCCGCAGGTCCTACTCTTGTAGGCTTCGTATCCGATGCCGCGTCCGACAACCTTAAGCTCGGAATTCTATCCGGAATCATTTTCCCGATTCTGCTTGTGGTAGGGATATTGCTTTTAAAGAAAAAGAAAACTGCAAATTAGTATAGATGAAAAAGGATCGCTGAAATTTAGTAATCAGTGATCCTTTTTTACTATATAGGAAATTGCTACGCGTGGGAGAGCCAAGTCCCTCTCAGTCACCTTCGGTGACAGCTCTAGCCCTCT
>CAVJJQ010000024.1:0-26861 GCA_963649755.1 bacterium | reverse complement strand
CAAGTATTAGGTGCAGCCTCTTGGCTCTCCCACGCGGAGCAATTTCCTATATAGTCAAAAAGAGGTCATAGGCCTAAGCCTACAACCTCTTTACATTCGTGTTCTTTCTCTTTTTAGAAGATTCTTCGAATTCCTATAATCGTCGTATAATTTGCATTCGTGGTACAAATACCCTTTGCCGGTGTTGCGGCATGTACTATCGTTCCGTTACCCATGTATATTCCGACGTGACCGGAGTAACAGATGATGTCTCCGGGTTGAGCTTCATCAAGAGAAGCTATGGCGTAACCTGAATTTCTTTGTCCTGTTCTCGGAAGTGAAACTCCGAAGTGGGCATATACACTCATTACAAAGCCGGAGCAGTCGCATCCGTTTGTAAGGCTCGTACCGCCGTATACATAAGGATTTCCGATAAACTGGCAAGCATACTCGACTACCTGCTCTCCAAGGCTGTATGATTCATCCGCGGAGTACTGGGATACGATTGACGATGCGGTTTCCTTGGACTTTGACGCCGCCTGCTGCTTTGCCAAAGCCTTTTCGGCTGCCTTTGCGGCTTCCTTCCTGGCCTTTTCTTCGGCTGCTTTTCTCGCTCTTTCTTCTTCGATGGATTCAGCCTCGACAAATTCGGTATGAATATCTACGTAATCCAGTGAGATATAACCTTCTTTATTGTTGTAGGAAACCTTTGCAAATCCGTCCTTTGTGTCAATTACAACAAGTTCGTCGCCTTTTGAAAACGTACCTAAAATTTCCGAGTCTGTAGTAGCATCTTCTCTGACGTTCAAACAGTTGGCATTGATCTCGGCATAAGTAACCTCAACGTCCTTTGCAATCTTTAAAGCTTCAACACCCTTGACCACGTATTCCGAACTTACCCAGCCGGTTACGGATCCGCTTTGAATCTTTATCCAGCCGTCTTTTTCCTCAATGTAATGACCGACCGAATTA
This sequence comes from bacterium, assembly GCA_963649755.1. Lineage (GTDB taxonomy): Bacteria > Bacillota > Clostridia > Lachnospirales > Lachnospiraceae > UBA1258. The sequence goes on along the minus strand of CAVJJQ010000024.1, from coordinate 25,910 downwards.
TTGTAAAGCTTTCCGAGTATTGAACTGTCTGTCGTCGCATCGGCTCTGACATTCACCCATTCATCTACCTGGGCAATTACAAGATCCGAATACTCTCTGTTGTCTACTACATCCACGTAGGTGCCCGTGCTTCCCTTGGGTACCCCCGCATAAGCCCCTGTAGGCATTGCCATGGCTATCGCCAAAGAAAGGGCAAGACCCACAATTAAACCTTTCTTTTTCATGCTCTTCTTAAATCCTCCGTAACGCTGCAAACAGCATTTGCGCCATCCGCAACAGCCGTAATAATCTGTCGCATCGGCTTTTGCCTTATATCTCCTGCGACATATATTCCCTCTGCGCTTGTACGACAATCCTCTCCTGCGATTACGTATCCGCCCTGATTAAGTGTAACTGTATCTTTCACCAAATCCACGGCCGGTCTGATTCCGACTGCCACAAAGGCGCCCTGCACCTTAAGCAGTGAATTCTCGCCCGACTTATTATTGTGAACCGTCACACTTTCAAGTTCAAACTCCCCATTAAAGGAAGAAACCGAACTATCCCATACAAAAGAAACATTTTCATATTTTTTAAGGTCTTCTACGATTGAGTTTGCGGCTCTAAGCGTATCACGTCTGTGAATCAGATACACGTGACTGCACATTCTCGCAAGATAGACAGCATCCTCGCAGGCTACATCCGAGCCACCGATAACGCATACGTCCATGCCCTTAAAGAAAGCTCCGTCGCAGGTCGCACAGTATGAAACTCCAGCGCCCTGAAGTGTATCCTCCCCGGGTACGTTTAAATGTGCATGAACGGCACCCGTAGCAAGAATAATTGTGCGGGTATCAAAACCACCCTCAGAGGTTTCAACTTGCCAGTATCCGTCCCTACGTAAAAGGCTGTTAACCTTAGCTTCCGCTTTTTCGATTCCCGTTCCGATAGCGTGCTCCGAAAAGCGTTTTCCAAGTTCCATCCCGGAAACCTTAGGAAGTCCCAGATAATTGTCTACCTCATAGGTAGTAAGCATCTGTCCGCCGTGAATGGGGCTTTCGTCTATAAGCAGTGCATTTAAGCCCGCTCTTTTTGCGTATACGGAAGCCGAAAGACCTGCCGGTCCCCCGCCGACTATTATCGTATCAAACATATAACTGTCCCTTTTTTGCTTGAATGTTGCCCGTAATTTATTTAGAATAAAAGCAACAAACTTCTCTTAGTATAGTTTTTTTTTACATATTTGTCAAAAATAGGAGGGCTTATGAGAGAAGCCTTGATAACAGGCGCATCGCGGGGCATCGGACGTGAAATAGCAAATACCCTGGCCCGCAATGGTTACAGTCTACACCTTATTTGTGAAAAAAATGTGACCGAACTTATTAATTTTTCAAGTGAGCTGTCGAAAAAGTACAATGTTACCGTTGTTCCTCATCAGGCGGATGTTGCAGACTTTGAGGCGATGAGCGGAATTTTTAAAGATATTGATGACTTGGATGTGTTGGTTAATAATGCAGGCATTTCCTATGTCGGTTTACTGCACGAAATGTCCGTGGAATCCTGGAAAAGGGTCATAGACGTAAACTTGACCTCGGTGTTTAACACCTGCAAACTCGCGATTCCGATTATGCTTAAAAAACATTCGGGTTCGATCATCAATATTTCTTCGGTCTTCGGTGCAAACGGAGCCTCCATGGAGGTTGCCTACTCCGCTTCAAAGGGCGGTATCAATGCATTTACCAAAGCCCTGGGACGTGAACTTGCTCCCAGTACCATTTCGGTCAATGCAATAGCCTGCGGTTTTGTTGATACCGATATGAACAATAACCTTTCAGACGAGGAAAAAGAAGCAATTCGCGCCGAAATTCCGGCAGACAGATTTGCCTCTCCGACCGACATTGCGAACGCCGTAATGATGCTTCTTTCATCGCCAAACTATTTGACCGGACAGGTCATAACCGTTGACGGAGGTTGGACATGATAAAAGTAATACTTTGGGACTTAGACGGAACCTTGACTGACTTTACCACAATCGAAAGTATGTCTATCAAAGCGTGTTTTGAAAAGTTAAATCTCGGAATTTGTACCAATGAAATGGTATCTGTATATTCCGATATAAATAAAAAATATTGGGAAGCCTTGGAAAATGGAAAGGTTACGAGAAACGAGCTTCTCTTTAAACGGTTCGAAGAGTTTTTCGATGTCTACGGTCTTGATGTAAGCAAGATACCTGATTTTAAAGTTGCCTATGAGAAATTGCTCGGAGAAACCGTTATCTTCATGCCTCATGCCTATGAAACGGTTAAAAGTCTTAACGGGAAGGTCATGCAATGCCTTGTCACCAACGGAAACAAGCACGTTCAAAATGTTAAGGTTCAAAAATCCGGACTCGGTGAATTTTTCGATCATGTATTTATATCGGAAGAAATAGGATGCGAAAAACCCGCCAAGGAGTTCTTCGACAAAGTTTTTGAAGTAATCGGTCCTTTTGACAAAAAAGAAGTCCTCATAATCGGGGACTCCCTTACAAGTGATATTTTAGGCGGTAACAACGCAGGCATACTTACCTGCCGATACAATCCCTTCCATTTAAAGAACGACAAAGGCGTACATGTCGACATTGAAATCGATGATTTGAATCAGGTGCTTACATTGGTTGATTAGATGAAAAAGGCACTACGTGCCAATTATGCGCTACTTCAGCGATAGGTATATGTCGCTAACGCGACCGCGCCAGACGTCGTGAGAGTTTCGCAAGCGAAACTCTTTTTTGCGGTTACCCGCTTAAAAATCTCTCAGTGTCCCCGAATCCGACACGGTACTGTTGTCAATCTTCTTTATAATAACGAAGTAACTGTAATCTTTACTTACGGTAATTTCCACTCTGTCTCCGACCTTGTGGCGCAAAAGCGCACGTCCCATGGGTGATTCGTTGCTCACAAGTCCGTTTAAAGAGTCTTCCCTTACGGTTGTGACGATTTTGTACTCTTCTTCGGAGCCGTCTTCTTCAACATAAACGGTAACTGTCTTATTGATGCCCACCTCGTCGTCCTTTGAATCGTCCTCGACAACATTTGCCGTTCTAACCATTCTTTCCAAATATCTGATACGCGACTCGTTTTGATTCTTTTCTTTTTTAGCCGCATAATATTCGAAGTTCTCACTTAAATCTCCGTGCGATCTCGCCTCTTTAACATGCTCCAGAAGTTCTTTTCTGACGACAACCTTTCTGTGCTCGATCTCGGCTTCCATGTCCTCTATATCTTTTTTCGTAAGTTCGTTATTCATGTATAAACTCCTGTAATATCCTTGTAATCTTGTATCCGAAGCGGTAGTACATATTTATTGCCGGAAGCGATCCCGCATAAACCGTGAGACGCGCCTTGCGCCTTCCCCTCTTGCATGCATCCAAAAGTGCGATTTGAAGTGTCGTCTGTGCATATCCGCGATTTCGAAACTTCGGAACAGTAAAAATATTCTCGGTTGCGATTGCATCCTCGCCTTCGTCCCAAACCGTCACACTTGAGACTATCTCGCCTTTTACCTTGTACACATAAATTGCGCTGTTTGGCTTGCTGAGATCACTCTTAATCTTTTCAATCGGGTCGGGTGTCGAAAAGCCCTTGCCGTTAGCCTTCATGTACAAAGAAAGCTCGCTTTCATCAAGCTTTGACACAAAAGGGTTTTCGATATCATTGTAAAAAGAAAGAGGTTCCTGTTCCCTTTCCATTATATACATGCAATCACAGGCAAAAAATCCCGCTCTGTAAAATTCGTTTATTTTGTCTAAGTCGTTAACATCTATAAAGGTCTTAAAGTCGTTCATTTCTTTGTATAGGTGACATATTTGTACGGTATGTCGCCTTGAACCTCTTCATCAATTGTCTTTACGTATTTGCTTTCGTCAAATTCAGGAAAATACGTGTCTCCCTCAATTTCCAAGTCAATTTCCGTAATAAAAAGCTTGTCGGCAAGCTCGATTCCTTCCCTGTATATACCCGCTCCGCCGGAGAGGTAAATATTCTCCGCAGGTCTTTCTTTTTCGGCGTATTCTATCGCCTCCTTAAGTGAGCCTACGGTAATGCAGTTCTCCGCGGAAAAAGAAGCTGTCTTTGAAACAACAATCGTAAAGCGATTCGGAAGAGGATGCCCGATTTCCTCATAGGAACGCCTTCCCATAATCACCGTATTGCCCGTCGTAAGCTCCTTGAATCTCCTCTGCTCACCCTTTATGCGCCACGGAATCTGCCCTTTATTCCCAATTACCCGATTTTTAGTATATGCAACTATCAGTCCGATCATTTTTATTTATCCTTTTAAAAAAATATCCTTGCCTATTGTACCAAAATTTCGCCGATAATGATACCCCGGTCAAAAGCTGTGATTGAAAAGGATCATTACTTCGAGTAGAATTGACACACCGTATTTGCGGTTATCCTGGGAATGAACAAAACAGCGGAAAAAGAAAAAATATAAACAAAAACCCGAGGCCTGCATTAAAACAGGCTTCGGGTTTTTTACTATATAGGAAATTGCTCCGCAATCCCCTATATAGCAAAAAAGGCACTACGTGCCACTGATGCGCTACTTCAGCGATAGGTATGTGTCGCTGACGCGACCGCGCCAGACGACGAGCGTCCCGCAAGCGGGACGCTTTTTTATAGCAATTGTATTTAAGTTTATTCCTTCACTGCTCCTGAAGACATGCCCTGCACCAGGAAACGTGACAGGCAGAAATAAAGAGCTATTATCGGAACGCCTATGAAGACGGAGCCTGCGGCGAAACGGGTAAACTTTGTTTCGTCAAGCGACATAAGGCCGACCGCCACCGTCCAAAGATCTTTATTTTTAAGAAGCAAACTCGGAAGTATGAAGTCGCTCCACGGCCAGGCGAACTGCGTAAGCATCGTGTAGACTATGATAGGCTTTGACAAAGGAAGCATTACCTTCCAAAAAATCTTTCCGTTGCTTGCCCCGTCTATCCTTGCCGCCTCGTAAATCGAAGTGCTGATGGTATCAAAGTAACCCTTCTGCACGAGGTACCCCATCGGTGCACCCGCAGAGTAAATCAGTATCAGGCTTGAAAGCCTGTTTATCAGGCCGAAGTTCACCATCAAGAGGTACACAGCCGTCATTCCCATAAAGCTGGGAAACATACTCAGGACAAGAGTTGCCTTCATAAGGGGTTTTCTCATCTTAAACCTGAACTTGCTCATTACGTAGGCTGTAAGTATTACGAGTACCGTTCCGAGAATTGCCGAGCAGACCGCCACTATCAGGGTGTTTTTGAGCCAGTTCGGATAATCATACATCGCCGTATCCGTAAACAAATCCTTATATCCCTTCAAAGAAAACTGTGTCGGGAAGAATCCGTTTAAATCGTAGATGGAACCGCTCTTTGAAAAAGAAGCAAGCACCAGCCAGAATACCGGAAACGCAAAAATAAAGCAAACGACGATAAGTATTATATAGGTAATAATCGTGTCAAAGGAAAGGATATTTCCACATTTTTTCTTTTTCATCGGAAGGTATCCTCCTTTTTAAAGGAATCGCTTTGCACGTAAGTCACCAGGGAAATCGCCGAAGTAATCAGGAAAATGATAAGGCTTATCGCGGCTCCGATTCCGTAATAATTATTGTCTATCGACAGGTTGTAGAGCCAGTTGATCAAAAGGTCGGTATCGCTTGCGAGGAAATATCCGTTACAGTAAAGGCCGCCGCGCAAAAAGTAAAAGATACCGAAATTATTGAAGTTACCGACAAAGCTCGTGATCAATACCGGTGTCGTCGAGAAGACCACAAACGGAAGGGTAATCTTTATAAACTGTTTCCACTTTGATGCTCCGTCTATGCTTGCCGCCTCGTAGAGGTCGGTATTCATATTGGAAAGAATTCCCGTTGCAAGCAGCATGGATGAAGGAATCGATATCCAGGCGTTAATCAGTAAACCGATAATCTTTGCCTTCAGCCCTGCATCAATATCCAAAAATCCTATCGGCTGTCCGCCGTATTTTACGATATAGTAGTTAATCGGTCCTCCGTAGGAGAACATAAACTTAAAGGCAAGCAGCGTGATGAACCCGGGAAGTGCGTAGGCAAGTATCGGAAAGGCTCTCCAAAAGGTCTTGCCCTTCACGCATTTTTTGTTTAACAAAAGTGCGAGGAAGAGGCCTCCGAAATAATTAAGTGCCGTTGCGAGGATTGCCCAGATTATATTCCACGAAAGAATCTTAAAGAAGGTATCCTTAAGTTCCCCAAGTACCAAGATCTTCTTGAAATTGTCCAAACCGATCCAGTCAACAAGCTTTGGCGGTACAATGTCTCCACCGTAGTTTGTGAAGGCTATCAGTATCATGAATACTATGGGCAGAACGTTGAATATTACCACTCCGAGTACCGGAATGAAAAGTGCCATTACATGAAACTTTCTGTCGGAGAAGGATTTAATCTCTTGAGCAAATCCATTGACCGTTCCGGTTCTTTTCAATAATTCTTCCGCATCTCTTGTATCTCTTATATTGGATATATAAAGAAACACAAACAACCCAAGCATGATAAAGGCATATATTCCCTTAAGAAGCATCATGACGGAGTCATCGCCTTCTATCTGAAGCCAGGCATCGCCCTCAACGGTCCCAAGGGTAAAAAAACCCTTAATATCCGTGATTCCGTAACGTACAAAGTAAAAAGCAAAGCCCACAAGAATCAGAAAATACAGTATTCCTTTTATATATCTGCGTTGCAAAAGTTGTCCGAGCCCCATGACAATGGCGGATGCCCGTACACGTTTGTTTTTCATTGAGCAAAAATCCTCCGTCAGTTATCAGCCAGGGTATAAATTGCATTGTAGATGTCACTGTCCGCCTTCTGAAGAGCATCCGTGATTTCAGCGGTTGTGGAATACTTCTTTTCGCTGTCTGTTCTGAAAGCGTCCTTTGCGAAGTCTCCCATCAGAGTCTGAACAGGCGTCCAAATCTGATCTACTGCCTTTACGGAAGGCATCAGTTCAATCTTACCGTTTTCAAGACTCTTGTATATCGCATCCGCTACTTCACCGGTACCGGAAGCAACATCCGACCTTGTCGAAGCAATTCCGAGCATTTCAGCTCTCTTTGAAAGCATCTCCGCACTCGTCGCAAAATTTACGAATTCGATGCAGGCTTCTTTATGCTTTGTGTAAGCACTGATTCCATAGCCGTTTATTCCGCCCATTACCGTAGTGTCGACCCAGGTCTCCTCCGACGAATCCTTTGTCAAATCTCCGTCTGCGGGCATAAGTGCGGGAAGCTCTATCATCTTGATATTCTCGGTGGCCTTCGTATTTGCTTCTTCGGCGGAAAGCCCCTCTTCTTCATAATGAAGTGCAAGCTTTTCGACAAAAGCGGTATAGGTGTCAGGTGTCGAAACCGTGCAGAAATACTCGCCCACCGCAAGCTTTTCGTATCTGTTTGAAATGATTGTGTCGTCAATACAGCCTTCATTCATAAGTGAGGCAAACTGAATCATCGCAAAGATTCCGTTTGCGGCGTCATTTTTTGAAAAGCCTATATCCGTCGTATCAAGGGTTCCGTCATCAAGCTCATTAAATACATATGCCCCATACGAGAAAAAGAAATTGGAATTAAGATAAAGATTGTTTAATGACGACATAAAACCATAGCTGCAGCCGTTGTCTACATTTCCGTTCTTTATCTCGCTTGAAAATTTATACAAGTCGTTCCAGTTTTCAAAGAAATCCGCAACTTTATTTCCGTCATCATCCCAGTCACTCTCCCAATTTTCGGGCATCAGATCCGCCCTGTAAAAAAGCATCGGCTCCTGAACGTTTACCGGAATACCGCAGGTATAGGTCTTTCCGTCAACGTTCATTTCAAAGGCTTCCCAGGCTTTTTCAAGAGTTGTATCATAGCAGTCAAAATCTTCGGGTTCGATTGCCAGAAGATGCTTGTCTGACGCATATGTCATCAGCTTGTCATTTGCCTGATAAAGAACATCGGGTCCATAACCGTAAGGGCCGTTTTCCGCAAGGTTGCTGTATTCGTCCATGTTTGCGTCAACTGCCTGAATACCCTTATCCTTATACGCTTCGTTAAAGGCATTTATCAGCTCGTCAAGGTAACCCTTTTCCTTTGCCGTATCATTCTCCAAAATTCTCAAAACAATTTCTTCATCGGACGTGCTTTCGCTCCCGCTTCCGCAACCTACTGCCGACAGAGCCATAGTAAAAATGCACGCACATGCTAAAATTTTATTTTTCTTCATACACATCTCCCACTTTAAAAATGAAGCTTCCCGAAGCAATCTTCACATCGTCAATATAATCATCAGCATCCGTCATGTTGATATACAGGGTAAATTGTACACCCTCAGAAAATCTTCTTACAACCAGGGACTTTGAAATCGCCTCTATACCGACCTCGCCGTCCGAAAGGTTGTATTTGTTCCTTAATAAAGAAAGCTTTCTTACAAGCTCGATTGTTTCTCTGTACTTGCCCTCTTCAATGCCGTCCCAATCCATGCATCTACGGCAATCCGGATCGTAACCGCCCTCCGTAAAGGTTTCCGTTCCGTAAAACATACATGGAACACCGGGAAAAAGAAAAAGAAGATGCAGGGCCGCAGCCATTTTTTCTTTGTCCTTTCCTACTTCCGAAAAGAACCTGTGAGTGTCGTGGCTGTCAAGCAGATTTAACATCATCGCGTTGACCGTATCGGTATTCCGCATGAGGATATCGTTTAGCTTTCCCGCTGTTTCGCTCGCATTCTTTTCTCCGAAAGCAAAGTAGTCAAGGCACGCCTTTGTAAAAGCGTAGTTCATAATGCTGTCGTACTGATCGCCTCTTAAATAATTCGAGGCATTGTGCCAGTTTTCGCCGATTATGATGCATTCCGGATTAGCTTTCTTTATCTCTCTTCGAAACCTGCGCCAGAAATCGTGGCTCACCTCGTCGGAAACATCCAAACGCCATCCGTCGATATGATATTCATTCACGTAATGCGTTCCTATGTTGCAAAGAAACTCCTGCACCTCTTCGTTGGAGGTGTTAAGCTTAGGCATGTACTTGCACGATGCAAACATCTCGTAATTGCCCCGGCTGTCATCCGGCTTGTCGCCGTGAATGATGAACCAGTCAAAATACTTTGAATCCCGTCCTTTTTCAAGAACGTCCTTAAATTCCTTGAGTTCCTTGCTTGCGTGATTGAACACCGCATCAAGCACTACCCTGATACCCTTTTCATGGGCCTTGTCCACAAGCTCGATTAAATCCTCGTTCGTCCCGAAATTCTCATCGACCTGCATATAATCGATAATGTCGTATTTATGATTTGACCTCGACTTAAACACCGGTGTCAGATAAATTGCATTAACGTTGAGGCTCTTGATGTAATCAAGCTTTTCGATAATTCCTCTTAAGTCGCCGCCGGCAAATGACTTGGGTGTCGGAATATCGCCCCACTTCATATTTATATAGGACTTGTCCTTGTCTGAATTTCCTATATTAAATCTGTCAACAAAGATTTGATAAAAAACAGCCCTCTCGGCCCAACTTACCTTATTTAAAATATCAATTTTATTTATATACGGGTACTGAAAAAAGTTGTAAAAACCCTTTGAGAAATCGTACTCCTTTGTAAGTCCGTCCTCAGAGAAAAAGAAAGCTTCTTTTTCATCCTGAATATAGAAAACATAGCCTATTCTTGTGTCGTCAAGTTCCAGGGTTATCGTATAATAATCAAAGTGTTCGCCGCTTATCCTGTCTTTAAGAAGTTCTTTTCTTTGTCCGTCCGCAATTTCATATTTGCTTTCGTAAATCACCCAGACAGCCGATACATCGTCCTTGGCTGTCCTGAGCCTTAGCACCAGTTTGTTTGCGGCAATCGGAAAGCAATACTCTGAATCCGGCATGTGCAAAATCGCATGTTTGTTCATTGATTCAGACTCCTTTTCATAAAATTGCCGGGTCTATGTAAAGACCCGGCATATGCCTTGCTCTGCAACAGGCTACTTAACATCGCCGTTTCTTACTATTGAAATTTCGTCCATAGCTTCATCATCGGGATTGGTGGTAAGTGTAATGGTGTAGTTTCCGTCTTCAAGCACATTGATGTTGCTCTTGCTTGCACTGCCGGAAAGTCCGCCGCCGCCTTCTATCTGAGCTGCATCATAATTCTTTACATAGCCGAAGCCTTTCTGTCCGTCCCATGCCCAGTCATGGATGATTTGGAACTGATCGCCCTTGTAAAGATCGATTGTAATCGCAAATTCATTGGTTGCATTTCCGGTAGCTGCAAGCTCAAACTTTGCCTTTGTGGCATCATCGACATCAGCGGCCCAGTTTGTTTCCAAAAGAGCACCCTGACCCGAGGTTCCTACGATGTACCAGGTTCTTGTATCCTCGGTAAGAGTAGCTGCCTGGAAGCATCCGTAAAGAGTTGTATCCTCTGTAATTGCTTCCGTTGTAAGATCCGTCAAGGATGCTTCAAGATATGTAGGTGTCTTAAACCAACCTAAAAACTCTGCGTCTTCCGATTCTTCAAATGAAGCATACGCAGTGGCATCCAAAACCGTTCCTTCGTCGGTTTCGACGGTTCCCAGGGTTTCCTCACCGTTCATAAAGGTAACGGTTACCTTCTTAACCTCAGGCTCTCCGCATCCTACAAGCATGGAAAGTGCAAGCACCATGCAGGTCATTAATGAAATGATTTTCTTCTTCATGTTTTGTCCTCCGTTTCATTTAACCGTTTAAGTTAATCGGTTAAATGAATAGTATCAGATGCTTATAGCTTTGTCAACATAGCCTTGACATTTATTTTTTTGTCCGTTTATACTTGCTTAAAGAAAAGGACTAACGAGCATATCAGGTTCCCAAGAGAGTGAGATTGAATGGACAAGAAGGTAACCATAAAAGACGTAGCGCGTGAGGCAGGGGTGTCCGTCGCAACCGTTTCATACATCATGAACAATCGCGGGGATGTCAAAATCGGCGCGGAGACACGTAAAAAGGTATTGCAAATTGCAAACTTACTAAACTACACGCCGAGTTCGACGGCAAAAAGCCTTGCCACAGGCAGAAACAACATAATCGGAATTTCCTACCGTTTAAACGAAAAGACGATGTCTCGAAATCTCGAGCTTATTGAATTTACAAAGCTTTTGACAGAAAAGCTTGACCGCTTGGGTTACGATGTGTTGTTTTTACCGGTAAACCCTTCCGATGAAAGCATCCATGTCCGCCACAACATCGACGGGATCATAGCAATTGATTTATCAAGTGCGGAATTCAAGAGTTTTTCGGACCGTTACTTAGTGCCCATCATTGCAGTCGACATGCTGGTGCAGGACGACCTCTTTTATCAGGTCTACACAAATTTGCAGGACACGATTAAAAAGCTAATGTCAAACAGCGTTCAGACCGTTCTTGCAACCGACCCGTATTCAAATGAGCTTTATATGGAAAGCATTACCGCATCCGCGGATAAAGAAAGACTTTTGCTCCTTAGCGACTTTGACGCAGAAAAAGGCAAACTTCTAAACGGCAAGAAGCTTTTGTCAATCGGCATGCTTCCCGCAATGATGCTGTTGCCCTACATATCTTCCGCAGATATCACCGTAATCAGTGACAAATCCATGTGTAAGTCTTTGCCGTCCGGTGTTAAAATAATAGAAAATGAAAATGAAAAGAAAGCCAACATGGCTATAAACCTCCTGCTCAATGCCATCGACCACAAATTTGACGTGAAGCACACGTATGGGATTGATTTGGAAGTAGATTAACGAAGTGAGCGCCCTTGTTGCACAAAAGACTACGTGTTTAAAACCGCGACGACACAAAAAGACTAAAGTGTTTTCTTTGGACGCTATGGAGGTGAGACCCGGGAATCGTGGAGGCCGTACCCGAACACGATTCCCGCTTTAAGGGGCTCGCCGGAATGGTTAGCGCATCCGAAACACATAGTCTTTTTTGTGTCGTGCGGATGCAATACGTATTTTAAGAAAGGATCTATACCGGATGTCCTCAAACCCGTTAACTCTTTATAAGCTGATAGTTTTGTATATGTTAAACCGCGTGAATTTTCCGCTTACCAATGCGCAGGTCGGAGATTTTGTGCTTGAAAAGGGATATACGAATTATTTTACGTTGCAGCAGGCAATTTCCGAGCTGATCGGTTCCGATATGATCAAGGCAAAGTCCATCAGGAACCGCACTCATCTTGAGATTACCGATTCGGGCAGGGAAACTTTGGGCTTTTTTGAAAATCGAATCAGTACTGCCATCAAAGAAGATATAGATAAATATTTTAAAGAGAATCAGTTCGAGCTCAAAAACGAAGTTTCAATCGTATCAAACTACTATAAAGCCACAAGCGGTGAGTATGAGGCCAACCTTTTGATTAAAGAAAAGGGAATTAATCTGATAAACTTAACGATGTCCTTACCGGACGAAGAACTGGCAGCCTCCATTTGCGATAAATGGGAAACTGCCAGTCAGGATGTTTACAATATGCTTGTTGAAAAACTATTTTAAAAACTCTTCTATCACATGTCCGTCCGTATTCGGAAGACTTCCGCCCATCAGCTTTGCGATGGTGGGACCTTCATCCCAAAGATGCATGCTTCCTACTCTCGCGCCTTTCTTGATGCCATATCCGCAAGCTGCAAAGAAGGTAATATTTCCTTCCTTTGTAGGCAAACACCCGTGAGTTGCAAACATCTGATTGTTTTTTGTCTCACTGACCTTTTCGGTCAAAACATCAAATTCATTCAAGAAATAGTATCCGGGCTTACCTTCTATCATGCAAAAGCACTTCCCGTCGGCTCCCATATCCGCAGCTTCCTTTGCCGTATAAATCTCTTCTACGCCCAGGTGTTCATCGTTCTTTATCTCATTGAGTGTATCGGTCAATTCGTCCAAAAAAGCTTCATCCATGGCATATTTCTCATTAAGATATACATAGGTCGAACCGTCGTTTTCTTTCGCTATGACCTTATAGTCCGTAATCTTTCCGTCCTTTACGGTTAAGTATCCCTTGTCTAAGAAAATCTTATTTAAATAAACGATGGTGTGCATGTCAAGCTGACAGTGATCTCCGAGGACGATTATCGTGGTCTTGTCCATAGACCGAACCTTTTTAAGTGTTTCTATAAGCTCACCCAATCTTTGATCGTGCCGTTTTAAGCCTTCGGTAATCTCCGGAGCATCCACACCGTGTAAATGCCTGTTTGTATCGACATCCGTAAAATGAATCAGACAGAAGTCCGGATCGTACTTTTCTATTGCGTACTTTGCGGACGCACATACAAAGTTATCAAGTTCGGGCTGCTTTATTCCGTTCCTTAAATGCCCAAACTTTGAATTTATCTCAAGTAAGAACTTCGGTGTTCCGTTTGCAAGGCAGGCGGTTGCCTGAGTCTGAAGCTTTCTGGTAACTAAGATTTCGGGAAGGTTTAACTTTATCTTTGCACCTCCCATTACAGGCCAAAGAAGTGACATGGTAACCATCTTCTTTTCCCTTGCTATATCGACCAAGGTCTTTCCGTGAATGTATTTTTCTTTGTACATCCAGTCGGGATGCTTTCTTGAAGGCTGAAAAAGCGTATTGTTTACGATTCTGTGATGGTTCGGAGTAAGCCCCGTTACGATCGAAGTGTGCGCCGGATAGGTAATCGAGGGATATACGCTGTAAACGTTATCGCAGAAAGCGCCCTCCGAAACGATTTTCTTGAAATTCGGCTGCTTTAACATGAACTCCATGTCCCTTTTTCCGGTTGCATCAAGGGATATCATAATAATTCTCTGTTTATCGTCTTTCTTACCCATCTATTTGTCCTCTGCTTCTTTCTTTATCCTCTTCATATGGTCGATAATCTTTGCTTCGTACCCGTTGAATGACGGGTGATAAAAAGTCTCGCCCGTAAGCTCATAGGGAAGATACTGCTGTTCACAGTAATCATTCTTGAAATCATGCGGGTATTTGTAACCTATTCCGTGTCCGAGCTTTGCCGCGCCCTTGTAATGTGCATCCTGCAAATGTGCCGGAACTTTCAAATCACCTTTTTCCTTCACAGCCGTCGTAGCCTCCTCTATAGCCCTGACCGCGGCGTTCGATTTGGGCGCCGTCGCAATGTATGTAACCGCCTGCGACAGGATAATCTGCGCCTCCGGCATTCCAACCCTTTCTACCGCAAGGCTTGCGGCAACCGCAACGGAAAGTGCGTTTGGATCCGCATTTCCGACGTCCTCAGATGCGCAAATCATCATGCGCCTTGCTATAAACTTGATATCCTCACCTGCATAAAGCATCTTTGCCAGGTAGTAAACCGCCGCATCCGGGTCCGACCCACGCATACTCTTGATAAAAGCGGAAATCGTATCGTAATGATTGTCTCCGTCCTTGTCAAACAAAACCGCTCGCTTCTGAATACATTCCTCCGCAACCGGAAGTGTAATGTGAATACGCGAATCCTCGCTTCGCTCGGTCGTCATTACCGAAAGCTCTACCGCATTTAACGCTCTTCTTGCGTCTCCGCCTGCCTGGTCTGCCAGAAAGTCAAGTGCTTCCTCAGTAATATCAGCGTCAAAGGCTCCGAGGCCGTTTTCTTTATCCGTAAGTGCCCTGTTGATAAGGGTTTTAATATTTGCCTCGCTTAAAGGCTTTAGTTCAAAGATCTGCGATCTTGAAAGAAGTGCTCCGTTAACCTCGAAATAGGGATTCTCGGTCGTCGCACCGATTAATGTAATCGTCCCGTCCTCTACAAACGGAAGCAGGTAATCCTGCTGCCCCTTATTAAATCTGTGAATTTCGTCTATAAATAAAATGGTCTTACGCCCCGATGTGGAAAGAACCTGCTTTGCGGCCGAAACGACATCTTCCATGTCCTTTTTGCCCGCAACCGTTGCATTTATCTGGCAAAACTCCGCGCTGGTGGTATTTGCAATGACCTTTGCAAGGGTAGTCTTCCCCGTTCCGGGCGGACCGTAAAAAATAACCGAAGAAAGCTTGTCCGCCTTTATTGCCCTGTACAAAAGCTTATCCTTCGCTATGATATGTTCCTGCCCAACGACCTCATCTATCGTCTTCGGACGAAGTCTTGATGCCAGCGGAGCTTCTTTTTCTTTATTCTTTTTTTCAAGCATCTGAAAAATATCCATAACACTGTTATTGTAACACTAAATTTTATAAATTTATCTCTTCCGTTTTATAAAACGCAAAAGCCCGAAGGCAACCGTCCTCGGACTCTTAAATCAAATATCTATGCAAGCGCCATCAAACTTTCTTCAGCTTCCTTTATCTCATCATCTTTATAGTCAAGCGATTTAATGAAATCCTTACTAAGACCTTTCCCCAACATTTTCCGGATTGTTTCAACACGCTCTGCTTTCTTAGCTGCTATGCTTCCTTCAGCTCTTCCTTCAGCTCTTGCCTCAGCCATATATTTTTCCATAACATCACACACTGCCAAAGCACCTCCTTCATTCTTTAGCTCATTGAAACGTCTCGTTACAGCCGGAAACTCAATCGAATTTTAAATCATCATCTTCCAAAATTGTTCGAAGTATTTCTTGACAAGCCAATACATCTGTAGCGAAAACTTCAAAAAACACATCATCCATCAGACGAAGTTCTTGCACCCTTTTAATCTTGTCGCGTATTTCCATTAACCGTACCGACTCTCAAATGCCCAACCTCATTATATCATCCGACTATTTCATCATCAACTCATTCTTTCAACTTCAATGTGACACATGTGACAAATGTCCTGCCGCTACGTCATTTTTAAAGAGAAAAAGGATACAGTCCTTGATAAAGAACTGTATCCCTTTGATTACCTGAATTGATTGGTATCGGGATCGTATGTGTAGCCCGCCTTGCGCATTGTCTTAAGAAGTGATGCCTCGTCTTCGTCAAGATCGTCGCAAAGGTCCGAAAGGCTTGAATATTTATCCCGAAGCTTTAAATTCAAAAAGCTTAAAAGTATTACCGGGTCTTGCGGCAGCATAAAGTATCTCCCTCCAATCCGATTTCTATTGTGTCGCCCTCAGAAAGGGTATCCGAAAGAATCAGCCTTGCAACCTTTGTCTCAACCTCTTTCTGAATATATCTCTTTAACGGTCTTGCACCGTAAAGCGGTTCATAGCCGTTGTGAGCAATAAACTTCAAGGCTTCATCCGTAACCGTAAGCTTAAGTTCCCTGTCTTCAAGACGCTTTGCAAGTTCATCGATTACAAGCTTTGCGATAGCCGACATATTGTCCTCTGTAAGAGGCTTAAACATAATCGTCTCGTCAAGTCTGTTCAAAAACTCCGGTCTGAACGATGCCTTCAGCATGGTCATAACCTTTGCCTTTGCTTCTTCCGAAATCTCACCGTTATCCTGTATGCCTTCAAGTAAGGCATCGGCGCCGATATTCGAGGTCATTATAAGAATCGTATTCTTAAAGTCAACGGTTCTTCCGAGTGAATCTGTTACACGACCGTCATCAAGCACCTGGAGCAGTACGTTGAATACATCCGGATGTGCCTTTTCAATCTCATCAAAAAGAACAACGGAGTAAGGTTTTCTCCTGACTGCCTCAGTCAACTGACCGCCTTCTTCATATCCTACATATCCGGGAGGTGCACCGATTAAACGAGACACTGAGAATTTCTCCATGTACTCACTCATATCGATTCTCACCATATTGTTCTCATCGTCAAACAAAGCTTTGGCAAGTGCCTTTGAAAGCTCCGTCTTACCTACACCCGTAGGTCCTAAGAACAGGAATGACCCGATGGGTTTTGTGGGATCCTTTATACCGGCACGCGATCTGATAATCGCTTCAGTGACTTTCTCAACCGCTTCATCCTGACCGACTACCGTTTTGTGAAGTTCTTCATCCAAATGAAGAGTTTTATTTCTCTCACTCTCCGTAAGCTTACTCAAAGGAATATTGGTCCAACGGGAAATAATCTTTGCGATCTCCTCGTCGGTTACAGACTCATGCACAAGGGATAAGTCCTTTTCCTCGATTTCACGCTCGGCATCTTCAAGATTCTTCTTAAGTCCGGGAAGTTTTCCGTAAGAAAGCTCTGCTGCCTTCTCATAGTTTCCTTCTCTGGAAGCCGTCTGAATCTCCGCATTGCATGCTTCAATTTGTTCCTTTAATTCGGAAACCTTTGAAACAGCCTTCTTTTCATTTTCCCACTGAGCCAGGCGATTCGTAAGCTCTGCTTTTTCCTCGGCAAGCTCCGACCTTAATGTTTCAAGTCGCTCAAGGCTCAATTTATCGGTTTCGTTCTTAAGCGCAGCCTCTTCGATTTCAAGCTGCGTAACATGTCTTTTAATCTCGTCTATTTCAACCGGCATGGAATTCATCTCGGTCTTGATAAGTGCGCAGGCCTCATCCACAAGGTCGATTGCCTTATCGGGCAGGAACCTGTCGGAGATATAACGATGTGAAAGAGTCGCTGCGGCAACAAGAGCCGAGTCGGTAATCTTTACGCCGTGGAACACCTCATACCTGTCCTTTAAACCTCTTAAGATTGAAATCGTATCTTCAACCGAAGGCTCGTCCACATGCACAGGCTGGAAACGTCTCTCCAAAGCCGCATCCTTTTCAATATATTCCCTGTATTCGTCCAAGGTCGTGGCACCAATACAGTGAAGCTCACCCCTTGCAAGCATGGGCTTTAGCATATTGCCCGCATCCAAAGCGCCGTCCGTCTTACCGGCTCCGACTATGGTGTGCAGCTCATCGATAAACAAAATGATTTCGCCGTTTGACTTTTTAACCTCTTCAAGAACGGCCTTCAAACGTTCCTCAAACTCACCTCTGTACTTGGCACCTGCTATCAGGGAACCTATGTCCAAAGAAAAAAGTTTTTTATCCTTAAGGTTATTCGGAACATCGCCCGCAACTATACGCTGCGCAAGACCTTCGACAACCGCCGTCTTACCTACACCGGGTTCACCGATTAAAACAGGGTTGTTCTTTGTCTTTCTTGAAAGAATCTGAATCACGCTTCGGATTTCCGAATCCCTTCCGATAACGGGATCGAGTTTATTGTTCCTTGCAACCTCAACAAGGTCACGGCCGTACTTATTCAAAGTATCGTAGGTAGCCTCAGGGTTGTCGCTTACGACACGCTGATTGCCTCTGACGGTCGAAAGAGCCTTTAAAAACCTTTCACGCGTAAGCCCGAACTCCGAAAAAAGTGCCTTCATGGTACGGCTCGGATTCTTTAGCATAGAAAGAAACAAATGCTCAACCGATACGTACTCGTCGCCCATAGCCTTTGCCTCATCCTCGGCAAAGTTAAGTGTTTTATTTAAATATTCGCCTACATAAGGCTTTCCGCCGCTTACCTTCGGACGCTTCTCTATTTCGGTAATAACCCTGTCCGTAAAGTACTCGGTGTTGATCTCCATTTTTTCTATCAGCTTAAGGATAAGACTGTCATCAAGCCTAAGAAGAGAAAGCAGGAGATGTTCTTCTTCTATTTCCTGATTGCCATATTCCAGAGCAATCTTTTCGCAGCCTTCAAGGGCTTCGTTTGATTTTTGTGTAAATTTGGTAATGTTCATACAAGCTCCCCCCTTTCGTTCATTACTTTTATTACAAGATAAATGATAGTCCTTTTAGGTCAAGATGCAATTAAGTAAAAATAAAGAAAAATAAAAAAATTATTCTATTTTATCCTGCTTACCCCATCATCATTGTAAAGCTCATAGTCCGTTTCTTTAGCCTTATAGGTAAAGTACTTAATTGTACTGTAGTCTATGTCTTTGACGCGTTTTGCGGGCTTTGCGAAGGGAAACGCATGACCGGGTCGTAAGAAGACAAGGACTTCGTTTAAGTCTGCCTTTACGTAATGATCACCCTTTTCGATGATTTCTTCATCGTAATCCTCGGGGCTTCTGAATCGGATAAGCTTCATATCCTCGGGAAGATATACCATTCTTCCGCTTACATTCTGAGTGGTAACCGGTGCAATGAGAAGGCTTTCGCCTACCAAGAGTTCATCTTCGATTTCGCGTGCACGCTCATCTGTTGTATATTCAAAGGCAAGGGGTCTAAAGTACATATCATCGTTTAAAACTGCCTTCATAAACTCCGAATAGATGTAAGGAATAAGTGAATATCTGAGCTCTACAAGACCCTTAAAGTCCTTGGTATCTCCGAGATTGTAAAGTTCCTGTTCTCTCGTACCTCTTGCAGCATGATTTCTGAAAAGAGGTGTAAATATGCTTACCGCAAGCCAGCGGAGCATCAAATCCCTTGTGGTATTCGAGCCAAATCCCCCGGTGTCAGCTCCCGAATATATGAATCCGCACATATTAAGTGCCGGAAGCTGCTTTACGTTCATGATAAGATGCCCCCAGTAAGACTTATTGTCGCCTGTCCAAATGCCTCCGTATCTGTGCATTCCTATGTATGAAGAACGCGAGAACATAAGAATTCTCTTTTCAGGACAAAGTCTTTCAAAGGCCTCGCCTGCCGCCCTTGTCATATTGAAGCCGTAAATATTGTGAACCCTGTCATGGCGCACAAGACCCTGCTTCGTATTGTGATAAAAGCGCTTATAATCCTCCATATTGTTGGCAACGGATCCTATCATAAATTCCATTTCGAAGAAAGTCGTGGCATCAAGATTCATGCCCTTATAGTGGTCGAGTGCATCAAATACTTCGTTTAAATGGTCTTCAGTGTAGAAGATTGCGGGCTCATTCATATCGTTCCAAAAGCCCTCAATGCCCTTATCAAGCAGGAACTTATACTTATTTCCGAACCACTCTCTTGCCTCTTCATTTAAGAAGTCCGGAAGCGCACTCCTGCCGGGCCATACTGCTGCCACGAGCATGTTTCCGTCAGCCTTCTTTACAAAGTATCCGTTCTTTACACCTTCCTCGTATACGGAATAGCCTTCCTCAATTTTCACGCCGGCGTCGATAATCGGCACAAGGTGAATGCCGTTATCAAGCATTTCTTTATTGAAGTCTTCAAATTTGGGGAATTTGGTCTCGTCAATGGTGAAATCCTTGTAACGTTCCATATAATCGATATCCATGTAGATACTGTCTAACGGAATACCGGCCTTTTCATAACTTTCGTAAACGTGCCTAACGTCTGCCTCGTTTTCATAGCCCCAGCGGCTCTGTCCGAAGCCGAAAGCCCACTTCGGAGGGATATATGATCTTCCTATCAAGCCTCTGAATTCCTTGACAATTAAAAGATTTGACTCGCCTGTTATCTCGTAGATATAAGCATTCGGCTCCTCAAAAGAAACCGTCATCGTATTGATTTCGGTATATCCGAAATCAAAGTAGATGATTCCCGGAGTGTCAAAATAGTAACCGACAAAGGAATTACCGTCATCAATGATAAAGAAATTCTGTGCCGCATATAAGGATTCTTTATCCTCGTCATGATTCGGATCGTCCGAGCAGAAGCTTCTGTACTTAAAGCCTCTCTTGTTTATGCCGCGTGTTGTTTCTCCCAGACCGTAAATAACAGTCTTTGAATTCATACTCCTTGAAAAAGAAGATGTCTTTTCATCAAAATTAAGTCCCTTTGGAAGTCCCGTTTCAACGGGCAGGTCCTTTACGACCGATTCCGTGTCAAATGGATTTCCAAGCTTGTAACGTTTAATCATAATGCCTCCGATTATCTGATTGGCTCTTTACTGTTCTTGCATGCGAGCCCGCATTTAAATTTAATGCCGATGCCGAATTGCTACGCGCCAAGCGCTTTCTGCAATCTCGTCATCTTACTTATTTAAACTGAGGTTCTTTTCATAAGCTGCAATGACCGCATCCATAGCCGCAGCCCTGAAGCCTTTTTCCTCAAGTGTTCTTACACCCTGAATGGTGGTGCCTCCGGGTGAGCAAACGGCATCCTTGCACTCTGCGGGATGTTTTCCGGATTCAAGAATCAGTTTTGCGCTCCCCACTACCATCTGGCTTGCAATCTCTATTGCCGCGCTTCTTGAAAGTCCGCAGGCAACGGCTCCGTCGGCAAGGGCTTCGATATACAAATCCGTGAATGCGGGACCGCATCCCGAAAGTGTTCCGCCTATTGCATGGAGCTTTTCGGGAATCTCCGTTACAAGACCGGACTCCTTTAATGCACTTACAAACTCTTCTTTTTCATCTGCCGTAACTTCATTTGAAGCCGTGAAAAGCGTGATTCCCTCACCTATAGCGACAGGGGTGTTAGGGGAAATTCGAATTACCGGAGCATCCATTCTGAAAATTTCCTTTGTATCCTTAATTGAAATCCCCGCTGCCATATTTACAAGCACAAATCTTCCGGTTCTCTTTTTCAAATCCTCATTAATCTCAGCGGCAAGGTCCCTTAACATCTGAGGCTTTACCCCAAGGAAAATAAAATCCGCTTCCCTTATAATCTCGGCATTTGAAGAAAGCCTGCACCCAAGCGCCTCCGAAAGCTTTTCTGCCTTACTCAATGTTCTGTTTGACACATAAACATCCGCAGGGTCTTTAGCCTTGCAAACCGCACTTGCGAGTGCGCCTCCCATATTGCCGCAGCCTATAAATCCGTACTTCATATATGCCTCCTTTATCATAAAAACAAAAATCTTATCTGTATGACAATGCTAATACCCGACATCAAATCGCCGGTTCAACTGAATCTGTATCTGTTCTTAATCGGATGCTGTTTAGAACTTAATGATTATCGTACCTGACCGTTTCCCATTACCGCGTACTTGTACGAGGTAAGCTCTTTTAACCCCATCGGTCCGCGTGCATGCATCTTCTGGGTCGAAATGCCTATCTCGGCTCCGAGTCCGAATTCGCCTCCGTCCGTAAAACGTGTCGAAGCATTTAAATATACAGCAGCCGCATCGACCCTGTTTAAAAATTCCTCTGCCGCCTTTGCATCCTCGGTAATAATTGCTTCGGAATGTCCCGTACCATGCTGACTGATAAAGTCAATTGCTTCATTTACATCTTTAACGGTCTTAACGGCAAGTATGTAATCTCCGTATTCCATATCCCAATCGGCATCGGTTGCGCTTATTCCGTCAGCGTACTTTATAGCCTCTTCGTCAAGTCTCAAAGATACCTTCGAAGCCTTTAATATCGGCTCCGCAACTTTCAAAAAGTCTTTAAGTACATCCCTGTGTACCAGGACACATTCCGCGGCATTGCAAACCGAAGGTCTTGAAGCCTTGGCGTTATTTAATACCTTTGCACCCATTTCAAGGTCTGCTGCCTTGTCTATGTAAACATGGCACACGCCCTCT
Source organism: bacterium (assembly GCA_963649755.1). GTDB lineage: Bacteria > Bacillota > Clostridia > Lachnospirales > Lachnospiraceae > UBA1258. Next base: position 3,684 of record CAVJJQ010000024.1, on the reverse strand, counting down.
CCCGTTCTGATGACCGGAACGGTTGCATTTGCACACACACTCCTGATAAGTCCCTTGCCGCCTCTGGGAATCAACACATCCACATACTCTGTGAGATGCATGAGTTCATTTGCGCTTTCCCTTGAGGTATCTTCGACGAGTGATATTGACTCAACCGGTAAATCTGACTTTTTCAAAGCTTCCCGCATGATTTCAACCACGGCTTTGTTTGAGTTAATGGCTTCTTTACCGCCTCTTAATATCACGGCATTACCTGACTTTAAAGTAAGTGCCGCAGCATCTACCGTGACGTTCGGACGTGCCTCATAGATAATTGCTATTACTCCTAAGGGAACGCGTCTTTTCTCTATCCGAAGACCATTTGGACGAGTATTCGTTTCAATAATCTCTCCGATGGGATCGTTAAGCTCAATGATTTCTTCAATACCCTTGATGATCCCGTCTATCCGTTTATCCGTAAGTAACAATCTGTCAAGTAAGGCTTCGCTCATTCCGGATGCTTTTGCATTTTCAATATCCAGAGCATTTGCCTTAAGCCACTTGTCTCTGTTTAAATCAATTTCCGATGCGATATTTGATAAAGCTTTGTTTTTTTTATCCGTCGAAGCCGCCATCAGCGTTCTTTCCGCTCTCTTGGCGCCTTCTCCGATTTTCTCAAGTTCGGTCATATTTCTATCCCTTTTTACCCAAAAACTTAGTTCCAACTTCTTTTCCGGCAACAATGTCATAAATGTCAAAAGGTCTCGATCCGTTTGATATCACCATGTCACATCCCGCCTCCGTTGCTATTTTAGCTGCGGAAAGCTTTGTCACCATACCGCCGGTTCCGTGCCTGGTGCCGGCACCGCCTGCCATATCAAGGACGGTATCAATATCGTCTACCGTGTGAATGAGCTTTGCATTCGGATTGGTATGAGGATCCGAGTCGTACATACCGTCAATGTCAGACAAAAGTATGAGCATATCCGCCGAAACAAGCTTTGCAACGATAGCCGAAAGCGTATCGTTGTCGCCTAAGACCTTCGTAACACCCGTCTCGATTTCCGCTGAGGATACCGAGTCGTTTTCATTGACAATCGGGATGATACCCATGCCTATAAGGGCATCGAAGGTTCCCTGCAGGTGTTCTCTTCTTTCTTTATCCGCGACATCCTCGTCGGTCAAAAGAATCTGTGCCACCCCGCGGTTATATTCCGAAAAGAACTTGTCGTAAAGGTGCATGAGCTGACACTGTCCGACTGCCGCCGCTGCCTGCTTCATGCGAAGCTCCTTCGGTCTCTCGCTTAAAAGCATCTTGGCAGCACCTACGGAAATAGCACCGGAAGTCACCAAGATCACCTCATGCCCATACCCCTCAAGGTCCGCAAGCACCCTTACAAGCTGCTCTATACTATGCAAATTCGCCGCTCCCGAATCATGCGTGAGCGTCGAAGTTCCAACTTTCACAACAATTCTGTAACAATTTTTTGTCCACATAACCTCTCTCCATTTCTCGCACCGGAAGTACGAGTTTCTTTATGCAATCACAAATCCATCATTAATTGTGATTGTCTCAAACTCCTGCCCCGGTATAGCTTTCCGCGATTCTATGACTATTTCGCCTTTTAAGTGCTTAGGTCTTTCTCGCAAGCATTTTAACATATGCGCTTTTACCATGCCATAAGTTGTTACATACGATGTAACTTTTTGCAGCAGAGCGAATTGATTTCTGCCATTAATTATAGGGTTTTTCTTATGAAAATGCTATCAGGAAGGTATATCAATTTTAAGTATGTAACATGGAGTAGCCCTTGGCTCTCCCTCCTTGGCTCTCCGCCCTCTCCGTCCTCGCTACGCTCGGCCACCTCTCCCAAAGGGAGAGGCAAGTCATCCTAGCTTCCTGAAACTCTTGGCTCTCCCTCTGGGAGAGCTGTCACCGCAGGTGACTGAGAGGGCTAAAGCTGTCACCGCAGGTGACTGAGAGGGCCCTCTCCGTCCTCGCTACGCTCGGCCACCTCTCCCAAAGGGAGAGGCAAGGGAAACAGACAGTTTACTCTTCACTACTTCCGGCCACCTCTCCCAAAGGGAGAGGCAAGAAATGCTCGCACTTAAAGACGGTTGACTATTCACTGCTTCTTACCACCTTCCCCAAGGCGGAGAGGCAAGGAATGGTATATAGAATCGTTCTGTTTCTCAGAGGGCACATATCTCACCTGCTTCCGAAAGGTGGTGTATCCACTATTAAACTGTTAGGGTAAATTTGCACGAATTGTGTGAGACTTTAGCGTATATAAATATAGACATTATAAGTATATAATGTTATATTTTAGTTGAGGTGAATATCAGTTTTGCGAATCACCAGAAGAACTTATAGAAAAATATGGATTTCATAGTCATATTTAGAAGATTCTTCTATGACTGATGAAGAAATCACTAATTTTACTTCATTTCTTGAAGATGAACTAATCAAGCATAAAGAGCTATTATAAATAAAATTAGAGAAATAAATTTTAGTAGTTATAAAGAATAATGAACGCTTTATTAATAACAAATCAATATAAAATATTGGAACTTATGTATTCCAACACAGTCAATATAGCAGGTGAAGATTATTGTCCTTTAGGTCAAGGTGATGTAGCAAAAGAATTACAGATTTCTAGGGCTGTCATAAATAGAATGTTTACAGAACTTAAAAAAGCTGGATATATCAGTATGATAACCCGTGGCAAATGGAAATTATCTGATGATGCAATACATTTGATGGAAGTAACTAGAAACTTATAACGGAGTTTAAAACCATATGAATGAACAAATTATTTCTGGAGGAATAAGTGGAGCGATTTCAGACCCTCTTTCGCCAGAAGCACAGGAACACGCATTAAAATACTATGAAGAAATTCGTCACAGAACAGATGATATTATGAAAATCGCAACATATACGGGATATACTCCGGAGCAGATTCTTAAAGTAAAGAATTATTTGTTTATGGAAACACATATTCTTTCCACTGGTATTAAACGATTCGATGCAAGTTTTGAGATTGCTGAATCATGGCAAAGATTATCAGATATGCAAGATTATGTTCAGCCTCATGATAAACTGTTAATTCCTCATGAATTAATGGAGATGGAGTTAGTCACTAGAGGTATCAATCAGGCTGATGCCCACGAAAGAACTTGCGAAGAATATGATTATCCTAGAGCTACAAATGAGTTTTACAGCAGATTACTGCACGAACATAATGCTCGTTTAGGCAAGGGCGATATTATTAGCGGTGGAATCTCTCATCATAAAGAAAGAGATGATTGGGACTTATGCTTATAAAGAAAGGAGAAAATTATGGTTTATATTGACGTTGTGCAGGACGGTTTGTTTATTACGCTTAACTGTCATAAAAAAACAGAAGATGGAGAATTTTTTCAATTAGTGATAGACGCAAAATCTATGAAGGTGCTAAAAAAACCAGAAAATCCAGATATTGACGCTTCGACTGCTTACTCGCATATATACACTCTAGTGCGAAATGGAAAACAGTTACCGTCACATACGGTTGCTTGTTGGGGATAAAAAATAAAGCCTATCAAAGTTTTTAACAAACTCTGGTAGGCTATTATTTTGCTCAAAAATTCCTTAAGTTAATGACATTGCCAGCACCAGAACCATCGGTTTTTTATTCTGTATATTTTCTTTCTCCATTTGCATAC
>CAVJJQ010000023.1:12416-27424 GCA_963649755.1 bacterium | reverse complement strand
GCAGTACCGTATTTAACCTGAGTAGATTTAGTCTCTGCATTAGCATAGGTTGTTTTGCCATCTGCTTCTACATAGTTAACTATAAAGGTAACATCATACGATTTTGTTTCTCTTGTTTCCCTAATCGTTACTGTTGTATGACCGGTTATGGTTTCCGAAGCGCTGACGTTCCATTCACCTAATGTAAATCTATACTGATCATCATCGACCTGCTTTGTTACAGTAGGATACTGACCGTCTAAGTGCTTTCCGTGTTCAACCTTTACAGTACCTAAATCATTTGTACTTACAACCGTATTGATGTCAGCATCGAAAAGTTCATATACAAAATTTACATTATATACATTGATGTCATAAACAATATTGGTAGTAAGGATTTCTGCCCCTGTAACCGTATAGGTATCAGGCCATGCCCAGTTAATTTCCTGAGCAGTGTAGCCTTCCTTGTCATTTGCTGTGTAACTCTTAATGTCTGTAAATTTAGTACCGTAAGGATAAGTACCATCCACTATCGTGGTTTCGTTACCATCATCATTTACTATCAGCTTAACGGGGTATGAATTTGTAGTTCTCGTTTCCGTAACGGTATAAGTTGCATCACCGGTTACATTGCCTGTAATTTCATCAGCAGTATATGCGTATGTATAATGAGCATTGCTTTGAGTTTCAATATATAAGTCTGCAGGGTAACCGGGTATTGCATCACCGTACTTAACATTTACAGTCACTGTATTTGCTGTAGTTAAAACACCGTCATAATTAGTCACAAAGTTATATGTAATTTTATAAGGATGAGCCGAAGCTGTTTCCTTTACATATACGTTTGTTGTTCCTGCTACAGTGTCTTCAGGATTGTATTTAACCTCTTGATTATTCTCTAAAGTATACCAACCCGAATAGTCGTAAACAGACTCTTTATTTTCAGGAGTTTTACATGTGCTGTAATCAGGAGCAGTGCCAAGAGCAGTGCCATAGAGCTGATCCGGATTTGACTTAACAAGAGTTTCTGTACCATCAGCAGCAATAAAGTAATAATTTACATCATACTTTCTGATTTCCTTGCTGATGTTGTAAACATAAGTCGCATCTTTTGTAACTGTAACTTCGTTTCCGCTTACATCCTCGCCATCTGATGTCTTCCAGCCGCCTCCTGAATAATTAAATTCATCAGTTTCCTTAGGAAGTGTTACAGAAGGAACAGATACCTTTGTGTTATATTTGTTGTTACTCGACACAGACTGTTCTTCGTCCAAATTGCCATCTGCATCATAAACCTCAAAGTTAACCGTATAGGTATTTATAGTAAAATTCGCATTTACAATCGTATCCTCAGTAATGTTCGTATAGTCTTCTTTCCAACCGTTGAATGTATAACCTTCTTTTTCCGGATTTTTAGGTGCAACGGCGTCTTTACCGTAAGCAACATACTGTTCATCCCACACTTCATCATCAACCATAAAGGTAACTTTATGGGTAGCGGAATGAAGAGCTACAGTGATTACATTTACTACACCTGTGGAATCTGCCTCTACATCAAAGGTAAGTGCACCATTTACATCAGGGGTAAGTGTTTCTGTACCTCTTGTAATTTCTTTTGTAGTAGAGATTGCTTCACTTGTAGAATAAAGCTCTACACCAATTTCTTCGCCTTCATAGCCATAGCCTGTTACATCGGGATAAGCGGCTGAAGACTTTCCGTCTACAGTGTACTTGATGGTGTAAGGGTAAGTGTACACTGCAGTTGTCGGAACACCTGCTTCACCCTTTACATTAATATCTGTATTTTTCTGATCTTTGCCATCCTTATCCTTATAGGAAAGAGTAACGAGTTTGTTTAAATTAAACTGAATACCGCCTGTAGCCATCTGTTTTCTGACAGCATCCGTAGTCATACCATTTTCATTCGCATAAGCATCAATCATTGCGTCAATGTCAAGCTTAGCCTTAACGGTAACTGTCTTCTTGTCGGTACTGCCTAAATCTCCCAAATCCCATGTAAATGAGTTTGCTTCCATGGAAACAGTCTTTGCATTGATTAAAGCAGAGTTTACTGAATCCGCAGTATCAAAGATCATGTACGAAGGAAGTTCATCCACAAGATTCGTGCCTGTAGCGCCCTTAACCTTTTCTTCAATAGATGTCTTGATGCTATTTAATACATTGTCAATTGCGCTTGCTACATTAGTGCTCGTACTGGAAGTTGCTTCATAGTAGTACTGATTGCTTGATTGGTTGCTTGCATCACTTTTGTTTGCAACATTAAACATAACTGACTTTGCAGAACTACCCTCATCAACATCATAAGCAATTGAATAAATATCTATGCCTGCATCCTTGGCAATCTGTGCTTCCGTGATTGCAGCGATACCTGAGTCAAGAGTTTTATCTATCTTTTTAGTTTCGGACCACGTGTATCCCACTTTGCTATACTTAGTTTCATAAGTCTTCATTTTGTAACCAAAGAAACCATCGTATACGTATTTATATTTTTCAGAACCATTACCTACATTGCCAAATTGGTCTTTATATTTGTAATCGTAATAATACGTTGTTTCTCCCCAAGAATTTTCTGTTCTTTCTTTAACCTCTGTAACAACATAATTATAGGTTTTATAAACGTACCCCGAATACTGTTGCTCGTTTCCGCCACCTTCAATATCGTCGTAATTGAAAGAATAGGGATAAATATCCGTATCATCATTAGCCTTGAAGCTATCCTCTGATATCTCTGTTACCTCATAGTTCTCTGTAGGCACACCATCAGAAAGTACTACAATAATCTTTTTTGCTGCAGTTGATTTAGTAAGCATGCTCTCTGCGTAATAAATACCTGCCTGAAGATTAGTACCACCCGGCTGATAATTGTAATCTTGGTACTTTTCAGTTTCTTTTTTTATCTTGCCAATCGAATTGAGAACATCCGTCTTGACCTTGCTTAATGACTGTTCTGTATGTGCCTTTGTACCATAAGTCACAACACCGATGGAAATCTTATCATTCTCAAGCAAGCCCTCAGCAAACTTTTTTGCGGCATCTTTTGCAGCTTCTAATTTCGTCTTATTTGCTTTCCGTGATGCCTTATCGCCCATACTGCCCGAAATATCCATTACAAATACAACGGCCGTCTCACTTGTGGTCTGGGTAATCTTTGTACCGTCAGCGCCGTCAACCGTAAAGGTTAAAGTAACATCTTCACCGTCGATTGCTGCGGTTTTGGTGATCTTCATGCCTTCCGCAGTAGTCGTGCCGGCCGTCAGATTACTTTCGGTATTACCTGTTGCTTGAGTCGTGATAAGAGATGCATCACTTGCAAAGGTAGCGAAGGTAATGATCACACTCATAAAGAATGCAAGAGCCCGCTTTGTCCTTGTGTTTTTCATCTTAAACTCTCCTTTTAAAAAAGCCTTAGGCACAACAAAAGCGCGAGAAAGTTACTCCTCACGCTTATGTCAAACCCGATTAGCCACTATTAATAACTTTACCGGCAAGGGCAAACGCACTCACCCCACGCCGTTAACGATACATTAACAGTAAATTAAAATCAAGTCAATTTCTACTACCCAAGTGGGTAGTTTTGTGTAATTGAAAAATTTTTTCGATAGTTACTTTTCCGCCTGTGCCAGTTCTTTCCTAATCTTATTTGCAAATACCGTAAAGCAGATGCCTGCTGCCAGCACGATCACTTCCCCGATTATTCCGATTACGGAAAAAGAAAATTGGCACAAATACCCTACCAGCGGAGTCTGTGCCAGGACATTGCCCTTTACCTCATCATAGGAGACCGTGCTTCCGTCACGAAGTTCCAAGGAATCACCGCTGTTTGAATCAACATAATAAATGTCAACCGTGTGTGCCTTTTCGGTGTCTGCAGTAATTGCCACAAGCTTGCCCTCTCTGTAGGACGACATATCAATATCCTTTGTATAAACAACACTTCCGTATTTAAATACATTTCCCGACACATCGGTTCCGCAAAGATGTGGGGTATACCCAAAAATCATCGGAAGCACAACCGGAAATACGGCAATCAAAACCGCAAGTATGCAGATATACCCTAAAACCGTTGCAAAACCCTTCTGTCTCTTTTTCTTTTTGATTTCTTTTTCATTCATTTTTTAAATCCTCCGTTTTTTTACTTATTAAAAATACTGCGATAATTTTCCGCACTTTCGGAAAGTGCGGCTTCCCTCTGCATATTCAGGGCTTCATTTACCAAATCGGTCGAAACAATTGCCACATTGAGTGCCTCCGCCATGTCCTTAAACTCATTGACCGGAAAGGTATTCGTGTCCGCGGTATAGTATGGATTGTGCATCGTTTCTTCAAACCCGACTATCAGCATGTTGTTTAGAAATGCTCTGTGTACTGCATCCGCGATTTCGACTCCGCGATTTATGTCTAAATAAAAATCGCACTTTTCAAATAACGCATCCAGGCTGCTTGGCTTTACATTCGGGTACAAAAAAACATTTTTGTTTGTACCGACGGACTGTAATTTTGACGACATCTCCGTAAGAGCCGCAATGTGAAAATTCGCATTCGGTACAAGCCTCGCAAAATCATTGATATGAAGCACTTCATCCGAATTTGTGCAGATCAGTATTTCCGGGCGATGTCCGTTCTCTCTTACAAAATCATACACATACCCAAGTCTCTTAACAATATTCTTAGGGGCACCGAGCTTAATAAGCCTTTCATATGCTTCACGCCTCTGTACGTAAATCGTATTCGTGCGAACTGACTGCTTATTGAGGATAATCCTCATATTCCCGGGAATCTCGTTTCCGACAGGCTCATTCCAGAAGAGCGCATCCTCGCATCCGTTAGCATCGAGCCCTTGCGAGGCAAAGAAAGGATATGACAGTGAATTATAGTATAAGGAAGTTTTATCAAGACCCGTGCATTTAAGATAAAACTTTATAAGTTCGGTCTTATTCTTAAAGATATAATCCTTACCTTCGTACTTTACCAAAATATCCCCGGTCACAAAGCTTTCAACAATTCTTTCCTCACCCTGTGCAGAAAAGAACCTACGCATCGCCTTTTTCCCGGCTTTATTAAATACTGTCTTACAAAAGATGTTTCCGTATTTGTCGTAATGCTCGCAAAGTCGTACGACACCCTTGTCATCTAACCAGTCCACAACCTTTACAAGGCGCTTGTGCTGAGGCTTTATGTAAAAAATCCGCGCCCGTTCCTTACCGCGATCCATCACCTTGCCGTTTGAATTGGTCCCCTCAATTTGCCAATAATCGGGTACCTCAATCTGATTGAAATACTTGGGACGCCCCGAAAGATTTGAATCCTTATCATGTAAGAAGAAACCGTATACGGATTCAATTCCGTCAGGCAAAAATCCGTCATCCTCTATTGAAACCGCATTTGCCGGTATTCCGGAATTTTTAAACGAAGCATACAGATTCGCACTCTCATCGGAAAAAGAGTCAAAGAGCAGGGTTATTTTATGAGCTTTTCCCATCTCTTCATCACCTCCTCCGTCTTGTAGCTTTCCGCCTTTTCATAGGAATGCTTGGAAAAAGAAACTATATCATCTTCCGTAAAGAGTTTTACTATATATTCCGATAAAAGCTTTATTTTGTCCTTTGCATCCATATCATCCGTAACCGGAATCCTATAACCGTTACGGCCCGAATCAATAAATGTCTGATTTCCGTATCGTACGTCAAAGCCTATAATCGGAAGTCCGGAGCCTATCGCCTCCATCAGGGAAAGTCCGAAGCCTTCGCTTTGCGATGCCGAAACATAAGCTTCATAGTGCTCATAGATATCAGACATATTCTTTTGTCCCATCAAATGTACATAATCACCGCAATTGTGCTTTGAAATCAGTTCTTCAAGCTTTGCCTTTTCCCCACCGACTCCGTAGATATCGAGAGTCAAATCGGTAACCTTCTCTCTTGCCAATACGACCGCTTCGATAATCTGGTCGCAATGCTTTTCCGTTGCAAGACGTGAGGCCGTGATGAGGGAATGCTTCTTTCTTTCAAGTGTAGGATAATTAAGCTTCTCAAGGCTTCCGACCGGAATGGTCACTATCTTCGGCAATTTCCCGCAGTATTTCTTAAACTGATTCTTGAGAATCTTGTTCTGAGCATCCGTAGCAGTTATGAAAAAGTCAATATGACTGCTTTGGTCAAATACATATTCATAGTAATTGTTCCAAAGAATATTCTCATCATCCGTGCCGCCCTCGCTGAAGTGATCGGCATGAATGACTATTCCCACCCGTGCATCCCCGCAGTTCTCAAGAATTGACTGACCAATGCCTGTAGTCCTGTCAATGATGACAGTATCTTTCTTCGTAAGGTGAAGCTTACGTACCAAGTATGCCACCAGTTCTTCTTTTGAATAAAGAACCGTGTCCTTAAATTTATAAAGAACGCTGTCTTCATCATTAAGCTCTTCGTATGCGACGCTTCCGTCTTCATTAAGGAAGCTTCTGGCATATAAATGAGCCTTTCCGTTTAACGGACCGTAATATTCGGAATAAATCTTACAGTAAGTATAATAATCCTTACGGATTAAACAACCTCTTGACACTATTTCCACACGATGGACGAGATTCTTGTGCTCATCAACCATGTAGGCGGTGTAAAATTTATCCGAATTTTTGAACACAAACTTACAAATCTTACCGTTTCTCGAAAATTCATAGGGTTCCTTCGGAAGGGTTTTCTTTAAATCTTCAAGTGTAAAGGTAACAGGCGAAATATGCGTATCCGTAAAATAGGTATAAAGCCAGATTACCTCATCATCCGTAAATCCAATATTTTTCGTCATATGCTCGATATTTTCGCTTGGAAACATATCGGTAAAAATAAACTTTTCCGGTATGCCGGCACGCCTCAGCATATTTGCTCTGTAGCTCTGTGCGTATTCCACGCCGCTGCTTGCCCAGCCTATTCCGAGATTGAAATTGTATACCATCTCATCCTCCAATAAAATCGGATTATCTTAAAATTGCCGGTGTCTAAAAAAGGTACTTTGCTCCTGACAATGTCCAAAACGCTCCAAAAAACGCATTTTACGTCATTGACTCTATGGGTAAATAATTTTTAACTTTCCCTCACCGTCGATGCTTACATCGCTTAGCAAAATGTTTCTTATAATGTTTCTTTTTACAACCTTTGAAGTATCAAGGTAAGAAGCATATGCCTCGTTCTGATACTCAAATATTACATTTCTCTGAGCCGAGGCTCGTCCGACCACGGCGTACTTTAACTGTTCCAAATAGTCGATGAGCTCTACCCATCCGTCATCCACTGCCTTAAGGGTAGCCTCTCTTATAAAGCCTTCGTACGCATCGGCATCGTAAATCTTACTTCTTTGCTTTAAAAGGCCGTCGCTTACAAGCGATACCAGATATTCTTCCAAAGCTTCCTTATTATTAATATCTATCTTACCAAGTCCATCGTCCAAAGAATACGACAGATTGTCAAGGATGTAGCGGTTTAGCTCAGAAATCTCCGGGCGTTTCAGTGTATTTAAATAATCCCTGACATCTTCCCTTGCGATATTCATAATCTTCGTCGTACCGACGGTTTCACCGTTCAAGAGGCTTTCTCTGGTCTCATATACTAAGTCTCTCTGACGCTTAAGCACCGCATCGTACTGAACGGATTTTTTACGTCCCGATTCATCCGTCTCGGCCTTTAACCTCTGACTCTGATTTATAATTTTTTTCAAACGATGCCTTGAAATATGGCGTTTTCCGTCAATGAAACGTTCAAGCTTCCCATCTTCCTCGGACCCTACAATATCGTCCTCAAGACTTACGTAAAACTGGGAAAAACCGGGGTCTCCCTGTCTGCCGGACCTTCCCCTTGCCTGACGTTCCGAACGGACATTGTCCATTCTTCCGATTCCGAGAACTGCAAGACCGCCAAGTTCCTTTACTCCCTCTCCCAGCTTTATATCGGTTCCGCGTCCCGCCATGGTGGTCGCAACGGTGACTGCGTTCATCTGACCCGCACCTGCTATAATCTGCGCTTCCCAAAATGCGTTGCTCGCATCAAGGACATTGTGGGCGATATTCTTTTCGATTAAAAGTCTTGAAAAGAGCTTTGTATCCGTAACCGAATTAAGCACCGCCAAAACAGGCTGGCCCGTCGCGTGAATATTCTCAAGGTCGTCCGCCGCATTCCAAAACTGCTTTTCCGCGGTCAGGAAGTATTTATCTTTCCTGTCCTTTCTGATAACCGGGCGGTTCGTGGGAATTTTAATGACCTTTTTCCCGTACACATCCCATAGCTCGTCCTTGGCATCAAGAATTGTTCCGCTCATTCCCGCCATCTTTTCAAACATCATGAAAAGATTTTGGAAGGTGACTGATGCTACCGTTCGCGACTCTTTGGAAAGCTTTACGTTTTCTTTTTGCTCGATTGCCTGATGGGCTCCGCCCCGCAGCTTTACCCCGTGCATGAGCCTTCCCGTCGTACCGTCGAAAAGTTCTATCTCACCCTTGTCCGTTACCACGTAATCCTTCTGATTCTTTAAGACCTTCTGAGCTCTTAAAGCAAGAGTGACATGTCTGTTAATTTCAAAATTCTCATGTCCGTAGAAATTCGATATGCCGAAAAATTTCTCGGCATAGGCTACGCCCTTTTGCGTAAGCCATACCGCCCCGTCCTCTTCGATGTAGTCAATTTTTTCACGAAGTGACGAGACAAAGAAATCACAGACGCGATACAAATTTGACTGAACCCTCGGAACACCGGAGATTACCAAAGGCATTACGGCTGAGTCAAGCAGCACCGAATCCGCCTCATCTATAATTACGTAGTAAAGGTCACAGAGGAAATGATCTTCTTTTTTCTTGACAAGGTGGTCAAACAGGTAATCAAATCCCAAGGCCCCGTTTGTCGTATATATAATATCGGCAGAATAAAAAACTTTTTTCTCTAAGTCTGATAGTTTCTCTTCACCCTTCGGATATGAACAGGTAAGTCCGAGGAAATTGTAGACCTCACCCATTTCGGCTCCGTCACGGCCCGCAAGGTACTCGTTCGTGGTGACCAGGATACAGCTCTTCCCGGTCAGAGCATTTAGGTAAAGCGGCATAGTTGCCGAAAGGGTCTTCCCCTCACCGGTGTTCATCTCAGCCATGTAGCCTTCATGGAGAGCCATCCCCGCAAGAATCTGCACATCGTAAGGGCGCTTACCCAAGACGCGTTCGTCCGCCTCAATGATTACCGCAAAAGCATCATACAAAAGGTCGTCCAAGGACTCACCGTTTTGATATCTTTGTTTTAGGACCTCCGTCTGACCCTTTAAATCTTCGTCCGTTAGGTTCTTTATTCTTTCTCCACTTTTTTTCACTTTTGTAAGAAGCTTCTTTAATCTTCTCAATCCTCTTCTGTTCTTCATCGAATTCTTTCTCCGAAACTTCCTCCAAGATCAGCGAATTGAACGTAAAGTCGGCGCTTCCGCCGTTTATCAGCTCGATTTCGTAGCTGTATGTCTTAACCGAAGGCTTAAAAAAAGTTTTCTTTTCGCGGATGATAATGCTGTCCGCAAAAACATCATATCTGTCATAAAAATTAATTCTTATAAGAAGCGAGTCTCGTAAAGAAGAATTTTCCGAAGCGTTAAGTGTCAGCAAATACGGTCTTTCCCCGTCAATCATTGGAAGCGACGGCTCTATCCTCTTTACCTGGTAGTTCGTCTTTGAATACCACCTGTGTATCACGGTTCCGGGCGGCATAAGGGGATTCGAAAAAGAAACAGCCCCATTGGCATGAAACTTAATCTTAGACCCGTATGTGTATGTGTCCGAAAGCTGATCCTTCCATTTTACAGTCCAGCTGTCCCTGCCCATAATCCCTGCTCCTTAATCACCTGTCAAAATCTTCTTCCAAAAGCTTAGTATATCTGCTCCTAAACCATGTCATAACCGATGTCGGGTTGTCGGTGTGGCGCCCGTGGTTTCCTTTTCCGTAAACCTCGACACCGCTTGAATTTAAATGCTTTAAAATGCTCTGATAGGCGTCCGGATCGTAATCGTCCTCATAAAGATAGGAAATTACGAACTTTGTCTCCGACCAGTCAGCCTCAGTAAATTCCTTCCAAAGCCTTTGATTGAATTTTTCAACTGCTTCTTTATCCAATGAATGGTAGTTTTTTTCAAGCAAATCGATGGATGTTCCGAAGCCCTCCGTGCGGACTATTCTTTCATTTTCCGCGACATTTCCCATGTTGACAACTGGCTTTGCAAGCACCAACGCATGAGGCGTAATCTTTGCACCGTAGTAAAGTGCTCCGTAGGTCCCCATGGAAGCCCCGGAAAAAACAACATCTTTCTTTGTAAATCCAAGCTCTGCCATAGATTCTTTAATCGCGGCGGTAATCATCCGTTCATATTCGGTATCCCCTATATAACAGGCTCCGCCTTCCTGTCTCGGATCCGAAATAAGTAAGAAAGGACATTTTAATTCGCGCATCATATGATACCCCTCGAAGCCTTCCTTCGTGCGGTATCCGGAAAAATAAACAAGAAGCGGCGGCTTACAGTCTCCTTTTTCAAAGTAGGTAAAAAACTCTTCTCCCATTGGAGACACATGCCGCTTTCCTCCCGGCATGAAAAAGCCCTTATCCAGCCTTGAATGCCTGTCATGAAGCGAAATAATTTCAAGTCTTCCGCTGCCCTTTGCAAGAATTGACACAAATGCCGTAACACCGGTATCCTCTCCGCCTATTGTTACTGTTGATTTTAAATCATCCTCATTAAAAATTTTGGTACATTTGATGCCTTCCACCGAACCGCTGTAAAATTCAACCACTCTTAACCGAATTTCCACCGTTCCGTGTTTTTGGTACTCAAGGAAGAAATCGATAAACTGCCCCTTCTGAATGGGAATATTGTACCGCCAATACGCTATCTGAGTATATTGACTGCCAAAGTCACCCTCGAGTTTTCTTGAATAGCTTTCGTCACTTTCGACCGTCCCCTTAAAGAACTTGCTGATTACAAGCGCATTCGGATTGAACTTTTCACCGTACGAATATCCGAAATACTTAAAAGCATCTTCATTTAAAAATCTTTGAATATCGCCTGTATTAAGAGTTTGCCCCATCTTGCCTTTGTAAAAAGAAGCCGTAACTTCTTCATTTAAGTCAACATGCTCCGTAGCAAACAGGCAATACCCCTTTGTAACCTTAAAAAGAAAGTCAAGTTCCGTTTCTTTGATATTTCTGTCAAGTATCACAATATCAAATTCGGCAATTCCTTTGGAAACTTCTTTTGAATCCTTTACAAAGACGTAATCCGGTATGGCATATTCTGTTGTAAAGTTGTTTAAGCCGACATAAAGAAGATTTATCTTATTCAACGATACCTAACACCTTTCTCCATGAAGCCAAGAGTACGTCTGTTGAGTATTTTTGGCTCAATTCGTAGCATGAAATAAGCGCCGCATTCCAGTTTTCGAAATTATCAAGGTAGTAACTCAGAGCCGGCTGAATCTGTGAGCAGTCATCTATCTGATACCCATTCTTCATATGCTCAAAAAACTGGTCCTTTTGCATGCTGATACGCGGCACGCCCTTACTGATGGCGGTAATGAACATATAGACATCCATCTTCTTCCGAAGGTCCAAAATGACACGCTGTTCATTGATACATTTGCTGACATCGCGTTCATCCACGCATATGTCGAAAAAGAAACGGACTTTTTCCCTGTCGGGATTATCGGATGATTTAATGACCCATTCTTTTTCAAAGCCGTTCTTTTGAAGAAAATCGGCAAGCTCTTCCTTGCATTTATCGTTGCGTGAAAGGCAAGCATCCCTTGAAAAGAGATGAGCTCTTGCAAACTCGTTCTTTTTAAGGTAATCGGCAACCTGAAGGATAATATTTCCGCAGAGGCTTTTTTCGATTCCGTCAATCGGAACTAAAATGTTTTGAACCTTTAACTCTCTGCTGACGCCGAAGTCAACACGTGAATCGAAGGGTGGGATATCCATTATATTTAAGTGTCTTTCACCGACACGCCTCTTTACATCTATCGATGTAAGTTTCGAATCCGTGATGATGTATTCGGCTTTTATCAGGAAATCCCTGATTTGGTTGATATTCTCGTAATCAAAGCGATCTTCAAAAAAGGTTACAATGTATCTTTCTTTTTGCAGGCAGTGCTTTAACACTTCCATATGAAGCGGGTGAGCCGCCACGAAAAAACGATCGTCTTTTGTGGCGCATTTTACGTATTCCGTCAGCACTTCCTCGACCACGTCGGACATTGAAGCGTACTCAGGCTTTGAAAATAAGATTTCGTAAACGGTGCTGCCGTCTTCAATATCATACGAAGGGCTTAATGGATTGACACAAACGTGTCCGTCGCTATAGAAAAGTCTTAATTTCCAAGTTCCGTTTTCCGTGAGGAAATCCTGATATTTTTCTTTGCCATTTTCAAATATAACCGTAGAGGACACGAAGCCCCTGTCATCATAAAAATTGCGTCGGCAAATAACGCCTTCTTTGTACATGTCTATTGAAATGGGGTTACCGTCCTCGCCAAACTCGACCTTCGCATACTTTTCTCCGTTTATGAAGGCAAGCACGGCAAAGGAAGAATTGACAAACTCAGTACCCTCGGGCCAGGCCATATCGTGATACGAAAGGACCGAAACCTTGCGCCTTCGTATCTGAGCTATCGCGTCAAAGCACGACCAATACGAAGCCCGAAACATTCCCTGCCTATGAAGGAAATGCCGTAAATTCGGAGAGTAGCCGAGCACCAGCACATGGTAATCCTGCTTTACATTTCGGTGAAAAAGCGTGATCTGCTTGATGGTTTCGTCAAGCTCGGACTTCTCCCTTCGCACATACCAGATCTGCTCGTCTTCATTCCATGTATTTTCTTTGTACCATGCCGGGATAAAAAAAAGCATTTCTTTCTCCTAAACTAACAGCTTGTAGCGGTCAATATTTCGGTAAACTTTGGCCTCTCTGTGAATTGAAATCCACATGCCGGTCAACATCATGGCAGAGCTTGGAAGCATCGCAAGCTTCTCATCCACAAACCCATCGAATTGCAAAAACAACGGAACGCCCTGGCATAGTGCCATCACAAATGAACTCAGCAGAGAAAGAAACAAAATCGTCCTTATCAGATAGCGCTTTGTCTGTCTGCCAGCATAAATGTCAAGAATCGAATCTCCCGCCTTTAAAAGGTTGTCCGCCGTCACACCCGGAGACAGCATTATAAAGGAAAAAGAAACATTTAAGATGACTATCACAGCCATGTAAACCCAGATTCCGAGCGGCTTTGTGAGTACCATATTTTCAGCCACGTAGGAAACGGCCGGATTGTCCCACAAAATTTCCGCAAGGAAGGAACTTAAAAATTGCGGCAGTATAAATGCAACCGAAGCAAACATTATGGGCATGACCCCGACAGGATTGAACTTGTAGGCTATATAGTTCTTGTCTGCGTAAATATTGTGTATCGAAACCCTCTGTACCGGGATGCGCTTTTCCCTTGTCTCCATGAAGAGCATAATCGCTATTTCCACGATAGCGATTGCCGTGGGAAGAAGTATTTTCTCTATACTCATTCCGTCAAGCATTGTCAGCAATCCGTCAAAAACGTTGATGACAAAGACCGTCGTCCTGCCGCCTATTCCGTATTTTCCCATACGTTCGCAAAGAAAAATAACGAGAAGCATGCCTGTAATCATCTCCAAAAAATCGATTGCCTTTGTAAGGATGAGATATTCGGATGAGGTATAGGTAAAGTTTTGAATGTTGGTATATGCCTGAACCGAGGCAAAAATTACGGTAAGTATGATTGTGGCCCGGCTGATTTTTTTCGGAAAAACTTTGTGCGTTTTGTCAATCGAAATAATCGAAACCATCAGCATGACGAACATGGACGCCATCATGTATGACCAAAGCCCCAGCGAGAATATCGATGAGTTGCGAATATCGCCGTTAAGTGTCTGGTTTAATATCTGCTGAGCATCAATCTGAAGATTCTTGTTTGCAAGCGTGTCTACACCGTAAAGCGGGATATTTATACCGATAATGTATATTGCGACAATAATGGCGGAATATAACACTTTATAAAGTAGGACATGTTCTTTTTTATGTGAATTATTCAAGCTCATTTCCGCCTCAACATAAAGATTGTGACCACCCTTGGGTGGTCACATCTATTATAAATTATTCACTGATACTGCTCAAGAAAGTTATTTTTCGGAATCGTCCTCGTCGTTTTTCTTTCTCTTGCGATGATCGACCGCTCCCTTTCCGGTAACGCTTGCGGCTGCTGCCACAACGCTCCACCACCAGGTGCTGAGTCCTGCCGATGCTTTCACAGGAGATGCAAGAGGAGTATCCTCATCCTCAATCTCGGTCGAAGCACTTTCGCTTTCGACAACTGCAAGCGGAACATCCTCATCCTCAATTGTTGCGATCTCCGTCTCTGCCGTAGGAGCTACCGCTGCGGGTGTTGCTGCCGTAGGTGCTACTGCTGCAACCGCAGCTTCCGATGTAACTGTTGCTGCAGGTGCTGCTGCCTCCGGAACCTGAGTGTCTTCAATCGTCGTCTCTGTAACCGTTATGCTCTCACTTGCCGAGGTAGCCGCGTTACTGATGCTCTCGCTTGTTGAAGCAGCTGTATTGCTAGTGCTCTCACTTGTCGAGGACGCTGCATCGCCAGTGCTCTCACTTTCTGAGGTTGCTGTATTGCTAGTGCTCTCACTTGTTGAGGGAGCTGCATCGCTAGTGCTCTCACTTTCAGAGGTTGCTGTATCGCTAGTGCTCTCGCTTTCAGAGGTTGCTGTATTGCTAGTACTCTCGCTTTCAGAGGCAGTTGAATTGCTAAGGCTCTCGCTTTCCGGGGCCGGAGCAGTTGCGTTGCTAAGGCTCTCACTTCCCGGGGCTGCTGCATCACTAAGGCTCTCGCTTATTGAAGCAGCTGCATTGCTAAGGCTCTCGCTCAAGCTCTTTTCGGTACTCTCACTTAAGCTCTTCTCAGTACTTTCGC
>CAVJJQ010000023.1:0-12386 GCA_963649755.1 bacterium | reverse complement strand
TCTCGCTCAAGCTCTTTTCGGTACTCTCACTTAAGCTCTTCTCAGTGCTTTCGCTAAGGCTACTGCTCTGACTTGCGATTGCTGCATCATGAGCTGCGGAAAGACTTTCTGATGTACTCTTGTATTTTTCTTCACTTAAGCTTACGGACTCGCTGAAAGCTGTTGAAGCTTTGTCGCTTTCGGAAAGACTTTCGGAAGTGGACCTGCTAAGGCTTTCATAAGCACTGCTTCTTGCCGCATCACTCTCGCTCAAGTATGCGCTTCTGGAAGCAGCCTCACTCATGCTTTCCGACTTTAATGCACTCAGTGAGTGAGAAGCCGATGTTAAGTCACTACGCTGCTGGCTATAATCATCTCTTTGGTGATTATAGTCTTCTGTTGAATATAAATAATCACCCTTTGTTTGGTAATTACCGTTATGCTCTACGCCATCGTTGGTTGTATATTTTACTTCTTTTCCACTATTGGCAAACATTCCGGTTTTGGTTTCACTGCTGCTGCCTTGGTCACCCCTGCCGCCTTGATTGTCCTTGCCGTCAGGGCCATGATGGTCGCCTTTGTCGCCGGAACCATGATGGTCATCTTTACCGCTATTGCCACTTTCACTGTTGCCGTCTTGGTTACCGGAATCTGAAGTGTCCGATGCTAATGTCTTCTGTAAAACTGCAATTCCTGCGACATTACCGGGACTAATAGCATCCGAATTAGCAGTTCCATCCTGGTTGTAAAGAATCTTACCGTTTGAATCAATTGTCGCATAATCAAAATATGCTGTATGAGTAACTCCTGTGCTATCCTCATATTCAACTTTTACATAATTCTCGGTGTAGTCAGAGCCACCGTTCTGCACCCAATCGGAATATGTAATTTTTTCAACTCCGTCATTCTGATAAAAGCTATACTGAACTAAGAGATTTGCCAATTTATTTGCTGCATACCAATAGCTGCGTGTTACACCTTCTGCATCCTCATATGAGATTTGATTCAGAGTTTTTCCGTTGTCCTTATTGTCCGCAACCAAACTGTTTACAAAAGACTTCTGTGTCTCTATATCGGCAATCAGGCTTTCCAAATATTCATCTTTCGCATTTGCGCTCTCAAAAGCTGTAGACGCACTGTCATATGCGCTCTGTGCTTCTGAAAGACTTTCCGAATAAGCCACACTTAATGAAGCCTCATATTCGGAATTAGATACTGATATTGAATCGTATTCGCTTGCAGCTGCCGACTCAGCTTTTTTCAAAGACTCGCTTGCCAATGCGGATGCCTCGGAAATGGAATTCACAGCTTCTGCTAAAGATTCGCTTGCCGATGCAGATCCTGAAAGAAGTGCACTGTCCTCACTTGCTATGGTTGATGCAAGACTGTCTTCCGAAACAGGCTTTGACTCTTCCTGCGAAAGGCCGGTTGTCATTAATTTATTTGTCAAAGATGCGCTTTCTGCCTCGGAGTTCTCGGTTTCCCATTCTTCGGCCAAGCTTTCGGATTTTGTTTCGCTTGCGCTTCCCTCTACATCCTCGCTTTCGCTAACTGAACTGCTGTCCAACTCATTCGCATAAACCATCTCGGTTCCCTGGATTGAGCTGACTCCTCCGATTGCAATTCCCGTGGCTGCCATGCCTCTTAAAATACTGTTAATTTTCTTTTTGTTCATACTTCGCTCCTTTGTAAGCCCCACCATTATGCTTCTATGAAATATGATAGAAACGCTTTACTTACTTATTAATCGCTATATTCTATGGCAACCCCATTTACCAATAATTAAAACCCCCGCTTTTATTTAAATGTCCATTCTCAGTTCCACCGGGCAATGATCCGACCCGAATATATCGGTATGTATCAAAGAATCCTTTATCGAATCTTTTAAATCATCGGATGTCAAAAAGTAATCTATCCGCCACCCGGCGTTCTTTTCCCTGGCCTTAAACCTGTACGACCACCAGGAGTAGATATCCTTTGCATCCGGATATTTAAATCTGAAGGAATCAATGAAACCCGCATTTAAAAGGTCCGTCATCTTGCCCCGTTCCTCATCGGTGAAGCCTGCGTTCCTGCGGTTAGCCTTCGGATTCTTAATATCTATTTCCTTGTGAGCCACATTTAAGTCGCCGCAAACGATGACGCTCTTTTTAGCCTTAAGCCTTAACAGGTAATCCTTGAAATCATCTTCCCACTTCATGCGGTAATCGAGTCGCTTTAGTTCCTGTTGGGAATTCGGTACGTACACATCGATAAAGAAAAACTTTTCAAACTCAAGTGTGATTACCCGTCCCTCGTGGTCGTGCTCATCAATTCCGATTCCGTAGGTGACATTCAAAGGCTCTTCCTTTGAAAATACAGCCGTTCCGGAATATCCCTTTTTCTCGGCGTAATTAAAATATGTGTGATAACCGTCAACGTCCGTTTCAAACTGCCCTTCGGAAAGCTTGATTTCCTGCAGTGCAAATATGTCGGCATCAAGTTCTTTGAATGTATCAAAGAAACCTTTTTCGCACACGGCTCTCAAACCGTTTACATTCCATGAAACAAATTTTTTCAATATAAGTACTCCATCGGAAAAAGAAATCTGTAATTATTCTTTGTAAGAAATTTAAGTCCTTCCTTGATTGCCTTTATGTTCTTGACTGTCGGATCCTTAAGCAAAAGTGTTACGTTCCTACTTTCCTTTGCCCTCGGATAAGGCTTTAATTTTTCGTAAAGGCTATCGTAATCATCAACCGTTCCGTTTAATTTAAAGAAGAAACAGTTGTTTTCAAGACTGTAAACTACGCCTTCGCTCCTAAACTTCAGGCTTTCTTCCTCTGAGAAAATATTCTTAATTTCCTCTCCTATATATAAAGACTTTTCCACACCTAAAAAAGGTTCATTTTCGGTCAAATAAAAACCGGTAAAATTATGTTTTTTTACTGTCTCAAGGATAAAATTTTTGTCCGAAAGTTTGCTTCCGGGTAAAGCACAGGTATCTATACTTTCCCTACCCAAAAGTTTATCAAGCCTTATATAATTTTCTTCATAATTATCGTTAAACACCGGTGAAAACTTTAGCCAGGAATTATTAATTTTTAGATAATTAATTCTTTCTTCAGCGGTGACTGCATCAGTCAAATTAACTTCATCCACGTATAAAGAAACCTTCAGGCCGTAAGTATCGTGAAGTTCTTTAAAATAGGAAAGTTTACCTTCGGTATCCTCATCAAAGATGCCGCTGCCGTTTGCCAGCAAATGAAATCTCTTGTCCCGCTTAAGCGAAAAAGAATGCTCCGTTCTGTATTGACTGTAAAGGTCAAATCTGTTCTTTTTGGTAATTTTAAGTGATTCCGAAAGTCTCCACTCATCAACCTCGTCATGTCTTCCGGTTAACAGTAACGAGGGTACGGACTTTTCATGCCACACTTCCGGTCTTGTGTACTGAGGATATTCCAAAAGACCGTCATAAAAAGAATCCGTCTCTCCCGAAACCTCATTGTGAAGGACTCCGGGTATCATACGGGAAATTGCATCCATCATGACAACCGCAGGAAGTTCGCCGCCCGTCAGCACAAAGTCTCCGAGTGAAACCTCATCCGTCACGATTTCTTCCAAAACTCTTTCATCAATCCCCTCATAATGTCCGCATAGGAAGATGAGGTTTTCTTCATGCGATAGCTCAATCGCCATCTCCTGATTAAAGGTTTTACCTTTCGGAGACATAAAAAGGACACGGGCAGGTTTCTTTATCCTATCCATTGTAGCTTCGTACGCTTTAAAAACAGGCTCTGCTTCCATCAAGAGCCCCGCTCCGCCGCCATAGGTATAGTCATCAACCCGACCGTGCTTATCCTCTGAAAAATCTCTTATGTCAATGCATTCAAGATTCAATATTTTATTTTTACAAGCTCTGCCTGTAATGCTCGTTAAAAACGCATCCTCGATGAGCTTTGGAAAAAGCGTAAGGCAATAAAAATTCATCTTTTCCTCCTAAATTCAAAGCCCTGTTTATTGGTTTGCAAAACCCGGAATTTACCGGCAAATTAATCTTTTAAGGTTACATTAAACAGCTTATTGTCGCAAATTCGTAATCGTTTATTTACATAAATAATCCGATTACTATTCCCGAAACCACGCCGAATATATACAGAAGAAGGACGACCTTCGACGTTCTTTTTACTGAGTTGGATGCCCTTAAGAGTACGAGCCAACCGACTCCCGCTCCGGTGAGTAAACCGGAAATAAGTGAACCGAAAGAAAGCGCTCCGTCAAGGTAAAGCTCGGTAATGGCTACGGATGATGCGCAATTCGGAATCAGTCCTATCACACCTGCTATGAGGGGTCCGAAAATCTTGTGATTAAATACAAGTTCTTTAAGTGAATCGGTTCCGACAAGGTCTATAAATACGTTTAGCGCAAGTGTTATCAGCAATATGAATCCCGCTATCTGAAGCGTGTGCTTGATTGCGGAACCCAAAATTCCCTTATTGCAATTACAGTGTTCTTCTTCGCAGAGAGAATGAATATTTATATGCTCGTGTGCATTTTCGTTTCTGAAGAACAGTAAATCCGTCATATATCCCCAGAAAATACCGAGCAAAATTTTTATGAGTAAGATCACAAGGATCAGCTTTATCGGTGCCTTCTCGGAAATCAGTACCGGAAGCATTTCATCGGACGTCGAAAGATAGATTGCAAGTATCGTACCGAGTGAAATGACTCTTCCTGCGTACAAAGAAGACGCTGCAGCCGAAAATCCGCACTGTGGAACGGCTCCTAAAAGTCCTCCGATAAGGGGTCCGAAATTTCCCGCTTTCTGTACCCACAAAAGTACCTTCGAGGAAGTCTTGTGTTCAAGATATTCCATTGCAAGGTAGGTTACAAAAAGAAAAGGTATGAGTTTAAGCGTATCCTTAAGCGCATCTATTATCAAATCTGCCATATCGTCTCCAAGTGTTTAGCGATTCTCCATCTTTGCAAGCTTTGCTGCCTGGTCTGCGGCAATCAGACTGTCAATGAGCTCGTCAAGGTCACCGTCCAAGATTCCGTCAAGATTGTGGCTCGTAAGCCCTATGCGATGGTCGGTAACTCTCGTCTGGGGAAAATTGTAGGTACGAATCTTTTCGGATCTGTCACCCGTACCGATCTGTGAACGTCTTAAATCCGCCTGCTCGTCGTGCTGTTTCTGAAGCTCTATATCGTAAAGCTTTGCACGAAGTAAAGCAAAAGCCTTATCTCTGTTCTGAAGCTGGCTCTTCTCGGTCTGCGAATAAACCACAATTCCCGTAGGATAGTGAGTAAGACGTACCGCGGAGTCCGTGGTATTGACACACTGTCCGCCGTTTCCGGAGGCTCTCATTACGTCGATACGAATATCCTTTTCATCGATTACGACATCGACATCCTCTACCTCGGGCATAACAGCAACCGATGCGGTCGAAGTGTGGATACGTCCGCCCGATTCGGTTTCGGGAACTCTCTGTACACGATGAACGCCGCTCTCGTATTTAAGCTTTGAATAAGCACCGTTTCCGGTTACGCAGAAGTTAACGTCCTTCATGCCGCCGATACCGATATCATCGATATTAAGTGTTTCAACCTTCCAATGCTGCTTCTCGGCATAGTGCACATACATGCGGTAAAGTTCTGCCGCAAAAAGCGCCGCCTCATCGCCGCCTGCGCCCGCACGAATTTCAACAATTACGTTTTTGTCATCATTGGGGTCCTTGGGAAGCAGTAAAATTTTAAGCTCTTCTTCAAGTTTCTCCACATCCGACTTTGCCGTCGAAAGCTCCTCTTTTAAAAGCTCACGCATTTCCTCGTCCGATTCTTCTTCAAGCATTGAAATTGAATCGTCGATATCCTGCTTTGCCTTTTTGTACTTTTTATAAGTCTCGACTATGGGAGTCAAATCACTTTGTTCCTTCATAAGAGCACGGAATCTTTTTGTATCGTCCGTAACGCCCGGAGAAGAAAGTTCTCCCATCAGCTCCTCAAATCTGATTAAAAGATTTTCAAGTTTGTCAAACATACTTACTCCTTAAAACAAAAATCCCTTTACAACGCGGTCGTTTCCGCCGTAATCCTTTATCACTTCAATGTTCTTGAGGCCTGCTTCTTCCATGAGCTTGGAAACTGCCTCGCCCTCATCATTTCCTATTTCAAATGCAATCAGACTTCCGCGATTTAAAAATTCCGGACTGTCTTCAAGTATCTTTTTGTAAAAATAAACACCATCATCATGCCCATCCAAAGCGATGTAAGGATCGTGAATCCTCACCTCGGGCATAAGCGTTTTGATTTCCGAAGTCTTAATGTACGGAGGATTTGAAACAAGTATATCAAATTTTTCACTTACATTTTGAAAAAGGTCGCTCTTAATAAACTCGGCACTTGTGATTCCCAGGTTTTCGGCATTCTCTCTTGCCACTTTAAGTGCCTCAGGGCTTATGTCTACGCCTTGACCCGTGCAGTCATTTGAATATTTTAAGAGGCTAAGCAGGATACAGCCCGAACCGGTACACATATCCAGTATCTTCATTCCGTCGTGAAGGTCTTTAAGTACCTCTTCTACCAGAATTTCAGTATCGGGACGCGGAACCAGTACATCCGGAGTTACCTTAAAGTCAAGTCCCATAAAACACTGCGTGCCCGTGATATGCTGAACCGGCACATGTGTCAGTCTTTTGTCTATATATTCTTTGTAAAGGTTTTCTTTATCTTCCGAAACTTCAAAGTCCGGATTTGTATAAAGAAAATTAAAATCCGTTCCGCAGGCAAATTCCAAGAGAAGCCTTGCATCTGTCTTCCAATCCGAAATATCGGCTGCCTTTAGTTGAAGACAGCCGAATTCATAAAGCTTACTGTATTTCATTGTTGTTGCTCTCTTTAGTAAGAACATCCGAGGATTCGCTTTCTGCCTTCGGTTCTTCTTCCGAATATCCGAACTTCTCTTTCAGGAAGTCCTTCCAGTCGAATACCGCTTCCACTGCCGCGATGGCGACTTCGACCATTGACTCATCCGGTTCTTTGGTCGTAATCTTCTGAAGGGCAAGGCCGGGAGCCGAAATAATCTTTATAAAGATATTGTTTCTTTTTCCGGCTACACGGATGAACTCATAGGCAATACCCGCAATTACCGGAACGAGTAAAATCCTGATTACAACCTTCAATAGAGGTGATTCGACACGTATAAAGAAAAACAAAATAATACTTATCAAAATAACAAGCAATAAAAAGCTTGTACCGCATCTCTTGTGAAGCCTTGAAGCGCGCATGACGTTCTTAACTGTCAGAGGATGGCCGTGCTCGATGCAGTTAATGCACTTATGCTCCGCCCCGTGATAACGGTAAACTCTCTTAATGTCTCGGCTGAATGAAATAAGCAGGACATAAAGCACAAAGATTAAAACCCTTATGATTCCCTCAATCAATGCCGTAAGGGTTTCGTTACGCACGTTCTTTGTAAGCAGAGCCGTCAGATAGTAAGGAAGCAGGATAAATATTGCCACGGCAAATATAATCGAAATAAATGTCACGATACCCGAAAGGACTTTGCCGGTCTTGTCCTTGAAGATCTTGTCCATCGCCTTGTCAAAACGGGTTTCTTTATCCTCTTCGTCCTCATAAAAAGTGGCCGAATAGTTTAATGACTTCATGCCAAGCGTCAGCGAATCGATAAAATTGAAAATGCCTCTAAAGAAAGGAAGATTTTTAAGCAAATGATCCTTTGCGACGCCCGTGTATTCATCTATATCTACTTCTATTTCCCCATTTGGCTTTCTGACAGCGACAGCGTATTTGTCCTTGTTCTTCATCATGATGCCTTCAAGAACAGCCTGGCCGCCGATGCCGGAATAATAAGCCTTAACCTTTTTCTTTGCCATTTAAGTCTCCTTTAAAGGAAAAAAGGTTGAGATAAAATCTCAACCTCATCAGTAAACTTTTTTACTTTACGCCGTACTTCTTGTTGAACTTCTCAATCTGTCCGTCGGCTCTAGCGGTCTTTGTCTGACCTGTGTAGAATGAATGGCACTTGGAGCAAACTTCTACGTGGATTTCCTTCTTGGTTGAGCCTACAACAAAGGTATTGCCACAGTTGCAGGTTACGGTTGCCTGATAGTACTCAGGATGAATTCCTTCTTTCATACTTCACCTCTTCTAAGCTGTATATTATTAAAATGTAGTGTTCTCATCCGTTGCTGTTTTCAAACAGCTATGTCATTGTAGCATAGGTTAATTTGCAATGCAAGAAGAAATTTTCTTTTTCGTTTAGTCTAAATAACCCTCTCTTGCCTTGATGGAAAATCTTTCTTCAAGAAGATGCATTTCCTCGTCGGTAATAGTATTTATAATAGGAAGATGTGCTATCTTCATATAGATTTCGGCTGCCTTCTCTGCCGTCTCAATAAGGCCGAAAGTTTCGTCAAGATCCTTGCCTGCGCCGTAAATTCCGTGCTGCGACCAAACCACAAGACGCGCGGTCTCCATCTTCTTTGCCGTAGCCTCACCTATCTCGTTGGTGCCGCAGAGCATCCAGGGAAGCACATTAACCCCGTCCGGAAATACCACGATGCACTCGGTGCACATCTGCCAAAGGGTTCTGGTAAACTCTCTTTCATCAAGAGAATGAACATAAGTCATAGCAAGAAGGTTTGTGGGATGACAATGCATTACGACCCTGTTGTCCGGATCTACGGAAAGCCTTGCCGCATGGCTCATCATGTGTGCGGGGAACTCTGACGTAAATCTTCCGCCGTCTTCAAAGCCCCAGAGAAGCTCTGCCTTGGCTCCGTCCTCAACAAGATGAACAATTCCCAAATTTACTTCGGGAGCAAATTCCACATTTTTAAAATACTTTCCCGTTCCGGTTACCAGAAAGATCTTACCGTTAAGCTTGGGCGAAGTAAAGCCGGTATCCATCGTGCGAATTACCTTCTTTAAGTCCACGTAATCCTTAACCTCTTCCTCGTCAAGCATCAGGCTTACGTTCCCGCCGTTTCTCTCATCCCATCCCAAACGGTACATATTCGTAACCGTACGGATAAATTCAACCATAAATTTTGCTTCAAGAATATTTTTCATATTGACCTCACTTTATCAATCACCGTGCGTCTCACCCAAAAGACTATTTGTTTTCAGGAAACGAATAGTTTTTTGGGTGAGCCCTTAATTAATTATAATTATGACGCAAATCAGCTTTTGCCTCAACAACCTCATTTGAGTCCTTAAGTGTCCTCTTTTGCATTCTTTTTCTTTTTCGGTATATATGGTAAAATTCTCATGGAAAAATAATTAATAAAGGATGGTATATAAATAATGAGAAAGACAAAGATTGTATGTACCCTTGGACCTGCAAGTGAGAGCGAAGAAATGCTCAAGAAGATGCTTGAAGCCGGCATGAATGTTGCGCGCTTTAACTTTTCGCATGGCACACGTGAGGAACAGGGTGAACGTTTAAAGAGACTTCGCAAGGTTGCAAAGGAGCTTGATACCACTGTTGCGGCTTTAATGGATACAAAGGGACCCGAAATCAGACTTAAGGATTTCGAAAACGGAGCTGTAATGCTTGAGCCCGGAAAGCAGTTTATTCTTACAACCGAGGAAGTTTTGGGTACAAGCGAACGCGCCACCATCACTTACAAGGAGTTAAAGGACGATATCCGCGAGGGAATGTCGCTTCTTATAAATGACGGCATCATTGAATTAAGAGTTGACAAGATTGAAGGCAATGAAATCATCTGTACCGTAATTGCAGGCGGAAAGGTTTCAAACCACAAGGGTATAAATGCTCCCGGAGCGATTCTTTCCATGCCTTACATTAATTCTGTCGACGAAGCTGATATCCGCTTTGCAGCCCGTGCCGGCTATGACTTCATCGCCTGCTCCTTTGTGCGCTGTGCCGAGGATATTCTAAAGGTCAGAAAGATTTTAAAAGAAGAAAACAGCCGCATGAAGATTATCTCAAAAATTGAGAACATGCAGGGTATCGACAATCTTGACGAAATCATCGAGGTTTCCGACGGTGTCATGGTTGCAAGAGGTGACATGGGCGTTGAGATTCCCATGGAGCAGGTTCCGATTCTTCAGAAGGATATGATTAAAAAGACCGTAGCTCAGGGTAAGCACGTAATTACCGCGACCCAGATGCTTGAGTCCATGATAGTAAATCCCCGTCCTACACGTGCCGAGGTTACGGATATTGCAAATGCCATCTATGACGGCACCACAGCCATCATGCTTTCGGGCGAGACTGCTGCCGGCAAGTACCCTGTCGAGGCTATTCAGGCTATGGACAGAATTGCCGTTGCAACGGAAAGAACCATCAACTACGTAGGCAGAATGCGCAACATTTCCGAGGAAGGTACTTTGGACATCACCTCAGCCATTTCTCATGCTACCTGCCAGACTGCTTTCGATATCGACGCAGCCGCCATCATAACGGTTACAATGTCGGGCTTTACTGCCGAGAGAATTTCCCGTTACAAGCCCGTTGCTCCCATCATCGCCTGCTCGACTACGATTGAGGTTTGCAGACAGATGAACATGCTCTACGGTGTTAAGCCCATTCTTATCAAAGAGGATGATACCTCCACCGAGCACCTCTTCCAGATGGCAATTGCCGCCGCAAAAAGAAACGGTTACGTAAAAGCCGGCGATAGGGTCGTATTGACCGCAGGACTTCCCCTCGGAGTTTCCGGAAATACCAATATGATTGAAGTAAATGTAATAGATTAATACGACATTTCATTAATAATTTATTTCTTTTTGAGTGATAGAATTTCTTTATCGCGAAATCAAATCAGGTACTTAGGAGGAGTATAATGAAAAACAAGAGTGAAAAGGCTTACATGAACGGCCGAATGTTAAAGGGCTACACCATAATAGCCGCAGTGTTGTTTATCTTCTACGTGTTGGAAGGTGTTAAAGGAAGCAGGACAATCGCTTACCTTACAATGTTTACAATCTTTCTTGGGGTTCCGTATTTGCTTTGCATACTGGCATACAAGAAAAATGCCGAGTCGGATGCCATTAAATACATCGCCAGCGTCGGATACACCGTCTTTTACGGTTTCGTGCTGATGACCTCAACAAGTGTGCTGAACTTCTCGTACATTTTCCCCGTTTTGGTACTTCTTTCTTTGTACGGTGATTTGAAAGTGACCTACATAAGCGGTTCTTTGGCCGTTGCGGCAAACGTCATCTTCGTAATCTACAAAGTCGCAATCGGTGAAACCGAATCCTCGCAGATAGTCGGATACGAAATTTCAATAGCATCGATGATTCTGACCGTTTTGCTTAACATTATTTCGTCCCGTGCTCTTCAGGAAGTAAATTCCCGCAGAGCCAACACCATATCTCAGGAAAAAGAAAAAATTGCTTCTGTCCTCGAGCTCATCAAGAAAGCAACCGAAAAGCTTTTCGGAAATGTTTCAAACATCGGTGAGCGTTCGGATGAAATGTCAAAGCACAATGCAGACAGCCAGAGTGCTATTGCAGACATCGTAACGGGTACGAATGACTTGGCTCACACGGTAGAGAATCAGTTGAAGATGACCGAGAACATCGACGATCTCATCACTTCAACCGGTACCCTTACCTCCAATATTAAGAGCAAGTGTGAAAATGCCGATTCCGTTTCCAATGACGGATTTAAGAAGGTTACAAAGTTAACCGAGGTTACCGAAGCCAGCAAGGCCGTCAGCGGTGAGGTTAAGAACACTTTGTCAGAGCTCGTAGAGCAGACAAAGGAAGCCGAAAAGATGCTTAACCTTATTTCGAATATCATGAGCCAGACGACACTCCTTGCATTAAACGCAAGTATTGAAGCCGCAAGAGCCGGCGAGGCAGGCAGAGGCTTCGCAGTCGTAGCCGACGAAATCGGAAAGCTTGCAGAGCAGACTACCGATGCCGCAAAGCAGATTCACAACATTTTCGGAGCACTCGAAACTCAGTCCGAAGCTACCGAAGCAAGTGTGGCAAGGCTTCTTGAAATGAGCGATGTTCAGGCAGAGCTCGTAGGAAATGCAAGCGACAGCTTCAAAAATATCAGAAACGAAATTTCCGATATTTATGAAAACGTCAAGGTTCAGGCAGACTACATGAACAAGGTATCCGAGAGCAACAAGGAAATCAGCGGAAGCGTTGAAAACTTGAGCGCCTTCTCCGAAGAGCTTCTTGCAAATACCGAAAACACCAGAAACCTTATCGATCTCGATATTGACGGAAACAATCAGATTGCAGAGTTGTTAAGAGACGTTGTCGCAGAGGTTGACAATTTAAGAGCTATTACGGAAGAGTAAAATTCTTTCGCCGAGAACGGTCGCGCCGTCCTCGCCCTCTCCGTCCTCGCCCTCTCCGTCCTCGCCCTCTCCGTCCTCGCTTCGCTCGGCCACCTCTCCCAAAGGGAGAGGCAAGTA
>CAVJJQ010000022.1:0-28109 GCA_963649755.1 bacterium | reverse complement strand
AGGCCACACTTGCCTCTCCCATAGGGAGAGCCGGGAGGCCACACTTGCCTCTCCCATAGGGAGAGCCAAGAGGCCACACTTGCCTCTCCCATAGGGAGAGCCGGAAGGCCACACTTGCCTCTCCCTTTGGGAGAGGTGGCCGAGCGCAGCGAGGACGGAGAGGGCCCTCTCAGTCACCTTCGGTGACAGCTCTCCCAGAGGGAGAGCCAAGGAGGGAGAGCCAAGGGGGAGAGCCAAGGCGGTAGAGCCAAGGTTAGTAACCATACTTTTGATTAAGAATTAGAGCCGCGGTTGATGCCGCGGCTTTAATTGTTTGCGTATATACTTAAGCGAAAAAGAGAGTTTGCCGATATAGTTTCATATCCTTTAAACAGAAAGTTGAATTTGATGAGAAACAAAAGATTTTTACGTATATTTTCAATAATAATTTTGATGTTACCTTTGGTACTTGCCTCCTGCGGAAACGAGGGCTCAAAGCACTTTGCAAACGTGAAAGAAAAAGTAAAAGAATCCGCGGAAGACGTGCACAGTCATGCGGTTGTTTCAAAACAGGAAACGGAAGAAGAGACTGCTGAGCAGGATCCGTTGGAAGTGCGCGAGAGCCTCGAATGGGAGCAGCGTCTTGACTATACCTCAGAGAGGCAAGAGGAACTTTCAAATATTACGGTGGAACTTACAAATGACGCGGAAGAAATTCGCATGAAGGCACAAGGCCTGCTTAATGCCATGGCTTCGGGCGATGCCGAGACAGCGGTAGAGAGTATCCTTTCGGAAGACTGGTATACCGTGATGCTTTCAGACCTTCTGATCGGACAAAGAAACTATACGGGAGAGGCGAATTCGGGAGCATGGCGGATGACTGTTCTTTCAGATGAACTCGGAGAGCGTTGCACGGCTATAGAATATCCGCTTAACGATGGTCGAAACTTTTATCTGCAGGTGACGGATTCGGAAATCAGACTCTATGTGTGCACTTCGGACAAGACGGGTTCTTTTTCAAGTGAGAGCCTTAATCTTACAGACGGAAGTTATGTAGGCTACGAGGGAACACTGTCGGCGGAACACCGCCCTTCGGAAAAACTTACGGTAAATATGGGTACGGTTGATTTGACGGGCGGAACAATTGAAGCCTTCCGCAATCGTGCTTTGGAAGCACTTACCTATGAAGGCGATTTTTCGGAAGACGGAAAGCCTTCTATGGAAACTCCGAATAATTTCACAAAGGACGGTAAGACTGCTTACGCCTCCCGCAAGGATGGAAAAACAACCTATTATCTGACTGTATCTACGGAGGATTCGGAAGAAGCATTCACACCGGAACAACTGGGAATTACTACTATTTGGGATTAAGGGATTTAAATTCTATGAAGCATATAAAGAGAGATTTAATTTTCATAGCATTGACGATTTGCGGCATCTTACTCTGCAAGCCTGCATACGCAAGTGCGGAGAATAAGACTGTCGGAAATCTTGTATTGATGGTGGACTTTGCAGAGGATACCGACTATTTTGATAAAAATTATAAGAACTGTGAGGCAATCTATACAAAGGATTCGCCAAACAGCGTACATGCATATATTTCCGCCATTTCCGACGGGCAGGTAAAGGTTAACAGTATCTTTCCGCAGGATAATAATGGCTTTGTTCATATTACGCTTTCAAAAAGCAGTACAAGTTATACGATGGACACCGCGTTTATTACGGAAGCGGTAGAAATAGCAAATTCCCTGTGGAAAAACGGGAAACTTGCAAGTGTTACGGGCTTAGACAGCGGCAATTCCGAAGGCTGCATCGATAATGTGACCTTTATAGTAAAGGTACCGGCGGGAGTGGGCAGCGATAAGAGCAGTCCGTATTATGCGCATAAGGCAGACGGTGCCGGACAGTGGACACTGTTTGGAAAAAAGGTTGCGGCCTACAATGTGATACCGTCTACGAGTCTGTGGATTACTGACAGTGCCGTATATGATTGGGGATACACTACGATTTCTCACGAACTCTTACATTCTCTCGGGGCTCCGGATTTGTATCGTACCACGGGCGACACAGGAGAGCCTGTCGGAGTCTGGGATCACATGGCATCCGTATCCTCACCTGCAAACTATCCGTTGGTCTACACGAGAAAAGACCTTGGCTGGATTCAGGAATCCGATACGCCTACGGTTACGGAAAGCGGAGATTATACCCTGGTGCCTGCGGAGAGTACAAGCGGAAAAAGGGCATACATATTAAAGACGGAACTTTCTTCTTCGGAGTTCTTCGTGGTGGAGTATAGGGTAAAAACAGAGGCTGCAGCAGACGGAACCCGCAGTTATGAATATACCCTGCCTGAATCGGGCCTTATCGTATATCGCGTAAATACTGCTGTGACATACCATACGAATGCCGCAGGAGACAATTATATCTACGTCTTTCGTCCCGGAACCCTGGACAGCAAGAATGCTTATGAGACCTACACAAACAGCTCAAATCAAACGGTAAACTCAGTTAATAAGGCCGCGGTCGGAACGACTTCCAGGCCGACACTCGGAACTGCAAACATGGACGATCCCTGCACGAAGGACACCATCTTTTATGATGACGGCAGTAACAGCGGCATTGTCATCAGCAATGTGCGGTTTGAAAACGGTACGGCTACCTTCCATGTGGAATTTCCAAAGCTTTCGGATGATTCGTACTGGCTTATGCAGGGTGAGGAAATAAGTGGGTTACAGTATCCTGCAATATCGGGAAGTGAGGACGGAAGCGTTCTTTATCTGGCCGGTAAATACGACAATCAGTCGACACTGTTTTGCTCCGAAAACGGAGGTGAGTGGAAGAAGATAGCATCGGTATCGGCGGCAGGTAACGCTTCGTATATATATGATGTGCTCTATTCAAGTGGGCAGGTCTATATGCTTTATATTAATGCAAATAATACCTTGAGCGTGGGCAAATATGCAGACAATCAATGGAGCACGTTACGTACATATGATTATTATCCCAACGGTGCCTCACTTGTATCCGCAAACGGTGAAGTATGGCTTTGCTCTTATACGGGAAATGAACTTAACGTTACAAACGTAAATACCGAGGATAAATTGCCTACAATCAAAGTGTCGACCGGTTCATATCCGTCAATCGGAAATCCTACGGCTTTTAACTTCAACGGCAAATGGTATGCAGTATACAGTGATTATTTTGCATCGGGAGAAGCAGCAAAGGGTAAAATTGTCTGCTATGATTCGCAAACCGGTGCCTGGACGGAAGTCTATACAATTGACGACATTGCAAGTGTGCAGCAGGCAGAAG
Organism: bacterium; assembly: GCA_963649755.1. GTDB lineage: Bacteria > Bacillota > Clostridia > Lachnospirales > Lachnospiraceae > UBA1258. The sequence continues at coordinate 24,818 of CAVJJQ010000022.1, read as the reverse complement.
CCTATGTTTCGGAAAGTAAAGTATATGTCGTGGCAAAGAACAGTACAAATAATAATGCATTTCTCACCTTTGACGGCACTGCGTGGACGGAGCAGGCAATAAATGATATCAATATGTCTGCGGGTTTTGAACTTACGGTTAAAGACGGGGTCCCTTACATTATTTGGAATTATAACAATGTGTTACAGGCAAGATATTTTAAGGACGGGACCTGGACGAAGCTTGCAAATACCATCTGCAGCGATGCAAGCGAATTTGATTCTTTTTGCGGAGGCGGGAATCTGTATGTGGCCTCATCTACGACGGCAGGTTCCACGACGGTACGCAAGATGAAAACAGTGGAGGGTACTGAGGAGACCACGCCGGAAATCGGAAGCGGAAATCTTGTACTTACACTTCCCGACGGATATGACAGTACATCCGGGCTTTATATAGACGGCATCGAGGTCTTAGGTACGGCATGGCAGGGAGACGAAACAAAGCGCTTAGTGTCAATCGGAAGCATAGAATCCCTGGGCACGACCGCAAAGATTGCGGAAGCAGTCCGCTACAATTCGTCCGGCATACCGAGCGGCATGTATGTGTGGAGACTTTCCTACAACGGAAGCTACTATACCGCAACGGCGATACCTGAGTTTGAAGATTTCTTTTTGTATCATGGATTTTCAGTGCGTTACACGGGAAACACCGGCTTAAGGTGCACCTTCAGCATTGATAGGACAAAGAAAACAAAGTTAATCAGTAACTCGGGGCTTGCGGGGTATCGAATTACGGAAATAGGAACGGTTGTAATGCGTCTTGACAATCGTGCAAGCTATCCGCTGATTTACGGAGGCAGCAAGGTAACGGGCAGCAGATGCTATTACGTGAAAGAGGGTAAGACGTTTAACAAGGTAATTCGTACGGCTAACGGAAGGGATTATTTTGCAAATGTTCTAACGGGGTTGCCTGAGGACCGATACAATATTACGTACGTCTTCAGACCTTATACGTTTATGGAATATGATGGAAGCACGGTAGTGATTTACGGACCGGAGATGACGAGGAGTATGTACACGGTTTGCAAACAGGTCCTTAATCGAGGCGATTTCAAAGAGGGAACATCGGGGTACGAATTTCTGAAAAATATAGTCGATACTGTGGAAAAAGAGGATTAACGATGGAAGACAGAAACGCAAAAAATAAAGGAAAAGCAATTTGGATCGTCCTAACCTGTATCCTGACTGTTGCGGTAATTGTATTGGCAATAGGTTTATATCATTTCAGCCGTTTGACACTGACATTGAAGACGCAGATCGCCGAAATAGAAGATGAGAACAATGACCTGTCTGTAGAGGTAGTGAGGCGTGGAGAGGAAACAGCCGCGGCTGAAAACGAAGTTCGCACGGTCCGTGTCATGAACGGTATCTTACAACAGCAGGATGGAAACGACGAATGGATAGATGTGGCATCCGTTGAGGAACTTGAGAGTGAGGACCCTATACTCGTAGGCAGGAATAAGATGCAGGAACTGATAGACAAAAATCGTGAAGCAGTTCAAAACGGAACGGCAGATGCATCGGAGATTTCGCCCCTTATCGAAGGAAAAAGAACAGTGTCCGAAGATACGCTTGTTGCTGCATCATCCGTACAGAGCGTAACGGAGAAAACCACAACTCATTCGTCAAAGCCAAGCAGCAACAACACGACATCCACGACTACCGCACCCACGGTAACTTCACCTGCAGTTACTCAGCCGGTCGCAGGTACCGACAATACATCAGGCGCTTCATCTGACAGCGGCTCGTCTGACGGCGGCTCCTCGTACAGCGCACCTTCGGACAGCGGAAGTTCCGACAGCGGCAGCTCAGGCGGCGGAAGTTCCGACAGTGGCAGCACAGACAGTGGCTCTTCCGACAGCGGTTCATCGGAAAGCGGAGACGGCGAAGACATAGGCTGGACTGAAGATATTTTGTAGCAAAAAAATTTCAAGATGTGTTACAATGTAGTAGGCAAATGGAGAGATGCGCAGAAAAATTTGAAGAATATTGTTGATGAAGTACGATATTCAAGAGCATCTTTGAAGTTTATAAAGACAAGAAATGCACAAGAAAAAAAGAGAATTAAAGAAGCTATTGAATACAATCTAAGGCATCTTCCGGCTACAGGAGATATAAAGCCATTGGAAGGTTATTCGGACAATAGAAAGAGATTAAGAATAGGTTCCGTTCGAATAATCTTTCGCTACGACGAAGAAGGTATATTGCTTATATTGAGTATTTTGGATATAGGTAATCGCGGAGATATATACAAGTAGGAGGATGGGCAAATGAAGCAAGCAACATTACAAACAGCTGAACTTTTAGATATATTACCGGATGAAGAATTCTCAATTGTAAATGAATTGGTAAAAAAACTTGTTATCGCATGGGATCCGGATTTCACAAAAGTAACTCCGGAAGAAAAAGAATTGTTGAAAGAAACTGATATGGAAATGAAAAACGGAGATTATATTTCCGAAAAGGATTTTTGGAGCTAAAGAAAATGTTTGAGGCGGCTGCGTCATTTGACGTAGCCGCTTTTATGCCTATATAGGAAATTGCCACGCAATCCCCTATATAGCCAAAAAGGCACTACGTGCCACTGAAGCAGGCTATAAATTTTTTTACAGAATCGACCGATATAATTTAAAAGATTCTAAAAAAACATGTTTCCTCTTTTTTTATAAATTTACGTATTGTATAATCATGATTGCGGATGCACGCAGCAATCCGGTATCGTGACAACAAGTATCTTGAAGCTTACACACCATACGGTTCTATATAGAAAGGGAGACACAATGCAGTACACAGATTTGGGAATTGATTTGGGAACGGCCTCCGTTCTCGTTTATATCAGAGGGAAGGGCGTCGTATTAAAGGAGCCCTCCGTTGTAGCTTTTGACAGAGATTCGGGCAGGATAATGGCTATCGGTGAAGAGGCAAGGCTTATGCTCGGCCGTACACCCGGCAACATCGTTGCTGTTCGTCCGTTGAGAGCAGGTGTTATTTCGGACTACACCGTTACCGAGAAGATGATGAAGTACTTCATTCAGAAGGCACTCGGCAGACGTACCTATCGTAAACCCCGTATTGCGGTTTGCGTGCCGTCAGGTGTTACCGAAGTTGAAAAAAAGGCAGTTGAGGATGCTACCTATCAGGCAGGCGCAAGAGAAGTTGCAATTATCGAAGAGCCTATAGCCGCCGCAATCGGAGCCGGAATCGATATTGCAAAGCCCTGCGGAAACATGATAGTCGATATAGGCGGCGGTACTACCGATATTGCCGTTATTTCTCTTGGCGGTACGGTTGAGAGCACGTCCATCAAGGTCGCAGGCGATGACTTTGACGATGCCATTGTTCGTTTTATGCGAAAGAAACACAATCTCCAGATCGGTGAAAGAACTGCCGAGGATATCAAGATTAAAGTCGGCTGCGCTTACAAAACAGCCGAGGTTAAATATATGGACGTAAGGGGCAGAAACCTGGTGACGGGTCTTCCCGTTACCGTAAATGTTTCATCGGACGAGACGAGAGAAGCTTTAGAGGATGCTACGGCAAAGATTATCGATGCCATTCACTCCGTACTTGAAAAGACTCCTCCGGAACTTGCTTCCGATATCGGTGAGAGAGGAATAGTCCTTACGGGCGGCGGCAGCTTATTAAGAGGTCTTGAAGATCTCATCTCCGAGAAGATGGGTATCAATGTCATGACTGCCGAAGAGCCCATGACTGCAGTTGCCATCGGAACCGGCAAGTACGTAGAGTTCTTAGCCGGCTACAGAGAGGATATCTGATAGATTAAGCGAGGTATTTAAATGGTTAAAGGTTTATACACAGCATATACCGGTATGATCAACGAACAGCACAGAATGGATACGCTGACCAACAACCTTGCCAACTCCACAACGGTAGGCTTTAAAAAGGAAGGCTCGACCAGTCAGTCCTTTGATACTGTTTTAGCCTACAAGGTCAAGGATACCTCGGAAAATGTCAACATTCCCAAACGTATAGGCATTAACACTCCGGGCGTCAAGATCGGGGAGAACTACACCGATTATTCGCAGGGATCCTTTAAGATTACCGACAATACCTATGATTTGGCTCTTTCGGGAGACGGCTTTTTTACAATAGAGTTTACCAACAAAGCGGGCGAGACTTCCACCAAGTACACCCGTGACGGTTCATTTACCCTTACTACCGACGGCTACCTTGTTACCAAGGACGGCGATTACGTAATGGGGACAAACGGACGCATAAAGTTAAATCCGAATATTGATGCTTCGATTGATTCGCAGGGACGCATCATGCAGAATGACACTCTGGTTGCCACCCTGCAGATTACGGATTTCACAGACTATGATTATTTGGAGAAATACGGAGAGAATCTCCTAAATGCAGTAGAAGGAGCTACGACAACGACTGCAAATGCAAAGGTATATTCCGGCTATCTTGAAATGTCCAATGTCAATATAGTTTCGGAAATGGTGGATTTAATCACCATCACACGCCAGTATGAGGCCAATCAGAAAATTATAAAGTCCATTGACGAGACCTTAGACATTGCAGCCAACCAGATTGGCAGAGTATAAGGAGGCTTTTAAATGGTAAGAAGCTTATGGACAGCCGCAACGGGAATGCGTGCTCAGCAGACAAACGTAGACACTATTGCAAACAATCTTTCAAACGTTAACACGACAGGTTACAAGACGGAAGTTAACGAATTCAAATCCCTTCTTTATCAGACAATACAGACAAAGACCACCTCTGCAAACGGCGACAATAAACCGGTCGGAGCACAGGTCGGCTTAGGCGTTCGAAATGCATCCGTGACGTCGATATTTACGGACGGTGCTCTTCTTGCAAGTGAGAGTGATTCCGCTTTTGCTTTATCCGGAAACGGATTCTTTGCGGTAAAGGGTGAAGACGGTAATACCTACTACACGAGAAACGGTAACTTCAACTGGGCGATGAATTCCGACGGCGGCGTATGCCTTACCAACAGTGACGGACTTATGGTGCTCGATTCGACAGGGAAGGAAATTTCTTTTAACAGCGACTATGTGACGAGCAAGATTACCGTTACGTCGGACGGAACTTTCTGTTATCCGGATGAAAATAACAATCCACAGTCTCTCGGAATTACCTTCGGTATATATCAGTTTAACAACCCCGCAGGTCTTGAAAAGAACGATTCGGGTTTGTTTAGCCAGACGGCTGCAAGCGGAGCGGCTTTGAATGAGGCTACAAATACGACTCTTGAACGTACCAAGGTATCTCAGGGGTATTTGGAAGGCTCAAACGTTCAGGTTGTGGATGAAATGGTAAACCTCATCACCGCGCAGAGAGCTTATGAACTCAATTCAAAGGCAATCACCGCATCCGACGAGATGCTTCAGCAGGCAAACAACCTTCGCTCATAAAGCATAAGGTTTCAGATGACATTGCGATAAAGAACCGAAAGGACATCCCATGGACTTATCATCAATTTCAAGTTTATATTCTCAATATATCAGCACAAGTGCTTCACAGGCTTCCTCTTCGGCATCAAAGATTGACGCGAATACGGATTATTCCAATGCCACCGATGAGGAACTCATGGATGTCTGCAAACAGTTTGAAGCATATTTCCTCGAACAGTGCATGAAGGAAATGGCGAAGACGGTAGACGGAGACGAGTATTCTTCTTCCGCAACCACCACCATGATGGACTATTACAAGGACGCCATGATTCAGGAAATCGCCGAGACGTCCACGGAAACAAACAGTTTGGGGCTTGCCCAGACCTTATACGAACAGATGAAGCGGAATTACAATCTTTGATTAGATGGAAACAATAAAGGGTTATGTAAATTCAATTCGATTCAGAAACGACCAAAACGGTTACACGGTTTTAGATCTCCTGATTGATGACAGGGAAGAAACCGTTGTCGGCAGTTTCTTATCGGTCTCCACGGGGGAAACGCTCGAAATAACGGGCGACTGGAAGGTTCACCCCAAATACGGCAATCAATTTTCGGCAAATTCATACAAATCCGTTCAGCCTGATACGAAGGAATCTGTCCTTCGTTATTTAGGCTCGGGCATTATCAAAGGAATCGGTCCCTCTCTTGCAAAAAGAATAGTTGACGAATTCGGAACGGATACCTTCAGAGTCTGTGAAGAGGAACCCGAAAGACTTGAATGCATAAAGGGTATAAGCATCAGAAAGGCTCAGGAAATCGGGACCGCAATGCAGGAAAAGAAGGGTTACCGTGAGGCAATGATATTCTTGCAGAAATATAAGATTTCAAATAGCCTTGCGCTCAAGATTTACGCATTTTACAAGGATACCATGTACAGAATCCTCGAGGAAAATCCTTACAGGCTTGCCGAGGACATAGACGGTGTCGGCTTCCTTAAGGCCGATGAAATCGCGTCAAGGATTGGTATCAAGACGGAAAACACCTACAGGGTACAAAGCGGTATCAATTATGTCATCGCAAATGCGGGGACCTACGGCCATGTTTATTTGCCTCGTCAAATTTTGATCCACGGTGCGGCAGGGGTCCTTACGGTGGGTGAAGACCTTGTAAAGCTTCAGCTTGAAAATATGATTGTCGAAAAAAAGCTTATCACCGTAGGTGACGCCGTATACAATCCCCGCGGATATTATGCCGAAAAGAACTCTGCGGGCATGTTAAAAAGCCTTATGACGGCAATCACTCCGCCGGCTTCGTCTGAAGAAAGCCGGATTATGCGGGAAGTGGAGACTTCGCTGTCACTTTCAAATTTCAAACTTGATCCCCTTCAGGCAGAGGCTGTATTCAAAGCATCCGTTTACGGAGTTTCGATTATTACGGGAGGCCCCGGAACGGGAAAAACAACAACGATTAAAGCCCTTATTGCCTATTACGAAGGCAAGGGATTTGATTTTGCACTTTGCGCACCGACCGGAAGAGCCGCCAAGCGAATGACCGAAGCGACGGGCTACGAAGCAAAGACCATTCACCGTCTGCTCGAGGTAGGGGCGGGCATCGGAGGCGGAACTGAAGAATTCGGACGAAATGAAGATTCACCCTTGGAATTTGATGCAATTATCGTAGACGAAATGTCGATGGTTGATATTTTTCTTTTTCAATCGCTGCTTAAGGCTGTCAAAGAGGGGACACGTCTCGTGCTCGTGGGTGATGACTATCAGCTTCCGAGCGTAAATCCGGGCCGCGTTTTAAGAGACATGCTTGATTCAAAGAAAATTCCCGTTACGAAGCTTGAAACGATTTACAGGCAGGGCGGCAACAGCACAATTGTGGAGAACGCCCACCGTATAAAGCACGGTCTGTATATGGAGAAGGTCAAAGAAAACGATTTTTGGTTTGCAAAGTGTGACGACTACAATAAGATTCTTTCTTACGTAGAACAGGTAGTGGGTCATTTGCTTCCGGAACGTAAGGAAATAGACATATTTGATTCGCAGGTGCTGACTCCGACGAAAATAGGTCCGCTTGGAGTTGACAATCTTAACAATTTCCTGCAGGCAAAGTTAAATCCCCCGGCTCATGGCAAGGAAGAATACATATACGGAGAAAAGCTTTTCAGGGTCGGCGACAAGGTTATGCAGGTTCGGAACAACTACGATGCCGAGTGGGAAATTATCGGGAATTTTAATCTTGTAATTGACTCGGGCATAGGAATTTTCAACGGTGATACGGGGCGAATTGTCGAGATTGACCGTGACAGCGACCGGCTGACCGTAGAGTTTGACGATAAAAAGCAGGTTCATTATTCACTTTTGACACTTGATGACCTTGCACTTGCCTATGCGGTGACGATTCACAAATCCCAGGGAAGCGAGTATAAGGCCGTTGTACTTCCGATAATCGGCGGTGCAAAGCAGCTTTTTAACAGAAACCTTCTTTATACTGCCGTTACAAGAGCGAGGGAATATCTCATCATGATAGGCAGCGAGAGTGAAGTAAACGCAATGATTGACAATGACAAAGAAAGTTTAAGGTACTCAAGCCTTTGTGACCGAATTAATGAAATTATGTAAGTTTGATTTTTTAAAGCTTCTTTATCCGGACAGGTGCCCGTTTTGCGATACTGCAAGGCCGGTAAATGAGGGAGGCGTCGGAATCTGCCCAAATTGCCTTGGCACTTTGGAAAAGGTTAAGCCGCCATTTTGTGTTCTTTGCGGCAAACATGTAGAAAGAACGGGAGACAAATGCAAGGACTGCGCGGAAACTCTTCGTTTTTTCGAAGGCGGCAGGAGCCTTTATACGTATGACAAAATTTCGGAAAGCGTATACAGGTTCAAGTATATGAATCGAAAGTTCTATGCAAAGCCGTATGCGTATCTGCTAAAAAAAGAACTCGGAGACTGGATTTCGGGGATTAATCCGGATGCCTTTATACCGGTTCCGCTTCATAAGAAAAGGTTAATGAAAAGGGGATATAATCAGGCTGCTGAACTTGCAAAAGAGTTGGGAAAAATAACAAACATTCCCGTTTGCGACGAAATCGTTATGAGAGTCAAGAAAACAAGGCCTTTAAAGTCAATGTCAAGGGCCGAAAGACAAGCCAATATGAAAAAGGCTTTTCTTGTTTCGGAAAATGATGTACACTTGAAAAGAGTGATTTTAATTGACGATATTTATACAACAGGCAGCACACTTAATGCTCTTGCAAAAGCTTTAAAGGACGCAGGAGTTGCACATGTTTTTATTCTTACTTTTGCAGGTGCTTGAATCTTAAAATCTCTCGGAGGATTACGAGTATGAACGTAAGAAATTGCAGAAAATGCGGACGTCTTTTCAACTATGTAATGGGACCTATTACCTGCCCCCAGTGCAGAGAGGCTTTAGAGGCAAAGTTCAAGGAAGTTAAGACATATATTCAGTCACATCCCGGTTGCGGTATTTCCGAAGTTTCGGAAGCCTGTGAGGTGGAAGTCGGTCAGATTCAGCAGTGGCTCAGGGAGGAACGCCTTCAGTTTGCGGAAGGTTCGGCAATAGAGCTTTTCTGTGAAGGCTGCGGCAAACCGATTCGTTCCGGAAGGTATTGCGATACTTGCAAGGCGGAAATGACAAACGGCTTCGGTCAGATGTTAAAGCCCAAGACGGCACCTAAGGCAGAGCCCCGGAAGGATCCCAGGGAAGCCGCACGTATGAGGTTTATTGACACTAAATAAAGGATTTTTATGTTAAACGAAAAGAGAATCAAACTAATGACACGTATGGCATCCTATGAGGACGGAGAGGGTCGAAAGAGCAGATCCGTAGCCGCACACTTCAGGAGCGATTACGTGGCACTTCAGGTATTAAAGGCTGTCATATGTGCTACCATTGCATGTATGATAGTTTTTGGTGTTTATGTATATTACAATTTTGAAGAGCTGATGCTTGATATTTACAAGATCGATGTTTTCGAACTTGCGGCGGGCATTTTGAAAAAGTATGTTATTTTTACGGTTTCGTACTGCGTTATCGTTTATATTGCTTTTTCCATCAGGTACAGTCGGGCAAGGCACAGCTTGAAGATTTACTTCAACAACCTTAAATATTTGGGAAATCTTTACAAAGAAGAGACCGGAGACGACACAGAGGAAGTCAGATAGAGGGGATATGGATCAGTTACTTGTTATAAAGGAAAAAATCAAAAAATTTGTCGGAAAGAATGAAGTATTCATCGTTCCGACACTTAAATTTTTACTGACATTTGTTGCAATGCTTCGCATAAACAGCTCGTTGGGATTCATGACAAGGCTTTCAAACGGAGCAATTGCTTTGATAATAGCACTTGCGGGTTCTTTTTTACCGCTCAATTTGACACTTGTCATCTTGGCGCTTGTCATTCTGGCGCATGTTTATGCCCTGTCTGTGGAATGCGCAATAGTTGTGCTTGCACTCTTCTTAATATTGTTTCTCTTATATTTCAGATTTGCTTCAAAGGATTCGGCGGCTGTTATTTTGGTTCCGCTTTCCTTTGTGTTCAAGATTCCCTATGTGATTCCGGTATCAATGGGACTTATAGCTACACCCACCGCAATGGTTTCTACAGGCTGCGGTGCAATTGTGTATTATGTGCTTCACTATATAAGCGTGAATGCCGAAGCACTTGGTACGGATGGTTCGATTTCTTTATCCAGTGAGGAACTCGGAACTTTCAGGGATATCATTGACGGATTGATTGCCGACAAGGATATGATCGTGATGGCGGCAGCCTTTGCGATAACCGTTTTGGTCGTATACATTATTCGCAGGCTCTCCGTGCGTTACAGTTGGTCCATCGCAATTGCCACCGGTGCAATAGTTCAGTTTTTAGCTGTTGTGATACTCAATTCCGTGCTTCACGGAACTGTTTCCGCAGGTTTGGCCTTCGGCGGCATGATAATTTCAATAATTCTTAATACAATTTTACAGTATTTCTGCTTTGACTTAGATTATAATCGTACTGAAAAGGTTCAGTTCGAGGATGACGAATATTACTATTACGTAAAGGCTGTTCCGAAGAACACCGTAAAGCTTTCCGATAACGGCGCAAAGAAACCTTCTTCTTCGAAAAAGAAAACGGCTTCGCCGGAAGTTAGAACCGTCAGGAAAGAGGAACCTTCGGTAAAGACCGAATCCGTCAGCCGGGTACGCGAAGATGTCAGGGAAAGAGCTGCGGCTCAGGCCAAGGAAAAAACGGCACAGAGTCGCTCAAAGGGACCTTTGGGAATGAGCGGCGGAAGACCTGCCGGAGAGGGACGTAAGAAAGATCTGAAATAATGGCAAACATAATTGATTTTTTAAAGAATTTTTTTGATCAATTTAATATGCCCCAGATATCCTGGACGGATATTGTGGAAATTGTTATCATAGCCTTTCTCATCTACAAGATTCTCTTATGGATGAAGAAGACAAAGGCTTTTGTACTGCTGAAGGGAATCGGCGTTATAGCCATTTTCTTAATCATTGCGGTCGCTTTTGAAATGAATACCATCATATGGATTGCCAACAAGCTGTTCACCATTGCCGCAACGTTAATAGTTGTGGTATTTCAGCCCGAATTACGAAAGGCTCTTGAACAGCTCGGACGCAAGCCGTTTGTTTCTTCTCTATTCAATGCCGACGGCGAAATCGGAGCCGAGGGCAGATTCTCAGACAAGACCATTCAGGAAATCATTCATGCCTGCAACGAAATGGCGCGTGTAAAGACGGGGGCCTTAATCGTAATCGAGCAGGAGAATCCTCTTTCCGATGTCGAAAAGACCGGAATAGAGGTCGGCGGTGTTGTCACAAACCAGCTTCTTATCAATATTTTCGAACACAACACTCCTTTACATGACGGAGCGGTTGTAATTAGGGGAAATCGTATCACGTACGCCACATGCTACCTGCCGCTTTCAGACAATCTTACTTTGAGCAAGGAACTCGGAACGCGTCACAGGGCGGGCGTCGGAATTTCCGAGGTTACGGATGCGCTTGTACTCATTGTTTCGGAGGAAACGGGGCGCATCAGTATTGCTTATGAGGGCGAGCTTTTGAGAAACGTCGATCAGGATACTCTGCGTCAGAAGCTTATCGAAGTGCAGGCTAAGCCTGAGACGGACAAGAAACGCGCTATCTTCCCGAAGGGAAGGAAAGGAGGCAGTAAGTCATGACCTCCGGTTTAAAAAAGAAATTCACAAAAGAAAATATTTTATCGAATCTCGGACTCAAGATTTTGTCTTTGGTTGCCGCAATAGTTATCTGGCTTGTGGTGGTTAATGCGACGGATCCCGTTGTATCAAAGACCTATACCGATGTACCGGTCAGGATTCTTAATTCAAATATTGTCACCGATGAAGGGAAGACTCTGGAAGTCTTGGACGGAACCGATGTGATTTCTTCCGTTACGATAAAGGCTTCGCGTACTACCATTCAGGAACTCGGCAGTACAAACGACAATATTTACGCAACTGCGGATTTGTCTGAACTTTCGGCTGACGGAACATTGGTACCGATTCAGATTACCACGACCAAATATGCGGACAAAGTTGATACCATTCGTTCTTCGATTTCCAATATTAAGGTTAATATCGAGGAAAGAAAGAATATTCAGCTCCCGATTGGTGCGACGACTTCCGGAGATATAGAAAGCGGATATATCCTGGGTGATATAACACCCGCACAGAATCAGGTTCGTATAAGCGGACCGGAGTCCATAGTCGACACCATCAGTTCTGCTTCGGTAGACGTTTCCGTGACCGGATTTACCGAGAATATTTCCACTCAGTCGGAAATTATTCTTTATACGGCTGACGGTGATGAGGTTGACAAGAAGAACCTTGAACTGAATATCGATTCCGTTCGTGTGGATGTTGAGATACTTACCACAAAACGTGTGCCGATTTACTATGCGGTCAGCGGAGTACCGGCAGACGGATACGAAGCAACGGGCGAAGTTGAACTTGATCCCGAGACGGTTATTATTGCGGGCTCGGCCGACGCCATCAGTACGATTTCTTCGATTAGCATTCCTTCTTCTGAGCTCAACATCACGGGTCAGAGCGATGACATGGACATGGTGCTTAAACTTTCGGATTACCTTCCGAGCGGGGTACGCCTTGCGGACAAGAGCAGCAATACTTTGAAGGTTACGGTTTATATCGAAGAGGTTACCGAGAAAGAATACGAGGTAAGCCTTAAGAACCTCACGATAGACAACGTGCCGGATGGATTTGAGGCAGAGGTCGTTACAAGTGACGATACGGTTTCTTTCTTCTTAAAGGGTCTTGCTCAGAACCTTGAGAAAGTTAAGACATCGGATTTGAATTTACGTGTCGATTTTGATGACTATATGCTTTTGAATAACGTGACGAAATTTCACGAGGGCACTTACGAGTGCTACCTTGTGATGGATTTGCCCGAGGGCGTTGAGGCTACGGATACATATCCGATTTCTATTAAACTTACAAAGATTGGAGACTAAGATTTTGAGCAGAATGTTTGGTACTGACGGAGTAAGAGGTGTTGCAAACGAGGAATTGACACCGGATTTGGCATTAAAGTTAGGACAGGCGGGAGCCTGTGTACTCTCAAAAGAGAATAAACACAAGCCTACCATTATGGTCGGATGCGACACGCGTATTTCCGGAGACATGCTTGCGAATGCTTTGATGGCAGGTGCATGTTCCGTCGGAGCAAACTGTGTATTCGTAGGTGTCCTTCCGACACCCGCAATTGCTTATCTTACCAAGAAATATAAGGTTGATGCCGGTGTTGTTATTTCTGCATCGCACAATCCGGTTGAGTTCAACGGCATAAAGTTCTTTGACGGAAACGGATACAAGCTTCCGGATGCTTTGGAGGATGAGATTGAAGCTTTGATCAACTCCGGAATGCAGGGTGTTACCTTCCCTATCGGGGCCGGAGTCGGTAAGGTTAAATACCGTACCGATGCGAGAGAGGAATACATCAACCATTCCATCAAGGCAATAGATGCCGACCTTACAGGCTTAAAAATTGTTGTCGATACTGCCGAAGGTGCAGCTTACTATACATCCGTAGAGGCCCTAAAGGAGCTTGGAGCTACGGTTATTCCGATTCACAACGTTCCGGACGGCACCAATATCAATGCCAACTGCGGCTCGACTCACCTTGAAGAGCTGATGGCAAGAGTCGTTTACGAAAAAGCAAACTTAGGCCTTGCCTTTGACGGTGACGCTGACAGATTACTTGCCGTTGATGAAAACGGTAAAGAAGTTAACGGTGACCAGATAATGGGTATCATCGGAAAGTATATGAAGGAGCACGGTAAGCTCAAAAAGAATACCATTGTTGCAACTGTTATGAGTAACCTCGGATTCTTCCAGATGGGCGAAAGAGAAGATATCCACATCGAGCAGACCAAGGTCGGCGACAGATATGTGCTTGAACGTATGAAGGAAATCGGTGCAAACCTTGGCGGAGAGCAGTCCGGACACATCATCTTCCTCGATGACAATACCACGGGAGACGGTCTCCTTTCGGCACTTCACCTTTTGGAAGTAATCGTTGAAACCGGAAAGCCTTTATCGGAGCTTGCTTCCGTTGTGGAGATTCTTCCTCAGGCATTGGTCGGTGCAAAGGTTCCCAATCACAAAAAGGAAACCTACATGGAATATCCTGAGATTGCAGATGCCATCAAGGAACTTACGGACAAGTTTGCGGGAAAGGGAAGAGTTCTCATTCGACCTTCGGGTACAGAGCCTTTGGTTCGTGTCATGATTGAAGGAAATGATAAGGATTTGATTTCCGCAGAAGCAAAGAAACTTGCCAATTTGATTGAAGAGGTAATGCTTTAAGGTATGAATGAATTTAAACCTTTGGATAAGGCGTCAAGAATTGAGTCTTGGCGCCTTTCTTTAAGACCTGTGACAGGTGAAGATTTGGAGAAGGTTCTTTCCTGGCGTAATGCCGAATTTGTCAGGAAGAATTTTTTTTATCGTACAACGATTACGATGGATGAAGAACTTGGCTATTTCAATGACAAGATCATGAAGGGCAAGGTCTTCCAGTTTGTCGTTTCCGTGAAGGAAACGGGCGATGAAATCGGCTGTGTCTATTTACAGCACTACGATGAAAAAGAAAACTCTATGGAGTCGGGGGTTTTCTTTTCCGAGAATGCGCCTGCCGGAAAGGGCTACGGAACAGAGGCCGTACGCCTCATGAACGATTGGGCCTTCAAAACGCTTATGCTCTCAAAGACTTACGCAAGGGTAATCGATACGAATATAGCAAGCCTTAACCTTCATATCAAGGCAGGCTTTAAAGAAATATCCAGGTCAGCAGATCACGTGATTCCCACGGGCGAAGAGGTCACGGCGGTTACGTTTGAAAGGGTTAATAATTGACTACATGTGCTGAATTTCACCTTAAATAAAAGTTGCCATATACAATGGCAAGGTTAAAATCCCTTCATCGGATATGCCGGTGTTCCCGTCCACAAACTTATACGCCTGCTGTATACTTTTGTTGCCGGCCATGACAGATCTTAATGAATTGGCTTTCGCGTTACCGCTTTTTATTTCTATCGGAACAGGTTCACCGTCTTTTAGTATAATCAGGTCTATTTCTCTTTTGGTAGTTTCATTTTTGTAAAAATAAAGCTTGTACCCTTTTTTATTAAGTGCATCAGCTATCGCACATTCATAAATTCCACCTTTGGAATTGCCTTCCAAAGTGTTTTCAACGATGCGTTGCTTAAAAGAAAAATCCTTCATAGCTATGATTAAAGATAAATCTGTGGTATAGGCTCTGAAAAAATCATCTCGGGCATAATCGTCCAAATCAAATTTAATTTCGGTTACAATCCTACTTAAACATATCATATCGGCACGCAACAGCCACTCGATACTTGAATAATATTTTTGTGCGCGTCCGCCATTTTCGATTTCCTTGTACTGAAATTTATGGTTTTCTTTATCCAAAAGTTGCTTTGCAAGCGATAAATAACACTTTTCCGCTTTAACCTTCTCTTCGGCAGACGCATAGTGAGCTATATCATATTGATAGCCCAGAAGAATGCTCCTTTGAATTTTATCAACCTCGTTAAAGTCCTTTGTATTAACAAATTTTTGTACAGCTTCAGGCATCCCGCCAACTGCAACATATTGCCTGAAATAAGTCATCATCCGAGTATGGATGCCCGCGGGTATAACGGTTTTGCCACTCACATATTCTCGTAAAGAATCTGTCATATCTTCGGAGATTCCCATAGCCCACAGAAATTCCTCAAAGTCGATTCCGTACATGTGCAAATAATCAACATATCCGACAGGATAGGAGGACGCACGATTATAGTCTATTCCGAGCAGCGAGCCGGATGCAATGACATCAAATCGGTTGTCTAATGCCCAAAACTTCAACGAAGTAATAGCCTCGCTACACTCTTGAATTTCATCTAAGAATATCAGTGTTTTTCCGGGGATTACTTTTTTGTCCGGGAAACGAAATCTGATGGCCATAATCATATTGTTGACAGTAAGGTCACCTGAAAAAATATCGGCTGCAGAGGGCATTTCCTTAAAATTTATTTCGACAAATTCCTCGTAATTTTCCTTTGCAAACTGTTCTATTGTATATGTTTTGCCGGTTTGCCTTGCTCCTCGGACGACCAAACATTTTTTGTTCTTTGTCTCAATCCACTCTTTAATGGATGCACTGATTTTTCGCTTTAACATAAACACTACTCCAAATCTTCCAAAATGTTGTTCCATCAACATTTTGGAAAGCTAAAATGTTGATTCATCAACATTTTAGAAAATAATACTATCTTTACGAGCGATTTTCAAGAAGCATGTTTTAAATTTTCTTAATGAGTGGCAGAAGTTTTTTCTCACAAAAGTATACTGCTTTACCGGATACAAGCTTTAGAATTTTTGCGATAATTATGCAGACTATGATTATAGCCACAATATTCAAAAACACTTTTTCTTTATCGACGGGATCGTTTCTGTAAAGAAATTGCAGTATTACGATGTGCTGAATGAGAAAAATTTCGTAAGAAATACCACCGACAAAATCGGAAACCCTTTGTCCGATTTTATTGCTTTCGACAATGCTTCCGATTTTTTGAAGCGCAATAAACAACGCGGCTGAAAAGAAAAAGTAAAGATAGAACTTTGTGGGTTTGGTATAGGCTGAAAGAAGCAGTACTGTCAGAATTGAAACTATTATGGCGGGTTTACTGTCAAACAGGTATTTTTTAAACTTAAAAATTAACATTCCGGTGTAGAAAAAAGCTATATACTTGAAAAAATTAAGATATATGGGACTGCCCATAAAACCATCAATCAGATAGACTGAGCAGATTACAAAGGTTGAGATGATAAAGTAATTATTTAAAAGTTTGAGTAAAAGAGGGTAGATTAGGTAGAGAAAGATTAGAACTCCCAAAAACCATTCTCCGAGTATATAGAAATTTTTGTCTTCAAAGTAGGCTAAAAGATAACCGTCAATACCTATAACGGATAGAATCAGTTTCCATTTTTTTGCATCTGTCCAGAAAAATGTACGGAGAATAATAGCTTTAAGAATATAGTCTGTCAGATAGGCTATCCAGTATGACGGATATATAGATTTAAATCGTTTTAGATAAAAATTCGGTAGACTTGAAATCGTTTGGTGATTGTAATAAAGCATTGCACCGGACAGCATAAAAAAACATGTTGTAATGATTTGACCGGTTCTAAAATCATTAATGCTATAGAGAAAATTTTTCTCGGCGGATGAATGGCAAAAATAGTGAAAGACAATGATCCCGGAAGCAAGTATAGCTCTTTCAAAATTTATTCCTGTGATATGTGGTTTTGAGGTATTCATAGTGTTAACGGCATTCCTTCGGTATTTCAAGACAATAATCACGAATATGCGTGATTTGTTGTAAATCAGGCTGCCTCATAGAGACTCACTCAAGAAGCATATTTGAAATTAGTGTGGATTGTAACTGAGTAGGATAAGAGCTGTCACTCGGACGCTGTATCATTTATATTTATAATCCCAACATTTCCCATATAGCAGGGCGCAAAGATGTGCTCTGTTATTTTTTCGCTTATCAAGCCGTCCCATTTTGCGTGCAGATGAGCACCGATGACATAAACAACCGGAGAATTATCGGCATAGATGAGATTCAAAAATTCCTGCATTTCCGCATTCGGAACCTTCTCGGCATCGCTTCCCCAATAGAGGTGTCTGCCGCCTCGGACTTCCTCAGAAAACAGCTTGAGATCGTCGTTTACAGAAGAATCAAATGGCACATGTGTTGCTACAATAATGGGTTTATTAAGCGAAAATGCTTCTTTAACTTTTTCGAGGGACTCCGAATCGATATTGTTCTGGCTCATGTTAAATCCAAGAACAATTACACTTCCCAAGTCGTAAACAAGGATTCTTGAATTATCCGAGATTTCACTTTGCCTAAGATTGCAATCCGCATAGTCGGAGACTTCCATCCAGTAAGGTTCAAGGTCATGGTCGGAACGAAGATATATATAGTCCGTTGCAAGCTTTTGAAAACATTCGCTCAAGGCATCCGTATTTGCCTTCGAACAAAAGTCAATCATGTCTCCTGCAAAGATGACGAGGTCGGCATCACATTCGTTTATCGCTTCGGCAAGATTCTTTGACTTTTCATAGGTCGTCGTGCCGATTGAAGAAAATTCGGCAATCCTATTATCCATGAACTCGGAATTTTCCTCGGAAACCTCCGAGCTGTTTATCTGTAGATGCAAATCATTGACTACAACAATTTTATAACTGTCGGGTATGTTTTCGATATTCAGATTTACCTCATCTACGGTATATCCCTGTGATTCAAAACTCCCTTCTGCATTGGAGCAGGCGGTAAGAAAAAGACAAATAAAAATGACAACCGAAAACAACTTCTTTGACATATTGCTGATTTAGACCCCAACAAGATTTTCCAAAACAATTTTAGAACAAATTAGAGCATTTTTACAGAGGGGGATTGTACGGCTCCCTCGAAAAAGGAGCCGCCCCCACATAGCAGAAACACCGTATCCCGATAATTTTTTCGGGATTTCCCCCAATTCACCGCACCTTTAAGTGCAAAGCGCTGACGCACACGAGGATCGGACAGAACAGCCGCTTAATGACTGCTTAAATGTCATCCCATATGCAAAATTTTGTACCGAAGTCCGAATTTCAACACGAAGACCTCCCTTAGGAAAGTAAGAGAATATCCAACCCATCAAAGATATTCTCTCACACACAGCCACTGTTTTGAGTGAAACTGATGGATAAAGAACAAATAACACTTCTTTGTAGAATGGATTTGGTGGCGAAACGAAATATTATGAATATTTCGATTAGTCGCCTGCGACCGTGTAGTAGCATCGAACTGAGTGATACGTTTCGAGAGTATCACGACAATAGTATCACTTGCAAGGAGTTTTTAGAAAAAACAAACAATTTGTTAACAACATCCAAAAACCAGACCCTCAGATTTGTGCAATATCAACAGAAAATATATCGGTTTCAAATTTCTGTTGACAAAACCTGCGCCATGATGTCTAATATAATCAAGCGAAAGCGATTTCAAAAGGCAAACATTCATACAAGTTTGAGAGTAAGAGGGAAAAGCGTATGGGAAAAACGACAAATCAAAAGGCAATTACCACACCGAAACGTAAGAAGAATTTCTTTCAGCTGTTATGGAAATACAGGACTCTGACACTTATGTGTCTGCCTGCAATCGTGTTCTTCATAATGTTCAGTTACATCCCCATGCCGGGCGTGTATGTAGCCTTTGTTAAATACAATTATCAGAAGGGCATCTTCGGCAGTAAGTTTATCGGACTTGACAACTTCCAGTTCCTTGCGGAATCAGGAAAGCTCTGGATGCTCACACGCAATACAATTCTTTACAACCTGGCATTTATCCTTCTCGGAAACCTGCTCGCAATCTTCATCGCAATACTGCTAAACGAGATGCGTGCAAAGTATTTCAAGAAAGTCGCTCAGACGATGATGTTCCTTCCCTACTTCATTTCTCAGGTTCTGGTAGGCGTTCTGGTATTTAATTTTCTCAATTACGATACCGGCTTCGTAAACACCATTCTTTCAAAGATGGGACTTGAAAGATGGCAGCCCTACGCAGATGCAACGGTTTGGCCGGTGATACTCGTCATCATCTACCTCTGGCAACAGACCGGTTACAATTCCATCGTTTACTTTGCGGCAATCATGGGAATCGACGGCGAGATAGTAGAGGCGGCAAGGGTTGACGGAGCGAACGCATTCCAAAAGATCAGATACATCATCCTTCCGAGCTTGAGACCGACAATAGTTATCCTGTTATTGTTTGCTCTCGGCGGAATTGTAAAAGGAAACTTCGGTCTCTTCTACAACATAATCGGTACGAATCCACTTCTTTACGATACGACGGATATCATAGAGACCTACGTATACAGAGCGACACTCAGCGACTTTAACTTCTCAACCGCATCGGCGGTCGGCCTGTATCAGTCCGTAATAGGATTTGCAATCGTAATGGTAGTCAACTTCATCGTTAAGAAGATTGAACCCGATTATTCACTGTTTTAGAAAGGAGCACCAAAATGGCAAAAAGAAACAATTTAGACCTTCAGTCAAGTTCAGCCAAGGTAAAGCTTGGTGCTTCGGATATCATCATCAGGACAGTAGGCTATATAGTTACCACCTTTTATGCTTTATGTTGCATCTTCCCGTTCCTGATCATTTTGGGAAGCTCGTTTACATCAGAATCGTATCTTAACAGGTACGGCGTACAGCTCATTCCGGGTGAATTCTCCACCAAGGCGTACGAAATGGTATTAAAGAGCGGAGCAATTTACAAGTCCTACGTCCTCACCATTCTGATGACGGCAATCGGAACCTTTATAGGACTCATGGTTATTTCCATGACGGGTTACGCCCTTCAGAGAAAGGACTTCCCTTTCAGGAATGTGATTTCGTTCTTTATCTACTTTACGAGTCTTTTCTCGGCAGGCCTTGCACCGTACTACATCGTCATGACCCAGTACTACAAGCTTAAGGATAGCTACCTGGCGATTTTACTTCCGCTTCTTATGTCACCCTGGCTCATTATCCTTATGAAGAACTTCGTAAAGAGCATTCCTCATGAGATCACGGAATCCGGAAAGATCGACGGAGCCGGCGATATGAAGATATTCACCGACCTGATTCTTCCCATGTTAAAGCCCGCACTTGCAACAATCGGTTTGTTCTTAGCTTTGGGCTATTGGAATGAATGGTATCAGTCATCGCTCTTTTTAAGCTCCAGAGTGGATGTAAAGCCCCTTCAGTACATGCTTTACGAAACGGTTAACACCACCGAAGCCTTGAAGAACACCGTTGCAGGACAGTATGTCACCATAACGGACATTCCGTCGAACACAGTAAAGATGGCAACCGCAATGCTTGCGACCGGGCCGATAGTGCTTCTTTATCCTTTCGTACAGAAGTACTTCATTTCCGGCATTACCGTAGGCGCAGTAAAAGGATAAAAAACATTTGGTTATAACCGTGTGAATGGTCGCACGGATAACAATAAACTATATTTTTAGGAGGAAAAATATGAAAAAGAAGTTACTTGCAGTATTGCTTGCAGCAAGCTGCGCGCTTTCTTTAGCCGCTTGCGGCGGAAGCACCACAGAGACAAGCTCGACTTCAAATGCGGGCTCAGGCACGGACTCCGGTTCGGCAAGCACTGAGGTTTCAAGCGACATTGATACCTCCGAACATGTAACGATTACCTACATGTTCACAGGTTCCAAGCCCGAAGGCGAGGCTATGGAGAAGTTCCAGGATATGAACGACAAGCTTAACGAAATCCTTACGGAAAAAGTAAACGCAGAGCTTGAATTCTACTGGATTGGTTGGACGGATTATCTTGCAAACTACAACCTTACAATCGCAGCTATGGACGGAACCGTTGATTTGATCGGTACCGCTTCCGACTGGCTTGATGCTTGGCCGAATGCAAAGAATGGCGCTTTCTTGATCCTTACAGAGGATATGCTTAAGACATACGCTCCTCAGACATGGGCATCCGTTCCTGCAGAAGATTGGGAACTTTGCAAGTATGACGGCGACATTTATTTGATGCCTGAAGACAACTATGCACAGTGGACCAACCACGGTTATATCTACAGACTTGACTGGGCAAAGGAAGCAGGACTTGCTGACGGCGTTCACAGTTGGGAAGACATGACCACATACTTTGAGTACACAAGCTCACATGCAGACGAGCTCGGTATCAACATTTCATGGGATTCCGACGGAACTCACAACATTCAGATGGCATCCGGTTGGGTAGCATCTCATACAAACTTTGTTCCGATTGACGGTATCTGCACGGCAGGTCTTTGGGGCGGCACAAAGGACGACCTTTACACCGTTACCACTCCTGCATACACAGACACAGATATGATGGTTAACTTTGCAAAGCTTATGAAGCAGTGGGATGAGATGGGCGTTTGGAAGACAGACGTTTTGAACAACACAACTTCCACCAACAGAGACGACTATCGTGTAGGCCTTGTAGCAGCTGAACAGCATCATACACAGACCTGGACAGATCTTGTTTCTCATACCGATGCGAATACGATTTACCAGACAGATCCCGATGCAGAAAGCGGATTCTTCTACTTTGGCGAAGAGACCGACAACGTTGTTGCGCTTTCCATTACTCACGGTGCAATGGCAGTTTCCGCAGCATCAAAGAATCCTGAGAGAGCTTTGATGGTTTATGACCTCTTGAGAAATGATCAGGAATGCTACAACCTCATCAACTACGGTATTGAAGGCGTATCCTATGTAGTTAATGCAGACGGATACAAGGAAACACCCGAAGGCTACAATTCAGACACAGACAATGTCGGCGGCGCTACATCTTGGTGGTGGGGACGTAATGACGACCTTGAGATCAAGTCTGCAGACAGAGACTGGGATACAATCGAAGAACTCTATGCTAAGTATGACTCGGTTAAGATCAACTATCCTTACGGACAGTTCATCCCTGATGTAGACAACATCAAGTCAAAGATTGATAACTGCAACGAAGTATACGGCAACTACATGAAGCAGATTGCATACGGCAAGTACACAGGAACTGCTGAAGAAATCGTTGCTGAGATGCAGGCAGCCCTCAAGCAGGCAGGCATCGAGGATGTTACGGCAGAGCTTCAGAGACAGATGGACGAGCTCTACAAGTAAAAAGAAGCTCATTCGTAAAGCTTTAAACTTTTACAATTGCTAAGATATTTTGGGCAGGGCGCCGGCTTTAAACGGCGTCCTGTTTTACAAAAGAGACTGAGGTTTATTATGAATACCTTTGAGATTAAAGACGATTTTTATTTAAACGGAAAACCTTTCAAGATAATTTCCGGAGCCTTTCATTATTTCAGAACCGTCCCCGAGTATTGGGAAGACAGACTCTTAAAGCTTAAGGCCCTGGGCCTAAACACCGTTGAGACCTATATTCCGTGGAACATGCACGAGCCAAAGAAGGGCGTCTTTAATTTTGAAGGCATTCTTAATATAGAAGAGTTTATAAAGACTGCGACGAGACTGGGCCTTTACATTATTATAAGACCTTCACCCTACATATGCGCCGAATGGGAATTCGGCGGACTTCCCGGGTGGCTGTTAAAAGAAGACGGCATGAGACTCAGAGTTTCCTATAAGCCCTTTACGGATTCCTTTGACAATTATTATAAAGTACTGATGCCGAAGCTAACCCCCTATCAGATCACAAACGGCGGCAATATCATCCTCATGCAGATTGAGAATGAGTACGGCTATTATGCAAACGATAAGGACTATATGAAGTTTCAGCACGACCTGCTTAGAAAGAACGGAGTTACGGTTCCTCTTATCACAAGCGACAATCCAAATGATGAAAACCTTCTCGGCGGAAGTGTCGAGGATGCCCTTCCCACGGGAAATTTCGGTTCAAAGACAAAGGAAAAGTTTGCGGTACTTGGCAAGCATACAAACGGAGGACCGCTTATGTGCGCCGAGTTCTGGGTCGGATGGTTTGACCACTGGGGAAACGGCGGTCATATGAGAGGTAACCTTGAAGAAAGCTGCAAGGACCTTGACGATATGCTTTCGTTGGGCAGCGTCAATATTTACATGTTTGAAGGCGGCACGAACTTCGGCTTTATGAACGGCTCAAATTACTACGACGAGCTTACTCCGGATGTCACGAGCTACGATTACGATGCCCTCCTTACGGAAGACGGAAGACTTACAAAGAAATACAATTATTACAAGGAAATCATAAAGAAACACGCACCGATTCCGGAGGTTCAACTGCCTCCGGAGATAAATCGCAAGGCTTACGGCAAGATTAAATGCGAAGCGAAAGTCAGCCTGTTTTCGGTACTTGACGGTATTTCGACACCGGTGGAGAGCAAATTCCCGGTTTCCATGGAACGCTTAGATCAAAGCTATGGTTACATACTTTACCGTTCAAACCTTTACACCGAACCTAATGTGAATTCAATCCGCTTGTGGGAAGCAAATGACAGGGCAAATATTTTCATAGACGAAAAACCGGTAGCTACGCTTTACGATAGGGAGCTTCTTGAAACTAAGAATCTTTCGGTTGAGGATACCCTTGATAAGCGTCTGGACATTCTCGTTGAGAATATGGGTCGTGTTAATTTCGGACCCATGATGGAGCATCAGCGAAAGGGCATAGACCAGTGCGTGGTGATTAACGGACACATGCACAACGATTGGGAAATCTTCACCCTTCCGCTTGACAATATCGACAAAGTGGATTTCTCAAAAGAGTATAAAGAAAAAACCCCTTCTTTTTACAGGTTTGCATTTGAAGCAGACGAATCCTGCGATACCTTCCTTGACTTCGATGGTTTCGGAAAGGGTTGTGCATTTATAAACGGCTTCAATCTCGGAAGATTCTGGGAGATAGGCCCGCAGAAGAGACTCTACATTCCGGCTCCGTTATTAAGAATGGGAAGAAATGAAATTATCATTTTTGAAACCGAAGGGAAAGCACGCGAAACGATAAGCCTTAAGGACGAGCCGGACCTTGGATAGCTAAAGAAAATATTAATGAGAGGTTGGGCATGTCCTGACCTCTTTTGCCGTACAACTTAACAATGTCGGTACTTTAGTCCTTGCTTTAGAAAATGTTAGCCTTTATAATTGAATAGAAAATGCAAACTAAAAGGAGCACGTAACCTAAGCAAGCGCGCAAAGAGCACAGGAGTTTTCATTTGAGCGCTGTGTAGGTGAGACCTAAAAATCGTGGAGGCCGTACCCGAACACGATTTTTGCTTTGACG
>CAVJJQ010000021.1:0-29296 GCA_963649755.1 bacterium | reverse complement strand
TCAGTCGCCTTCGGCGACAGCTCTAGCCCTCTCAGTCACCTGCGGTGACAGCTCTCCCATAGGGAGAGCCAAGGAGGGAGAGCCAAGGAGGGAGAGCCAAGAGTGTCAGGGAGCTAGGGTGACTTGCCTCTCCCTTTGGGAGAGGTGGCCGAGCGAAGCGAGGACGGAGAGGGCGGAGAGCCAAGAGTGTCTTTTTCAATAGTTACTTTTATACTCTTAGGTGTTAAAATTAGATTCAAATGGAGGTGACATCCGCATGGAAGAATTACTTGAACTTATGAATCATGTAAATGAAAGCCCCACGGCCTTTCATTGTGTAAATACGGTTAAGCGCGAATTGGAAAAAGAAGGGTATTTGGAACTTTCGGAAGCAGGCAGCTGGGATCTTAAACCGGGCAGGCTGTATTACACGATCAGGAACTCTTCAAGCCTTATTGCTTTTTCGATTCCGAAGGAAAATGCAATCGAAGGCTTTCATGTGTTCAGCGCACATTCCGATTCACCCTGCTTTCGCATTAAAGAGAATGCCGAGATGGTATTTGAAGGTAATCTCGTAAGACTTAATGTCGAAAAGTACGGCGGAATGATTCTTTCTTCCTGGCTTGACAGACCCTTATCGATAGCAGGTCGTGTTGTTTTTCTTGATGAGGACAGGCTTTTGGAAAAGCTTATTAATATTGACAGAGACTTATGTGTCATTCCGAATGTGGCTCCTCATATGGATTCAGAGATTAATTCGGGAAAGAAATATTCCGCACAGAATGATATGCTTCCCATGTTCGGAGATTTTTCTTCGGTAGGTAAATTTAACGATTTAATAGCGCAGGAAGCGGGAGTGCCGGTAGGTAACATACTGGGGACGGATTTGTTTCTTTATGCACGTGAAAAAGGAACCTTTGTGGGGAGAAACGAAGAGCTTCTTTTAAGTCCCAGACTTGACGACCAGGCCTGCGTGTTTGCCGGGCTAAAAGGGCTTATAAAGTCAAAGGCTTCAAGGTATGTGAAAGTACTTGCGGTATTTGACAACGAAGAAGTCGGAAGTCAGACAAAGCAGGGCGCGGGATCAAGTTTCCTTGAAGATGTGCTTGTAAGGATATGCGAGTCGTTTTCTTTATCCAGATCGGAATACATTCGCCTTATAAGCGAAAGCTTCAACATTTCCGCAGACAATGCGCATGCGGTTCATCCGGCAATGGCATCAAAGGCGGACCCTACGTCGAGACCCTTTATCAACAAGGGCGTTGTGCTTAAATTCAGCGGAAATCAGAAGTATACGACCGATGCATACAGTGCGGCCTATATCAGGAAACTTGCGAAGGACGCAGGGATCTTCTTGCAGAATTATTCGAACAATTCGGATGTGGCGGGCGGATCCACACTCGGCAATATTTCAACGTCTCATGTTTCCGTAAGGACGGCGGATATCGGCCTTGCCGAACTTTCGATGCATTCAAGTGTCGAGACAATGGGCACGAAGGATTACAAGGATATGGTAAGACTGGTCGAAAAGTACTTTGAAGGATAGGCATGGCGGAAGTAACCTTAAACAAATTTGAAACCGCGGGGTATCCTGTCAGAATTTTAAGAAAGGTACGCTCAAAAGAGGACGGACCTTTCGGAACGTGGCAGACCAAAACCGGAGCGATAGAGATCATATATGCGGTAAGCGGGGCGATAAGGGTATCGGTTCGAAATAGGGTCATCAAGGTATATCCCGGAGAGGCAGTGCTGCTTTTTGAAGATTCTTTCTACAGGCTTACATCGACCGAGGAAGAAGAAACCGTCTATGTGAGCATCGAATTCGGACCGGAAACGGTAGTCGGAGAAAGAAACGAATATCTTTCCCGGAAATACTACGACAAGACCATCTTTGACAAGACACTTGAGTGTCTGGCATTACACAACAATAATCTGTTGGGCGAAACGGCAATTGATAAGATTAAGGATATTATCCGCATAAACGAGGCAAAGAAGCCCGGTTACGAGCTTCTCATCAAGGCAAATCTGTGCCTGCTTTGGGCGTTCTTTATCGATTATGTCAAGGATTCGGACGCGGATTTTGATGCCGTGAGCCTTATATCACGTGACGAACTCAGGGTCAAAACGGCTCTTTCCTTTATACGTGAGAACTATAAGGAACCCATTACCCTAAATGATATCGCCGAAAAGATTCACGTCGGGCAAAATGAGTGCTTAAGATGTTTTAAAAGAATTCTTAACATGTCTCCCATTGATTATCTGATAAGATTTCGTATATTCAGAGCAGCGCGGACGCTTTATAAGGATTCCGAATCGGTGGATACGATTTCGGGGCTTGCACTTGAGTCCGGATTTAACAACGTAAGCTATTTTAACAGGGCATTTAAAAGGGAATTTTCCTGTACGCCGACCGAATTTTTAAGGCTTCTCAAGGAGCGCGACAAGGGGATTAAGCGGACGTACGACAGAATAGAAAAAGAACTTACACTACAAACAGGAAGGTATGAACATGACAGGGAGCGAACTGAAAGATTATCTTGAAAACCCTCAAAATTTCGGAGAAAACAGAGTGCCGGCTCATTCGGACCATTTCTTCTACGAGCATGAAAAAGAAACCGATTTGGGTGAGGATATGCCGTTAAGACAGAGTTTAAACGGTGTTTGGAAGTTTAAATACTCAAAAAACCTTGATGAAAGACCGGAAAACTTCTATGAAGAAAGGTATGACCTCAGGGATTTTGACGACATTAAGGTGCCCGGGCATATCGAGCTTCAGGGATACGATACGATTCATTATACGAATATCGAATATCCGTGGGACGGTAAGGAACAGCTCTTCCCTCCGCAGATTTCTAAAGACGACGCTCCGGTCGGAAGCTACGCGACTGATTTCAGGGTATCGAGAAACCTTGAGGGAAAGCCTTTGTTTATTTCTTTTCAGGGTGTCGAGACGGCTTTCAGACTTTTTATAAACGGTAAATACGTGGGGTATGGTGAAGATTCCTTCACACCCACCGAGTTCGAAATCACGGATTTTGTGCATGGTGGACGAAACAGAATCGCCGTTGAATGCTATAAGAGGAGCAGTGCTTCCTGGCTTGAAGACCAGGATATGTTCAGATTTTTCGGTATCTTCAGGGACGTGTATCTCTATGCGATTCCGAAGGCTCATGTGAAGGATGTGTTTGTAAAGGCTCTTCTCAACGCTTCCTATGATAAGGGTATACTTGACGTAAGTGCTTCTCTGTACGGAAATCCCGCAACAGTACAGGTGGAACTTGATGAAAAAGAAACCGGTCGGAAGGTATTTGAGGCTTCGGCTGAAATTGCGGGTGAGAATGCAAAGCTTCATATCGAGGGATTGAATATTAAGCCTTGGAGCGCCGAGGAGCCGAACCTTTATACGGTAAAGCTGGTTCTTAAAGACGAAAAGGGTCAGATAATCGAAATCGCCGTTACGAATGCGGGCTTCAGAACCTTCGAGATGAAGGATGGGCTCATGCTTATAAACGGACGCAGAATTATCTTCAAGGGAGTGAACAGGCATGACTTCTCCGCGGTAAACGGAAGGCACACTTCCAAGGAAGAGATGCTTGAAGACATCCTTACCTTTAAGAGAAACAACATTAATGCCGTCCGTACCTGCCATTATCCCAATCAGTCCTACTGGTACAGACTCTGCGACGAGTACGGCATATATATGATAGACGAGACCAACATGGAAACGCACGGAACCTGGGGAATAGAGTATCCCGACCGTGAAAAACATGTCATTCCGTGGTCAAAGCCCGAATGGACGGACTGCGTTATAGACAGGGCAAATTCCATGTTTATGCGTGACAAGAACCATCCTGCGGTTTTACTTTGGTCTTTGGGGAACGAGTCCTTCGGCGGGGACAATTTCATCGCCATGCATGACTTTTTGCATGAGAAGGACGACACGAGACTTGTACATTATGAGGGCTGCGTAAATTATCCGCCGTCGGCCGCATCCACCGATGTTCATTCTCGCATGTATGCAAAGCCTGCCGAGATTGATGCATATCTATCCGGCAATCCCGACAAGCCTTATATCAGCTGCGAATACATGCACGCAATGGGTAACTCTCTTGGCGGCATGAAGCTTTATACCGACCTTGAAGACAAGTACGATATGTATCAGGGCGGCTTTATCTGGGACTTTATCGACCAGGCGGTTTGGCAGGAGCATAACGGAAAGAAGCGTTTAGGGTACGGTGGCGACTTCGGAGACAGACCGACACAGTATTGCTTTTCGACAAACGGTCTCATGTTTGCGGACAGAACCGAATCTCCCAAGATGGCGGAGGCAAAGGAGCTTTATGCAAATGTTAAGCTTACTGCCTCGGATAAAGAAATAACAATCGAAAACAGGAATCTTTTCATTGATTTATCAAGATACAGTTTTCTTTATAAAGTACTCGAAAACGGCAAGGAAATTTACAAAAAGGAATTTGCGGATGTAAATGTAAATCCTGGCGAGAAGATCGCACTTAATACGGAGTTTTCATCTGAGTTAAGTGACGGTGCCGACTATGTATTCAGGGTTGAAATGCTTGAAAAGTACGATACAAAGTGGGCAAAGGCCGGTTATATGGTTGCTTTCGGAGAGTCCGTAAGGCTTTCCGATGCAAATCCTTTCCTTGTCGACACAGAAAAGGCGGAATTCAAGCACGTTGCCGACGGAATTTCCAATTTCGGAGCCGTTTCGGAAGAGTGTGCCTTCATGTTTGAAAAGAACGGTGGAAGAAGCAGAACGGGTCTTGTTTCTCTTAAGTCAAAGGGCAAGGAAATAGTTACGCTTCCTCCTATGCCTACTTTCTTCAGGGCATATACGGACAACGACAAGGGCTTCGGACTTGACAAGAAGGCCTGCATCTGGCATGTGTTCAGTCGCTACCAGATAGGTAAGCTCACTGAATACAAGGATATGGGTGAGTACATCCTTGCAAGGTACGATTACAGGCATCCTGACGACGAGTCACTTCATTCGGAAATCCTTTACAAGGCATATCCCGAAGGAAGAATGGAAGTCACGATTAAATACTTCGGTAAGGAAGGCTTGCCGACCCTGCCTTTGTACGGCTTTGAGATGAAAGTCTCAAAGGAATATGACACGGTAGAGTATTTCGGAAAGGGCCCGGGCGAAAATTACCGCGACAGGGATAACGGCGTTTATACGGATGTGTTCAATGAAACCGTAGGCGACAACCTCACGCCTTACCTTGTTCCTCAGGAAGTGGGCAACCGTACAGGTGTAAGGTATGCAAAGTTTACAAATGCCGAGGGACATGGACTGTTATTTGCTCCCATAAAGGGCACCTTTGAACTTGGCTTCCTTCCCTACAGTTCATTTGAGCTTGATAATGCGGAGCACCTCGATGAACTTCCGGAGAGAAACTACACCTGGATACGTATCATGGAAGGGCAGATGGGTGTCGGAGGCGACGATTCCTGGGGAGCACCGGTTCATGATGAATATTTGCTTGATTCATCCAAGGACAGGGAACTTACTTTTGAAATAAGACTTTTTTAAGGAGACGATATGAAGGTTTTGGTAACGGGAGTCAAGGGTCAGCTTGGCTATGATGTGGTAAGAGAGCTTGAAAAAAGAAACATGGAAGCGGTCGGTGTCGACATTGACGAGATGGATATCACGGATAAAGAAAGTGTCGACAAGGTCATCACGGAGGCATGTCCCGATGCGGTTATTCACTGTGCGGCTTATACGGCAGTAGATGCGGCGGAAGACAATGCAGAGGTTTGCAGACGTGTGAATGTCGAAGGACCTTTAAACATTGCACGTACCTGTAAGAAGCTTGATATCAAGATGATACAGATTTCCACGGATTATGTGTTTAACGGACAGGGAGAACGTCCCTTTGAACCCGACGATCCGACGGACCCGGTAAGCGTTTACGGTCTTACGAAGAGAGACGGGGAAAATGCGGTAATAAATACTTTGGATAAATATTTCATCGTGCGTATAGCCTGGGTATTCGGTGTAAACGGAAAGAACTTTGTAAAGACGATGTTGAATCTTTCAAAGACTCACGACACCTTAACGGTTGTAAACGATCAGTTCGGTTCACCTACCTATACTTACGATCTTGCACGATTGCTTGTTGATATGGTTCAGACCGACAAATACGGAATTTACCATGCGACGAATGAGGGCTTTATCTCCTGGTATGATTTTGCCGTTCAGATCTTTAAGGCAGCAGGCATAGATACTGTTACGGTTAAGCCTGTTACCACTGCGGAATACGGAGTATCAAAGGCGGTAAGACCTTTAAACAGCCGCATGTCAAAAGAAAAACTCACAAAGGCAGGATTTGAAAGACTTCCCAAGTGGGAGGATGCGCTTGAAAGGTACATTAAAGAGTTAAGGGACAACGGAATGCTTTGAATGGCATAGGTATTTGCGGCCTTGCAGGCATTGCCGGCCTGAAATTTTAATCTTACAAAAAATGACTTTTTTTGATATACTAGTTAGGTAGACGGGAAATTTTTAAGAAGGAGGAAACATGTATAAGGTTGATGAGTATGTAGTTCATGTGTCAGGCGGTATATGCCAGATTAAGAGTATCGGTCCGATTGCGATTTCGGGTGCGGACAAGAATAAGCAGTATTATTTTCTTTCTTCACTTAAGACGGCAGGCAGTAAGGTTTATGTGCCTGTGGACAATGACCTGGCAATGAGACCTGTCAATACCGAAGACGACATCAACAAGCTTGTACAGGAATTTCCTTCAATCAGTGAAACCGTTATAGAAGACGAGAAACACAGAGAGCTTGTTTACAAGGATATCATTAAGGGCTGCAATCTGTATGAACTCGCCGGTCTTATAAAGAACATCCATGTTCGTAAGGTTAAACGTCTTGAGGAAGGCAAGAAGCCTACCGCAACGGATGAAAAGTATTACAAGGTCATGGAGGACAACTTCATAAGCGAGATAGCTTTTGTGCTGGGTAAGTCCAAGCCCGAGATAAAGGATTGGCTTGCGGATGAGCTTGCGAATGCATAGATACATATGATCAGTAATTAAAAAGCCTGTCGGATTAATTCCGACAGGCTTTTTGGATATATAGGAAATTGCTCCGCGTGGGTGCTATATAGGAAATTGCTCCGCAATCCCCTAAAACTTATTCCGTAACCGTTTCGGCTTCTTCGGTATCCTTTCCGAGGTTAAGAACAACACTCATGAAGGCTTCGCGTACAGCGGTCATTTCACTTCTGTTTACAAGACCGATTTCTTTGTCGTTAACCGTTGCGAGACAGTAGTCTCCGTCGTAGCGGTAGAAGCTTACTTCAACGGAATCGTATTTCTCTCTGTCAAGCTTTACGGAAATACTGAACTCGAGAGTTCCTTTTTCATTTTCGGGTTCGAAGTCCTGAACATCGCAGGAGTTAAGTGCCGAGATGATTCCGTTAATGCTTACCGAGTAATCATTTAAGGTATATTCTCTTGCGGTTTCTTCTTCGTCCTTTTCTTCTTCGGGAACCACGTAATCAATCTGATAAGTGGTATCTTCCAAGGCTGCGGTTACCTGCGTCACGGTTTCCTCGTCGATGTAAACAAGGTCCGAAGGACGTATATCGTTGTAGGTACCCTTGATGAGAGTATCATAAACGGTCTGAGAAACGTTGTAGATGATTTCGGAATCGCCGACTCTCAAGTAAACGAGCTTTGCGGGATCTTCTCCTTCTTCAACCTCAGTCTCCGTATCGATTACGTAGCCTATATAAACGGTTTCCGAAACATCCGTATTTTCTTCGGTTTCTTCATCCGTTACATATCCGTCTACCGTAATGGTGAGAGCGGGAGAGTCAAGTCCGTAGGCGGATAAATCTTCCGAGGATGCGGTATAGGTCGCATAGGTCTTAAAGGTAAGGTCCGTAAGGTTTCCCATATATTCCTCTGCCGAATCGTCGGCTACGGGGAGATAGTTTCCGTTTTCAACCATGTAATAGTTGTAAATATCGGTGTAGGTGTAAACACCTTCTTCGTCATAGACAAGGTCGGTATTCAATTCGCCTGTAACCTTAAATTCGGTGACCTGAGTCATATCTGTGAGCGTGTCGTGCAGCATGAAGTCGTCTCTTTCGACGGACACGTCCTCAAGTAAATCCGTATCGATTAGGTAAACTTTTCCGTCACCGATTGAGACATATCTTTTTTCATCCATTACCGAATAGGAGCCGAGGTCAACCGTAAGGGAACCTTCGGAAAGAGTGAAGGTAACCGATGCGTCGGGATCTTCCAGACCGTACTGGCTGTAGTCCTCTACGTCATCGATGATGAAGCTTGCGTGAACCTCACTGAATTCGTCGAGGAATTCAGTGATAAGTTCGGTATCTACCGGGAAGTTTGCATCGTCGGGGTCAACCCAGGTATCATCGGATTTTTCAAATCCGAGTGTTTCACCGTCAATCGTCCATTCAAACTTCGAGACATCGTCGCCGTCAAGGGCGATGATTACCTCATCAATTGAGTTTAAGGAATCCACATGTTTTTCTACTTTGTTTACCACAAATATGCCGACAATCAGTGCAACCAGTACGATGACTGCGACAATCATTGTCCTTGTACGTTTCATGCTTTCTTCCTCCTTCTTACAACTTCATCTATACCGTAGAGGAGATAGATAAGCGGGATGACGCCGATTAAGCAGACCTTAATCTTGAGGGCATCGGAATCACTGATGGTCAAGTAGTTGTAATCAAGTGACTTGGATCTGATGGAGATGGAATCCGTTTCACCAATCATCCATGAAAGTGCGTTAAGCGTAAGGTCCGTATTGGCACCCGATGAGTAGGATACGTAGGTATCGTCCGTAAAGAAATCGGAGCTTATATAGACCATCTTTCCGTCGCCGTCTTCAATTGCAACTGCAAGAGAGAAGGGTCCGTATGTATCAGTCGTTTCGTCGTAATCGTAGCTGGTAAGCGAATAGCCTTCGGCCTTTGAAAATGCGGTATCAGAGGTAGAAAGAAGGCTTGTTACCGTTGCACCGTTGTTGTTTGAACCTATAGACAGTCCTTCTGCTATGCCGACAAGTACGAAACTGTTGTTTTCACTTAAGGCATCAGTGATGTCTGAAGATTCAATGGTGGGAAGCAGGATGTAAGGCGCCTGGAATGCATAGTAGTTTCTGTCGGACTCGACTACCACACCGTTTGAAACCGTAACACCGTAGTTTTCAAGGAGTGAATAAAGGTTAGTAAAGTCCCCTTCTTCCTTGGTACCGGAGAATACGAGGAGTTTACCGCCGTTTGCAACGTATTCCGAAAGCATGGTTGCTTCTTCATCCGAAATGTCGCTTGTGGGAGCATTCATGATGACTGCAGCCGCATCCTCGGGAATCTCGTCAACGTTCAGAAGTGAGAAATCCTCGGTAACTTCGTAGTTTGCGCGGGTAATTGCAGAGGAAACCTGACTTCCGATTTCCGTTTCACCGTGACCCGTGAGTATATAAAGAACGGGAAGGTCATCGGAAACTACATAATCGATTGCGGTTGTAATCTCGCCTTCACCGTCGAAGGAAGCGGATACCGAACCGGTTGTATAGTAATCCGTGGTGTCATACTCGTAAATTTCCGAATAGCTGATATATCTTGACTTGTCGCCGCACTCAACGATGAGGGAGTTATTGTAAACCTCTTCGTCAGTGTACTGTGCCGCAAAGGTGGGATAGATATCGGGGTTTTTCTTTACGACCGTTACGTGATCGGAAAGGGCTTCATAACAATCAAGGAGTCTTTCAACAACACTGTTTTCTTCACCTGACTGGCAAACCCAATAAATGGTTACGTCCTTGTCAAGGTTCTGAACGACCGACTTTGTCGAAGAAGTGAGTGAATAAAGTCTTGCCGCCGAAATATCGTACTGTGTAAGGGTGCTCGGAAGCGCCGATACGAGCAGGTTAAAAGCAATAAGTATGGCAAGGAAGATAACGCTCATGATAACGCTGTAGCCGCCGACCTTTGCCGTCTTTGTATTGACTGCTTCCCTGCTTTTCTTTAAAGAATCCGAAAGCTTGCTCATTAGTTGTACCTCCTTTTCTCAAGGCTCTGTACGCATAGGAATAAAAAGAAAGCACAGACGCTTATGTAATAAACAATTGCCGTCATATCAAATACGCCGTTTACGAATACCGTGAAACGGTCGAAAAGAGATATTTTTTCGAAGAGTGAAGGAAGAAGTCCTTCAAGCTTTTCCGAATCAACCAGATAAAGAACGACTGAAGCAAGTAAAAGGATGCCTGCCGTCGAATATCCGAGGATACTTGACTTCGTCAGATATCTGATTAAAAGACCCAGTAAAAGAATCAGAATAATTATTCCGATTAAGGAACCCAGTGAGGTTGATGATACGTAATCGGCAAGAGAAGAGCTGTAATAGTTAAAGAGCATTACGGCTACGCAGATGCCGGCTGCAAGTCCCTGGGACTCGGTAAGCGATGAAATGAACATTCCGATTGTGATAAGCGCAAGGCCCATAAAGAAAAACGCAATGATTGAGCCATACGAGGTCGGAAGGTAAACATCACCGAAACGTGAAAAAAGAAGCGGGTAGAAGCACATTACCACAAGGGGAAGTGCATATACGCAGGCAAGGGCAAAAAACTTTCCGAGTACGACATCGGTCGTGGTGATGGGAAGAGAATAGAGTAACTGGTCGGTCTTTTGTTTTCTTTCTTCCGAAATAACCTTCATGGTTAAAATAGGAATGATAATTACAAAAATAATAGATATAAAGGAAAGTACATATTCAAAGTTTGCCACGGAGGACTGGATATTGTAATAAAGCGCTCCGAGACCCGTAAACATCAACAGAAAGGCTCCGAATACGTAAGCCGTGATGCTTGAATAGTACATCTTAAGTTCATGCTTCCATACTGCCTTCATCGTTTGCCTCCTTATTTGATTCGTTTTCCTGAGGAATGTCTTCCTTTACACTTTCTTTTTCCTGGCTTTCTTCCGCAGACTTTTCTTCCGCGGGCTTATCCTCGGTAAGCTCTATGAAGATATCCTCAAGACTTGATTTAATGGGATTTAAGTTAAGTACGGCCTTCTTTTCGTTTGCAAAGGCAAAGAAGATTTCCTTACACTTGGCTTCAAGGTCATCATCCGCGCAGGTAAGCACGGCCTCAACCGTCTTTTCATCCTCTGCTTTGTAATCGACATTGGTGATGCCGGAAATATTCTTTAAGATTCGGTCGCATTCGTCCTTTGTGCCTTCGGCCTTAAGCTCGATGCTGTTTAATCCGCTAAGCTTGCTTAAGTTCTCGGGTGTATCGAAGGCTACGAGTTTCCCCTTATTGATAATAAGTATCTTTGAACAGATTGCCTGAACCTCGGGTAAGATATGAGAGCTTAAGATAACGGTGTGCTTTTTGCCAAGCTCCTTTATCAAATCTCTGATTTCGATGATCTGCATAGGGTCAAGACCTACGGTAGGCTCGTCCAAAATAATCACACTCGGGTTTCCGAGCAGAGCCTGTGCAATACCGACTCTCTGACGGTAACCTTTTGAAAGATGCTTTATCAGCTTGTCCGCAACCTCCGCTATGTGAGTTTCCTCAATAACGGTGTCGATTGCATCGCCTCTGTCGCCCTTTGAAATTCCCTTGGCTTCGGCTACGAAGGCCAGATATTCCCTCGGAGTCTGGTCCACGTACAAAGGCGGCATCTCAGGCAGATAGCC
This sequence comes from bacterium, assembly GCA_963649755.1. GTDB lineage: Bacteria > Bacillota > Clostridia > Lachnospirales > Lachnospiraceae > UBA1258. The sequence goes on along the minus strand of CAVJJQ010000021.1, from coordinate 17,588 downwards.
GATAAGTTTTTTTGCGGCCTTAGGCTCATCAAAGATGTCATGACCGCCGATTTTGACTTCACCGGATGTGGCGGCAAGGCAGCCCGTCATGATATTCATGGTAGTGGATTTGCCGGCACCGTTGGGTCCCAAGAAGCCATAAATCTCGCCGTCTTCAATCGTGAAAGACAGGTCTGAAACAGCTAAGTTATCGCCGTATTTTTTTACAAGATTTTTTACTTCAATCACTTTTCCTTTCCTCCTGAACTGGTTTTAAGAATGTTCTTAAATTAACATTGTAATATTAGATATAAGTGTTGATAGCTTTGTGATTTGATTGTGTCCAAGTTGTGAACAAAACGTTGAACTTCACTTCCGGGAATGGTATCATTAACGGGTTAATAAAGGAGGGCTGAATATGAGCCAAATGAGATTCTATAATACCCTGACAAAGAAGGTAGAGGAATTTAAGCCTATAACCGAAGGCAAGGTTTCTCTTTATACGTGCGGACCTACTGTCTATCACTTCGCACACATAGGAAACCTTCGATGTTATATTATGGAAGATATTCTGGACAGAACCCTTCGCTACATGGGATATGACGTAAAACGCGTCATGAACATTACCGATGTAGGCCATCTGACGGGTGATTCCGATGCCGGTAACGACAAGATGCTCGAGGGAGCAAAGAGAGAGCACAAGTCCGTCATGGAAATCGCAAAGTTCTATACGGAGGCTTTCTTTAAGGATTTAAACAGATTAAATATTCGTATTCCCGATGTAATTGAGCCTGCCACGCACTGCATTCCCGAATTTATCGAGATGATTTCAGGGCTTCTTGAAAAGGGCTATGCTTATGAAGCAGGCGGAAACATTTATTTTGACACATCCAAGCTTGAAAAGTACTATGTGCTTTCAAATCAGGATGAGAACGATCTTCAGGTTGCAGTAAGAGACGACGTTTCGGAAGATACCAATAAGAGAAACAAAAACGACTTCGTGCTTTGGTTTACAAAGTCAAAGTTTGAAGATCAGGCTTTAAAGTGGGACAGCCCCTGGGGAGTCGGATATCCCGGCTGGCACATTGAGTGTTCCTGCATCAGCCGCAAACACTTAGGCGATTACCTTGACATTCACTGCGGAGGAATTGACAATATCTTCCCTCACCATACAAACGAAATCGCACAGAGCGAAGCGTTCCTCGGACACAAGTGGTGCAACTACTGGTTCCATGTTCACCATTTAAACGAAAAGGGCGGAAAGAAGATGAGCAAATCTTCGGGCGAGTTCCTGTGCGTCGATTTACTGATTGAAAAAGGTTACGATCCTTTAGTCTACAGACTTTTCTGCCTGCAGAGCCACTACCGCAAACCGCTTGAATTCTCTTACGAGGTAATGGACCAGGTAAAGGCGCAGTACGACAAGCTTAAGAGGCAGATTTCACGCTTAAAGGTTGAACCGGACAAGGGAGCAGTCGACGATGCGGCATTTGCATCGTACAAAGAAAAATTTACCGATGCACTCGGAAACGACTTAAACACTTCCGGTGCCATCACCGTACTTTACGATGTACTTAAGGCAGACATTACGCCGGCCACCAAGCTTAAACTTATAGACAGTTTTGACGAAGTTTTAGCTTTAGATCTTACAAAGGAAGCAGTTACCGAAACGGCGGTTGACGATGAGCTTTCAAAGTATGTAGAGCAGAAACTTGCGGAAAGAAAAGAAGCCAAGAAGAATAAAGACTTCGCTACTGCAGACGCAATAAGAGACGAGCTCCAGAGCAAGGGCATCGTCATCAAAGACACCAGAGAAGGAACAACCTGGGAAAAGGTATAAAGAAAAAGGAGACCATCATGAAAGTTATTTCAACACCTAACGCTCCCGGAGCCATTGGCCCCTATTCACAGGGCTACATTTCAAACGGATTTTTCTTTGCTTCGGGGCAGATTGCCATTAATCCTGCCGACGGAAGCGTCCTTCAGGGAGATATTAAAGCTCAGACCGAGCTGGTATGCAAAAACATCGGAGAGCTTTTAAAAGCAGCTTCACTTGACTATTCAAAGGTTGTAAAAACCACCTGCTTCCTTGCTGACATGAACGACTTTGCTGCCTTCAACGAGGTTTACGGCAAATTCTTCACATCCAAGCCTGCAAGAAGCTGCGTTGCAGTAAAGACTTTACCGAAGAATGTGTTGTGTGAAGTCGAAATTATTGCGGAAGTTTAAAATCCGGGATTTATTTTGTGCAAAATCCGGGTAAATGCACTAAAAAAAGGATGCTTATCGCATACCTTTTTTTATTCGTCAAACGCAACTTTTACGTAAAAGCCGCGTTTGGTTTCTTCTATTTTAAGTACTTTTCCGGACTTTGATTTGAGTCTTTCGGTAAAGGGGATGTTCGGTGACATCGCAAGGGAAGGGTCGATGGTGTAGTAGTAGTTACTGGGAAGAAGCCCTTCGGTTACGGTAACCGTGTCGCCTTCGTTTAAAAGTCCGGGACGTTCCATTTTAAATTCTATTTCTCTCATAAAACTCCTGTTATTTGTTCGTGCATTGCGCATACTTTTTCGGCGATATTCCGACTGCCTTTGTAAAGGCCTTAAAGAAACTCGAATAATCGGAAAAGCCCGTCTGTTCGTAGGCTTCTGAAACGTTCATGCCGTTCCCTAAGTATGACTTTGCAATGCTTATGCGACGCGCCGTAATGTATTTGTTGACCGTGGTGCCTGTCGCATTTTTAAAGATGCGGCAGATGTAGGATTCGCTTAAGTGGAAGGTGTCAGCTAGGTCCTTTATCTTGATCGGGGATGAAATGTTTCGATTAATGTACGAAATGATTTCATTTACCTCGGGATTGTAGGCAGTCAAAGTGGAGCCTTCCTCAACCTTTACGGGAGTATGCCCTTTTGACAGCTTGTTTAAAAGCACCAAAAGTTCAGAAAATGCCGCGGCTTCCATGATTTCGTGCGCATAATCCTCAGTGGATGTGATTTTGTTTATCAGATAAAGAAATTCCCGTTGTTTATCCTTTGAAAGAGAAAGCCTGTGGGAAAAACCGGGCCCGCGCTTTGTAAAGCAGTCATCAAGGTCTGTTTCACCTCTTGAAAGAGTCTTTACATAGTCGGGGTGAACAGAGATGACGATGCGCTCGTGAACACAGGCCTCAATCTGTGTCAGGTAGTGAGGCTCGTACTGGTTTATCAGGAAAATGTCACCCGGCTCTATCGGATAAAACCTATTGTCGATGAGGAACTGCTTGCCGCCCGAAATCGAATAGTAGATCTCGTAGCAGTCGTGAATGTGCATTTCCATCGGTTTTTCTTCTTTATACAGGTGCGCAATGGCAAAAGTCTTTGTATCCAGACAGCTTTGCATCGCACCCTTGCAGGACGTGAATTCTTTCATACGGAAATAATAGCATACGAGGGGAAAAATAAAAAGAAGAAAGAGACATGCCCCTTCTTAATAAGAAGGGCTCGTCTCTTGTTTGATACCAATATAAACGTTGGAAATTAACAGAAAAAAATAATTCGATTAAATTAGAGTTAACAATTTCTTGTATATTTGCGAGTCTGAGTATAAAATAAGATAGTATATTTTTGTTTTCGGTGAGACTTGATGAAGTTTTGTTTCTTTATCGGTATTTGCCAATAATAAGGGGTTAACATTTTATGTTTAAAGTGATTGCAGTAGACGATGAACAGAACGCACTTAACAGATTGGAAAGGCTTGTATCCGCAGATTCAAGGCTTGAACTTTTAAAGACCTTCACGAATCCTTGCGAGGCAGAAACCTTCATGAAGTCAAACAAGGCCGATATCGCATTTCTTGATATCGAGATGCCGGAGATGACCGGGCTGGAGCTTGCCGAAAGACTTATGGATTCCAATCCTTATATAGAAGTCGTGTTTGTGACTGCCTACAATCAGTATGCGCTTGAAGCTTTTAAGGCACACGCTACGGGCTACCTGTTAAAGCCTTTGTCGAGAGATGACTTTACGGCGCAGATAGATACTATGGAAAAGAAGCTTGATAAACCGCACAAAGCGGAGGATGACAAGCTTATCATCAATTGTTTCGGAGCTTTTTCAATCAAAAGAGCATCCGATATGGAGTCACTCAGATTCAGGACGTCAAAGGCGGAAGAACTTTTGGCATTCCTGCTTCAGAACGAGGGACGCGCACGTTCAAAGGATATGATTCTTGATACCCTTTGGCCCGAGGCAGATCTTGATAAGGCGGCAAATAACTTCCGTGTTACCTGTACTTACATCAGGAGCACGCTTGCCGACTTTGGATATACAGATGTTTTAGTCAGAGATCATGACGATTACAGTATCAATACCGCACGCGTCAGATGTGACTATTTGGATTTTAAAAGCAAAATTACAAACCCCGATACCCTTCCGCTTTCGGATGTAGAGGCACTTATCAATATTTATAAGGGACCTTATCTTGAAAACCGTTTTTACGAGTGGGCAGAGGAGACTAAGGGATGGTTAGAAAGCCGCTACACGCAGCTGTTGTACAGAGCCGGAAGACTCTATAGCGAAGCAGGACGTCTTGACGCGGCAATTGATTCCTACGAGGCAGTGCTCAGAGTAGATCTTTATGAGGAAGATGCCTTCAGAAAGATTGTTCAGCTGAAGAAAGAAAAACTTCCTCCGGCTGCGATTAAGGAGTATTACGAGAAGTACAAAGCATCCTTGTTCAAGGAATACGGTTTGGAGCCTTCACGTGATATAAAGGAAATGATCAAGTCACTGTAAGTCCTTTGTAATTTTGTAAAGAAGGAGTTTTATGGTAATAACTGTATTGCGTACGTTTTGCATTGCGGCAAGTATCATGTGCGGTACAAGCGGTTTTATATTATATTTTTCAAATCGCAATGCAAAGCGTCTTTTATGGTTTGCCGTTCTTTCGTGTTCTTTTGCCGCAAATATCGTTACCACCTTCTTTTTTGATGCGGCTTTGATTACCTATGGGGGCTATGACCTCGGCAATGCGGATAATATCTATCTGATGACTTATTCGCTTTCTCTCTTGTGTCTTAATATGTATACCGATTACGGTATTCTTGAAAGAAGCAATATTTTTCACAATATCTTTAATTACATCTTGTTTGCTGTGTCAATCGTGTGCCTCGTTGTAAGCAATACGTACGTTATGTATTCGATTGCCTTTCTTTTGAATCTGGTGGTTATCATCTGGGGCTTAGTCATAGCGATTAAAAAGGTAAAGGAAGGGAAAAAGTACAATATTTTCCTGATATGTGCCTATGGTTCCATGCTTATTTGCTCAATATCCAGCATCTTTCTTTATCAGCTTAATGTAAATTTCCTGACGCCGAGGCTTGTATCCATTCCGCTGTTTTTGATTTTCCATATCACGATGAATACCTGTGCCAATAATGATACGGCAGCGAAAGCAAAAAGGCTTTCCGATTCGCTTGTAACGACTCTTGAACGCATCCAGAATTCGGACAATGCCCTTATGTGCACACAGATGAAGGCGGATTTCCTTTATCGTTCGCTGGATTTAATCAGCAAAAAGTGCGATGAGGATCCTTTTACCGCCGAGGATTTGACGGTTTCACTTTCAAAATATTTAAGGCATACTCTTAATTTCCAACAGCTTAAGGGAATAGTTCCTTTGTCAAATGAAATTGAACTTACCAAAGCATATATAGCAATTGAAAAAGAAAGAAACACGAAGATTTCGTTTGAATACAGATTCCCGGATCCTTTGCCGGAATTCCACGTTCCGCCGCTTTCGATTCAGCCCCTCGTCGAGAATGCGATTTGTCATGCCTTTGACGAGACTGTTTTGAATCCGAAGATTACGATTACCATTATTTCTTATCGTGATTACTTCCACATCGATGTTTCGGATAACGGTGTGGGGATGGATGAAAAAACCGTCGAGGAACTTACGGAAGTCTTACACGACAGTGCGAGAATCGGAATATACAACATTCACAACAGACTTATCAATTTGTTTGGAAAAGGCCTTGTAATTCAGAGCGCAAAAGGAGTCGGAACAAGTGTGTCCTTTGTGGTTCCGCCCGATGCGGTTGCCTATCTTAAAGAAAAAGCGGAGGAAACCTTATGAATCGTATAGCTAAGGCAGTGCTTCTCATTCTCCTTTTTCCGCTTATAAGCATTTTGCTTCTTTACATTTCAGACAGACTTACGAAGCCCGGAACGGTTGAAGTGGGCGAATCGGAACGCGGGCTTACGACAACGTACATAAACAGAGACGAACTCTACGAGCTTGCGGGCAACATGCGTATCTATCCGGGGACCATATCATCCACGAACGAACTTGGACGCATGAGCTTTTATGATATTTCGGATTCCTTGGAAGACATGCGCAATGAGCGCTTTGAAACAAACGGAAGCTACGAGGCGACAATAGTTTTTACGATTAAGATGCACACAAATGCGGAGTATGCTTTGTGGTTCCCCGCAGATTTCCTCGAATACAGAGTGTTTGTAAACGGAGAGCTTGTAACGGAATCGGAGACCTTCGGAAGCGAAAGTCCGGCTTACGGAAGCAACTTTTACGTAGATCTTCCGAAGACAAAGAACGGAGTTTACCGTGTGGTAGCATCGGTCAGAACACCGGTTAACTATGCAAACACGGAAAAGTCCGCAATCTTTATAGGCGACGGTGCAACCATTGAGAATAATTACAAAAAAGTGGATATGGTTAATCTTGTTGCTGCGATGGTAATACTTTTCCATGTTACTTATCAGCTTATCCAGCTGCTTTCGGTAAGAAACAGGCTTCCCGCTTTTATCTTCTTCCCGTTGGCAACCTTGTTTCATATGTCATTTTCGGAAGGCAGGTTCATACTTAAGGTCATCCCGAATCTTCCGTATCAGGCAGGCATTTTCATGGCGGGAATATCCACTTCGCTGGTCGTACTTTCACTTTTGTACTTAACGGAGTCATTGTTTCCAAAGTATTATCCTAAAAAAGCCGGAATATTTGCGGCGGTACTTCTTTGCATACCGTTTGCAAACGCCCTTTGCCTGGGACAGTTTGCAGCACTGGAGATACTTTCGTTCCTGGTATTGGCAATTCCGTATGCGGTTTGTCTGTATGTATTTGCTAAGGGATTTGAGAGCAGAGAACCTCTCAACCTGTTGTATGGTCTGGGACTTTTATGCACTCAGGCGGGAACGATTTTGCATTTTGCCGGAAACGGTGTGAATATGTTCCCGAGATACATGGAAATTTTGGGATATCTGATTTTTGCGTCGCTTGTCTTTATTATCGTTGCCAGGGACTATAAGGAGCAGAACGAAAAAGAAAGATTTTATACAGCCGAGCTTTCAAAGAGACTTGAAGATATGCAGATGTCGGAGAATGCTTTTCTGAATGCTCAGATGAAGCCGCACTTTCTTTATAATACGTTAAACACAATAGCCGACTGCTGCGTGACGGACTCGGAGAAGGCAAAGAAGCTTATAAATTCGCTGTCCGAATATTTGAAGCTGATATTCAATCTTGACAATATGGATGAGACTGTGCCGTTAAGGCGCGAACTTGAACTGGTCGATGCTTATACGGCAATAGAAAAAGAAAGATTTCCTTCAATCAATTTTTACAAGGAAATGCCGTTAATGTTGCCGCTTGTCACACTTCCGCCGATTACGCTTCAGCCTCTTATCGAGAATGCCATTAAGCACGGAGTCAGAAAATCTGACAGAGCGGGTGTTATTACCTTACGTATCATTGACAGTCCGGAGGATGTTGAGTTTATCGTAAGCGATAACGGTGTCGGAATGGACGAAGAGACTATCGGAAAGCTATTCACTACGCCGAAGGAAAATACGAGTATCGGCATATACAATATAAACAAGAGATTAAAGTATATCTACAACAGCGAACTTGAAATCGAGAGTACGGTGGGCTTGGGGACAAGCGTGAGGTTTAAGATCGAGAAAAATATCGGATAATTACAGTATTCCTATCTTAAACCAGGGCTGTACCTTCAACAGCACAAGCACGAGTATCTGAAAAACAAGAATCAAAGGCATTCCGTACTTAAAGTACCAATGCCTTGTTTTGTGTCTGAAAAGCCACATGCCGAGAACACTTCCGAGACTTCCTCCGATAAGGGCGAAAAAGAAAAGCATTGCCTCTGATATGCGCCAGCCGTGGTTGATGGCACGATGCTTGTCTATACCCATTGAGGCAAAGCCCAGGATATTAACGGCGATGAGATATATAGTTATGATTGAAATTGTAGAGTTCATATATTTAATCCTTTGAAGTTTGATTGCTTTTTTTGTTTATCATAACACGGGGGCTCTGCTTTCAAAAGCAAAATAAATTTTTCTTTATGCATCGGATTGGAAGACTTACGTATAAAAATAAAGAAAATGCGTGCAGCAATGCATAAAAATACGTTGTGCAATACGAAATATACAAAATAATTGCATATTTATGCAAGAACTTATACAAAAATGACTATGGAGATATATGCAAAAAAGTTGTACTATTTAGAGGTATTTTAGGATAAGGATGTTTATTATGAGTGATTATGAGATTCGCCCCATGAAAATAGAGGACTACGACAAGGTGTTCAAGCTTTGGAGTACCATAAACGGGTTCGCAATCAGGAGCATTGACGATTCCAAAGAGGGCGTGGAAGTTTTTTTAAAAAGAAATCCCACCACAAGCGTGGTTGCGATTCATGAGGGAGAAGTGGTCGGAGCGATTCTTTGCGGACATGACGGAAGAAGAGGTTGTTTTTACCATGTCTGCGTGAATAAAAGCTTCAGACGCAAAGGCATTGGGAAGGCAATGGTTGTTTATTGTATGGAGGCCTTGAGAAAAGAGCATATTAACAAGGTTTCCCTCATAGCCTTTACCAAGAACGATATCGGAAATGCCTTTTGGAACAGCATAGGGTGGACCAAGAGGAATGATTTGAACTATTATGATTTTACTTTAAATAAAGAAAATATAATCGCGTATATCGAGGAGAGTTAAAATGGAGAGAATTGACGGCGGAATAACCGCGGCAAAAGGGTTCTATGCCGCAAGCTGCGAGGCAAATATTAAATATAAGGGCAGAACCGACATGGCGATGATATATTCGGAAAAGCCTTGCGTATCTGCAGGAACGTTTACAAGCAATCAGGTCAAGGCAGCCTGCGTCAAGTGGGATATGAACATCGTAAAGTCGGACAATCCCGTTCAGGCTGTTGTCATTAATTCCGGAATCGCAAATGCCTGCACGGGCAAGGAAGGATATGATGCCTGCGAAGCCACAGCGAAGGCGGTGGAAGAGGGACTGAAGGTACCTTTCAATTCGGTACTTGTTGCCTCTACCGGTGTAATAGGCATGCAGCTTCCCGTTGACAAGCTTAGAAGCGGAAGCCTCCAAATGTGTAAGACTCTTGATTCGTCAAAAGAAGCCGGAACACTTGCTTCAAAGGCAATTATGACAACGGATACCGTCAACAAGGAGATTGCCGTTACCTTCAAGGCGGGAGGAAAGACCTGCACGATTGGCGGTATGAGTAAGGGATCGGGCATGATTCATCCCAATATGTGTACTATGCTTGGCTTCTTGGCTTCCGATGTTTCGATTGATAAAGAAACTGCACAGAAGGCTTTAAGCGATGTTGTCAAGGACACTTTCAACATGATAACGGTTGACGGAGATACCTCGACAAACGACACACTCATTTTTATGGCAAACGGTCTTGCCGGCAACGAGACCATAAAGGGTGACGGAGCCGATTATGATAGCTTTAAGGAAGCTCTTTTCTTTGTCTGCAGGTTCCTTGCACGTAAGATGGCTTCGGACGGCGAAGGCGCGACAAAGCTTTTTGAGGCAAAGGTGGTAAACGCAAAGTCAAAGGATGACGCAAGAACCCTTTCACGTGCGATTGTTTCTTCAAACCTTTCAAAAGCCGCAATTTACGGATGCGACGCAAACTTCGGAAGGTTTCTTTGTGCGATGGGCTATTCGGGAGCGAAGTTTGATGAGGAAGATGTTGAACTCTTCTTTGAAAGTGAGAACGGACGACTTGAAGTATTTAAGTACGGTGTTCCGCTTGATTTTGACGAGGACCTTGCCGTAAAGATCATGAAGGCCGACGCGGTTACCGTTTTCGTCGATATGCATGAAGGAAACGAAGAGGCAACGGCCTGGGGCTGTGACCTCACCTATGATTATGTAAAGATAAATGCCGATTACAGGAGTTAAGAAGATGCAGGATAAAGAAATTGATTTGATAAAGAGCAAAGCCGAGGTGTTGATTGAGGCACTTCCCTATATTCAGAAATTCAACCGTAAGATTATTGTCGTAAAGTACGGCGGATCGGCGATGAGCAATCACGAACTTCAGAGAAACGTCATAAAGGATGTGACTCTTTTAAAACTCGTAGGCTTTAAGCCCATTATCGTTCACGGCGGCGGCAAGGAAATAAGCCGTTGGATTGAAAAGGTCGGAAAGAAGCCCGAATTTGTAAACGGTTTGAGAGTCACGGACGACGAGACCATGGAGATTGCGGAAATGGTACTCGGCAAGGTAAATAAATCTCTTGTCACAATGGTTTCGGAGCTCGGAGTCAAGGCCGTAGGCATCTCCGGCAAGGACGGCGGTCTTCTTAAATGCGAAAAGAAGTACTCGGACGGCAAGGACATAGGCTATGTCGGAAATATAACCGGCGTGGATACAAAGCTTTTGCTTGACCTTTTGGAAAAAGATTTTCTGCCGATTGTTTCTCCCATTGCGGTTGATGAAAATTTTACTACATACAATATCAATGCGGACGATGCCGCCTGTGCCATTGCAAAAGCAGTGAAGGCAGAGAAGCTTGCATTCTTAACGGATGTTGAGGGCGTTTACAGAGATTTCAACGACAAGTCAACGTTTATTTCTCATTTGACGGCAGATGAAGCGGATGAGCTGATGACGAGCGGAGTGATAGGCGGAGGAATGCTTCCCAAGCTTGCAAACTGCACCGATGCAATCAGACAGGGCGTTAACAGGGTACATATACTCGACGGACGTATTGCACATTGTCTGCTGCTGGAAATATTTACAAATGAAGGTGTCGGAACCTGCTTCAGACAGGACGACTAAAGGAGTTTTTTATCATGATGTCGGAACACATAAAGGAAGCGGAGGAAGTCCTGCTTCATACATATAACAGATATCCGATCGTATTCGATCACGGTGACGGAGTGTACCTGTACGATGAGGACGGAAAGAAGTATCTTGACTTTGTGGCCGGTATTTCGGTGTTCGCTTTCGGATACAACAACAAAGAATACAATGATGCTTTGAAGAATCAGATAGACAAGATAATTCATACATCGAATTACTATTACAATGTTCCCGCAATCGAAGCCGCAAAGAAGCTTACAAAGGTATCCGGAATGGACAGGGTATTCTTTACAAACAGCGGGGCGGAGTCGGTTGAAGGAGCGATTAAAACCGCTTTGAAATATGCCTACTTAAAGGACGGAGCAAGCGATCATGAGATCATTGCAATGGAGCATTCTTTCCACGGACGTACTATGGGAGCCTTGTCGGTAACCGGCACACCCAAATACAGGGAAGCTTTCGGCGAAGGAATCGGGCATATAAAGTTTGCGCGGATGAATGACCTTGAAAGCGTAAAGGCTTTGGTGACGGATAAGACCTGTGCAATTATTTTTGAAACCGTTCAAGGTGAAGGCGGCATCTATCCTGCTACAAAAGAATTCATAGAGGGTGTACGTGCACTTTGCGATGAACATGACATTCTGATGATCTTGGATGAGATTCAGTGCGGAATGGGAAGAACGGGCTACATGTTTGCATGGCAGAGGTACGGTGTAAAGCCCGATATTATGACCGTTGCAAAGGCTTTGGGCTGCGGCGTTCCGATCGGCGCGTTCTTAATGACCGAAAGAGTTGCCGAAAACTCCTTAAAGGCGGGAGACCACGGAACCACCTACGGCGGAAATCCGCTTGCAACCGCGGCGGCGGACAAAGTGCTTGAATTATTTGTCAAATCCAATATAATTAAGAATGTTAACGAAGTCGGAGATTACCTTTTTGAAAAGCTTGAAGAGGTTAAGAATAAGCACGCATGTATCAAAGACCACAGGGGAGTAGGCCTTATTCAGGGGCTTGAGTTTGACAAGCCCGTGGCTGAAATTATCTCAAAGGCGCTTGATAAGGGACTTGTGCTTATAAATGCCGGAAGCAGTATTTTAAGGTTTGTACCTCCGCTTATTATTTCAAAAGAGAATGTTGATGACATGATAGGCATTCTCGAGGATTGTATTGATTAGGGAATGAGTAATGTCTTTTAGAACAAGGTTAGTGGCGATAATTCTGGTGGCAGTGCTTGCCATCGGAATTATTTATGTAGGAAACAGCAACAACAAGCAGGAAGAGGTTGACAAGGAACAGTCTTACTACCAGACGGAAACCGTGTACCTTTGGTATTCGGATGATACTTATACGGATTTTTTCACGAATGCCGCCGTGGCATTTCATGAGCAGTATCCCGAAATCAGAGTAATTCCGACTCTTGTCGATTCGGCTGAGTATATAGAGGGTATCAATAAGGCAAGTCTTTCGGGAGAGGACTATCCCGATATTTACATGCTTACAAACGATTCCCTGGAGAAGGCTTATCTGGCAGGCCTTGCGTCGAAAGCAAAGGATGTTTCCTACGTACTTGATTCAAATCATTTTTCGTCTTCGGCATTGTCGGCCGTTACCTATCAGGGAAACTATGTAGCCTATCCCTTCACATTTGACACAACGGTTCTTTTTTACAATAAAACCCTCATTCAGGACTGGGTGGACAGGGTGAATTCCGGTGAAGTCACTCAGGATGACACTTCCTACATGGACGACGAAGGTAATGTCTATGTGGATGAGGAAGATCCGAGTGCGGAGATTTCGGAAGACGTTATTGTAAGCGATTATATACCGGAAAGTTTTGACGATATCAAGAATTTCGCCGACGAATATGAAGCAAGCGACGGAGTAGAGAGCGTCTTTAAGTGGGACGTGTCTGACGTGTTCTTTAACTATCTGTTCGTAGGAAATTATATGATAGTCGGCGGAGATGCCGGTGACGATTCGGAAAATATCGATATCTACAACGACGATACGGTTCAGTGCGTTACCACGTATCAGGGTCTTCGCGATACCTTTTCAATTGATATGGATGAAACCGACTATGAATCGACACTTCAGGATGTAATTGACGGAAAGCAGATTTTCACGATCGTCACTTCCGATGCTATTGCAAAGGTTAATGAGGTGTTGGAGGAAAGAGAAGAGGATGAAGCTTCTGCTGAGACCGGCGAGAGTACGGACAGTGAAGTTTCGGAAGATGCTTCGGAGTCGGAGAGTACAGATACTTCAGAAGAAACTTCGGAGACGGAGAGTACAGACACTTCGGAAGATTCCGATACCGAGGATTCGGAAGCGGTAACCGAGTATGAGTATGGCTTTTCACTTATTCCGAATGTAAGCGATACATATGATTCGCGTTCGCTTTCAGTCACAAACGTCTTGGTAATCAACGGGTATTCCGAAAAAAAATCGGCCGCAAACAAGTTTGCAGCCTTTGCCACCACGAATTACGCAGATCAGATTTATCAAAGAACAGGAAAGCTTTCGGCTTCTTACAATGCAAAGTACACGGACGAAGCTTCGATGACCTTCCAGGAGGAATATTCGACATCCATTCCGTTACCTAAGCTTGTGGAGGCTTCAAATCTGTGGGTACAGCTTGAAATTACCTTCATGGACATATGGGGCGGAGAAGATGCCGCAACAAGGCTTAAGTCTTTCGCGGAGCAGATTCAGTCGCAGCTTGTCGCCGAGTAGACGATTATGACAGGGTGTCCGTAAGCCCTGTAAGAATCGTTGCAAGGTGGGTTGATTTAATCCCCGCGCACTGAGTTTCAAGCAGTATACGATAAGTATCTTCGACTATTTCACAATCACATGGGCTTACACCTAGCTCATGTGATTTTTTCAGTATAAAGGGGCATTTTTCGTGATCGTGCCTTACCGTGTAAACTGCGGTAAAGAGCCCGGGATAATTGTCTTTTACAAATTTTTCTTTGGCCTTGGTCTCGTACTCGTACGAAGAAGCAGTGAGCACAAAAAGAACGGTACCTTCGGCTTTTAGTCTTTCTGCGTACTCTTTAACCTCCGGCACTGCCTTACACCACTGATAGGCGTTTTCTTTATACTTTTCGCAATAATCTTTCCATTCCTCGTCAAGCATTCCGAGTTTGAATTTGTCATGAACGAGGTAACATGGGGAACTGAGCGTCCCATCAACATCAAAGAAGGCGTATTTCATAGTGTTACTTTACTCTTTTTCACTGGTATTTTCAACGTAAACCGGGTAGTTTGGACTAATCGAAGAAATGCTCCTTTATTTAAAAACCTTCATGACATACCTTCCCTTTCCGTAAATTTCAACATCAATTTCACCGACATCTTTTGTAACAAAATAATCTACATCGTATTCTTCAAGTCTCTTTGTTACTTCTTCTGAAGGATGGTGATAGCGGTTATTTATCCCGGCGGATATTATTCCGATATCAAAATTCACGGTATTAAGAAGGTTCTCGGATGTTGCCGATTTTGACCCATGATGCGCCACCTTCAAAACATCAATGTCTGCAGGAAGTTTGTCTGCAATAGAACTTTCTGTGGTTTCCGTGGCATCCCCGGTCAAGAGAATTTGAAAATTGTTGATTTTGGCAAGCATTACCAAAGAATCCGTATTCGAGTCCCCTGTCAAATGCTCTTTAGAAGGAGAAAGAACAATAAACTCTGTTTTTCCGGAGGTTATATTCATTCCGGATGATACATAGCAGATTAAGACTCCAAGAGCCTCTGCTTTCTTAACTGTTTCAATATAAAGTTCGTCCTTATATTCTTCGGAAATATCCGCAAGGAACAGTTCGTTTACGCTGATTCCTTCACTCTTACAGTTTTCTATAAGCGAGCCTATGTCGCCCATGTGATCCGTATCTGAGTGTGTGGCAAAAATCGCGGATACTTCATATATTCCCTCGGCTTTCAAAAAAGGGACAACAGTATATTCGGAAATACTTGTTTCGGAGGTGGAACCGCAATCAATTATTGCCGCGCTTTTGTTCCCGGTACGAATGACAATGCATTCTCCCTGTCCCACGTAAAGCATCGATATTTTTGAATCACAAAATGAGGTATTCCCAAAAAGGGAAAGCAGACTTACTATCAGAAGAACTTTAAGATACGGAGATAATTTTTTTAGAAATACAGTCAAAATGCAAAGTAAGCCTAAGTAGCACAGGCAAAGTTTCCATATAGGCGGTTGTCCGAGTATTTCAAATGCTTCCACGTTCCCAAGCAGCAAGCATAAGGAGTCCAATATCCTAAGCAATATTGCAAGAAGAAAATCAAAAAACCCCGCAAAAAACTTCAGATTTAACAAAGAAAACAGAAAACAAAGAAAAGATAGCATCAATATAGGCCCGGAAAGCGGAGCCAAGAGAGCATTTATCAAAACCGAAGCAAGAGAATAGCTGTATGAAAGATACAAGGACATCGGCATTACAAAAAGAAAGATTACCATAGGAAAGGTAAGGGTATCTTTGATTAAGACCCTGCATTTATGCAAAGCAGGTAATTGTCCCAGTCCCGGCGAAGATCCTTTAGAGAGTCCGAGAGGTACGGTTTCTTTATCGTTTTCGGGCTTATCTTTCGCCTTGACATACGTAAAATATATTGCAATTGAAAATACGGTTAAATACGAATATATAAAGCCCGAGCCCAGGATTGCGTACGGATTTGCCGCTATTGCAAGAATCAAAGCAACAGAGACACTGTTTAGCATATCGTAGGCCCTCGAACATATGTCGGCAAAAAGCCTTATTGCAAACATAATCAGTGCACGCACCACCGAAACCGTAAAGCCGACCAATAAACCGTATGCAAAAAGAAAAACTATGCTTATCAGCGATGCTTTGCTTCCTTTGATACCAAGTCTGCGAACAGAGCGGTAGATAAAATTTCCGGCAGCCGAGATATGAAGCCCCGAAATTACCAGGAAATGTGCTACCCCCGCTCGTGTGTAAAGTTTCCTCCGCTCTTCCGAAAGCAGGCTCTTATCTCCAAGGAGAAGTGTATTTACGGTTCCGCCTTCTAAAGGACACAATTCTCCTACAAGCCTTGCAAGCTTTGAGTTAAGGGTTTTAAAAGCATCACGAAGAGAAAAAAACGCATAAGAGTTAACGGTGATTTTGCCTGCATATACGATATAGAAAACCCTTTTCGTGGCATAGTAGCTGCGAAGATTAAACTCACCCTTGTTCATCGGGGCGTCGATATTTGATAAAGCACCTGAGATTGTAACTATATTTCCTGTTTTTAACAGACTTTCGTCAATATCATCAGGATAACAAATGTATTCCCCGACAGTTACACTTTTTACCGACCCATCCGTATCATACTGTTTTTCCCTGATTTTGCCGGTGATACATACATTTCCCAAGCACTCATCGGAAAGTGCAGGATATTCATATACCAGATTCACATAAAAAAGGTCTGCCAAAAGAACGAGTATTGCCAGCACGAAAAGCGGGCGCACAAGGAAAATATTTTTAAGACTATCTGACAGTAATTTCATCCTTAATGCTTTCAAAAACGCCGTCCTTTATGCCGCTCACATTCTTAATATCCTCAATTGTCTCAAAACTTCCGTTTGTCTCTCTGTAGGAAATTATTGCCTCGGCTTTTGCCTTGCCAACCCCTGAAAGCGTCATAAGAGAGCTTAAATCCGCAGTATTTATGTTTACCTTTCCTGTTTCCTCGCCTCCTGAAGCTGTCAGTTCACCTACTGCCACCATGCCTTCGGAAGTGTTGGTTTCATCACTATCCGATATTCCCGGTACCAGGATATAGGCTTCGTCCTCCAAAAGCACTGCGGTATTGATTCCGTCAAGCGTTCCGTCATCGGTAACCCCTCCGGCTGCATTTATTGCCTCATACACTCTTGAACCTTCCGGCAGAATATAAACCCCCGGATTCAAAACGTGACCGCTTACGGACACATAGATGACGTTTTCCTCGGGAAACGTCTTAACAGATTCGCTTATCAAGACCGAGGTGTCGGTATATTCACTTGTGTAAACCACGGACGTATCGCCTGCGCATGCTGCAACAAAAGAAACCGACAAAACCGGCAAAATCAAAATAATTAGTTTGGTGAAAAAATTTTTCATGTATCCTCCGATGCCGGAGGTAAGATGCGTTGATAGTCAGATTGTATGGTATGAAATGAAGATTTGCAATACCCTAACTTTAAAACTTTTCAGTGGTTAAAATTGCTTTTTAAATTCAGAGTTGTCAAGGGTGTAATGAGCTGAAAGAGACAATTTAGTATCTATCTTTCGATATAGAAGATGGAAACATTAACTAGATGGCCTAAAACCTTGATTTTTCGGAGGTTTGCAAATAAAAAGAGCAATTACTTACTTTTTTCGGTATAATGTCAATCGCTACGTAAAAGGTGTCAGGCACTTTTACAAAAACTTTACATAACTTTACAATTACCGGCGC
>CAVJJQ010000020.1:24929-29425 GCA_963649755.1 bacterium | reverse complement strand
GGGGTACATTTTGGCGGCACCCCCCATACCTTAGCTATATCCATAAGGGTTGCATCTGCATAGCTCAAGGAACAGAAGGTGCCAGTTAAATAGATGCTATAGTTGCAATCGCAATAAGCTCAATAACAAATCGTCTTGTTATCTACATGCACAACATCTAAGATACAATAATGAGAACACATACGTTACTCAGTATCTGCCACATCAGGGACGTCAGAAATAGTTTCTTCTTTCTCAACTTTCTTGTAATCAAACAGATTCAAGAAAGGATTGGCGATAATTTCATCAATTGCTTGACTAACTTGCTCGTTGTTTTCTTTATCGCATAAAGCGTCTCCTAAATAGCAAACTTGAGCAAGCAAACTGCATGTATTGTATCCTTTTTCTGAATCATACATAAACCATTGCGTGAACTGGTCGAATGGATCATACGGATTATCAGGCGTTGTAATAGCGTAACGTTTCATATGATTCACTCCTTTCACTCCAAATATTTATGTATTGTACTGGTGGACAAGCCAAGAGATTTGGCAATTTCAGCTGTTGTGTAACCATTTGCAGCATAAGCTTTAATTCTGCTAATCTGAGCAGTAGTGATCGCTTTACCACCTTTAGGAGTGGCCAAGGACCGTACTCTGTCAGAATCGGCATACTTAAAGATTTCACTCTGTCTGGATGCAGTAACAGCGCCAGACTGAATGGCTTCCCATTCTCGGTCTGTGATGTCAAACGTATGGCGTTTTGCACCGACTTGGAGTCTAGCAGCGGTTAAAGCTCGCTGACTTTCTTTCTTAAGTTCCTTTTTGTTTCCAGCAAGATCAGGATTACTAGCCTTCTTGGCGGCTATCACCGAGTTCGCAATAAGCTGGGCCTGCTGCTCTCTTGGTGCATTCATGGCTGCTTTCTTAACTTTAAGATTCAGCGATTCAACTTCGTCAGCATATTCTGCTTTAGCGGACGGTTTATACAAAGAACCTTTGGTTGAGATCATTGCTTTACGGGCGCTGTTAGCTAAAGCTTTCAAAGCATTGGCGTAGTTGGCATAGGCTTCTTCCTGTGGGGTGCCAGATGACAGTGTTCGGGCGTCCTTGGTTTCAGCCATGCGTGTACTATCTTGCATACGCTCTTTGACCTTGCCGTTCTTATCGGTATAGGTCTCATGAACCTCTCGATAGACAACCTCACCAGTTTCGGGATCAATACGACCTGAACCAGTTCTCTTGGTAACCTGCACCTTTGACTTGGAACGAGAGATCAGTGTAGCAGCGCCTTCATGATAAGAACCATCGGGCTCAACAGTGCCCTGATACTTCGCTTTCAATGCTGCAATGCCGTTGTCTTTTTCGCTCTGTTTGTAATCAAGGCCATGCTTCTCGGCGTCAATTACAACCATCGAATGCTTTACTGCACGGGCAAGCTCAGGTTCTGTTGCGCCTTTCAAGGTCATGTCCGTAATAAGGTTTGAGATGACACCCATTTCAGTCTGAGTATTTGTCATCTTCTTATAGCTTCCTTCAGGCTTTCCGCCATAAGTGACCTTAGGATCAAAGCCTTCCAAATCACGAAGCGCATGAGTAGACTTGATGTTAACAGATGTGTTTCTTCCGTTTCCGCTTGTTGGTATAACCATTACGGTATCACCATCAAAGTCAGCACCGGAAAGTCTTTCAGCTACCTTGCTATTGATGCACACAGCATCCTTCGGTTTTGTACCAACCATAGCTTGGGCATCTTTCTGCTTGTTATTAACGGTCAGAATAGGAATTTCAAACGTTCCACCATGCGGATAGCGAATCAGGGCAACCTTCTCGCCATTCACATAGTTCGGTGCATACACTTCATTCTCTTTCATGGACGCTACCGGTAAGATAACCTGGTAGTGCTGACGAGGAAGTGCAGCAGCCTGAAGTTTTACAGCATCCGAGTCACAACTGTCAGCAAAGTCCTGAAGCAAAGACTTCTTAAGAGTCGGATTTGTGAGAGCCATAATAGAATCATACTCACTCTGCTTATCACTCAGTGCTTTCTTGAGCTGCTGATTGATCAACTGCATAGGCTGCTTAGAAAGAAACTGGGACGGGAGCCTATTGCCCCAATCATCCCAGTCACCTTCTTCTGCCCGCTTATTGATAAGAGATAGAGACTGCTTCTTACCAGTTACAGGATCAGTATATTTTCCTTTAGGGTCATCGTAAAAGCTCTGACCACCGTGCTCTTTAATAAGAGAACCAAATGGATTCTCAGGATCGTCCTTAATTTTCTTAAGTACATCCTTCATGGACTTCTCGCTAGTCTTGTTGGTATTGAAGATGACGTCAACGCCTTTGGGCATATCATCGGAGTAAACCGCCATGCCTTTAATGTAGTGGGTTCCGTCAACCATAATACGAACCTGAGCATAATGAGAATCGCCAAGGTCCAAGTCTTTGCAACCGCGTCTGATTTGAATAAGTCCATCGCTTTCCTGGCCAGTATGACCGGAAGCGTCCTTTTCATCAGCATAGTGAATTTTCAGTCGAGATGAGTCCAGACTTTCGGGGTAATAGAACGGCTTATGATAGGAATCACCGCCATCAGAAGATGTATAATCCACAATCGTATGGATTACATTTTTACCCTCTTTGTAGGAATAGACTTCACTCGGTTCCATATCGGCAGGACCGATAACACGAACCGTTGTGTATTTGCCAGGGTTGGTGACCTGCGCTACTCTAAGATTTTGATCGGTTACTACACCGTCAGCTTCCAGCAGTTTAATAGCTTCATCCAGCTTTGTCCGGGAGACACCCAGTTCCAGCTCTACACCAGGGCCGACCTGAATAATTCCTTTTTCTTTTACCTGCTGTGAAAGCAGATCCATGGTGCTTTGAGTAACAGTCCGTTTAGCTGTTTCATCTTCCTTAAGTAGGTTCCGAACAGACGAATCATTTGGATAGCCCATGATTTTGGCAATTTCCTCAAGGGTCTTGCCGTCACTTCTCAGAGATTTAGCCTGCGCAACCAGATCGGATCGGCGCTCGGCTTTGGCCTGGGCTTTGAAGATTCGAAGTTCGCTGACTGTAAGCTTCAAATCGTCCGCAATCTGTTTTTCAGACAGACCGCCTTTCCGCAACTCCTCTACTCTCGACAGAAAGTCTCCGCTTCTCTGGAAAGGAGTATCGCCAGACCCCCAGGGGTATCGCCCAGAATGGCGTTTTGTGCCATAGTGGAGTAAATCACTGGGGCGAGGCTTTTCGACAGAATATAAATCCATGATCCATTACTCCTCCAGTCCAAGTAAAACATTTACATCGTGAGAGCGTTGTTTAATTTGATTTACGCGAAACATAATCAGATCAGGTTCAGGTGTCTCGATCATAACCTCCTGGGACTGATAAATACGAAGCTCAATCGTAATATCATCCAGTTTGCCAAGGCTCTGACGCACGCCGTACTCAAGCCAGAATAATGCCGCGTAAATTTCCAACTGTTCAAACTTTGCAGGACGAATGCCGGTCTTAAGATCGTGAATCCGCAAAGTCTTATTGCGATACCCGATAGCATCCGCAGTTCCAAAGGAATTTGAAGAATACTTCAAGGGTATCTCTGGGTCAAGCCGAAAAGAGATTGCATCGTTGATGTAATTGGACAGAGTTGCAAAGATACCATCCATGTCCAAAATATCAAGCACTCTCGGCGGGATCCCAGAATCAAGCAAGCTGAGCAAATACTCAGATTTGTGCGCCTGCTTCAATTTGGAGCGATACTTAATATGCTTACGCGCAAAATCATGAGTGAGCGTTCCGATCTCAGCAAGATAGGATTTTGCCCACAGCTGAGCAAACTGCTCATCGTCATAATTCAGCCAAGCATACTTGCTAGCCCCTAGGAGTGCGTGTCTCCCGTCAATCTCCGAATGCCTGTTCCATTCCATTCAACACATCCTCCTTGTTCTCCGGATAGACAAAAGAAGAAAAAGACATGGAGTTCATCAAGGCAACATAATCGTCCTGGTTCGGTTGGTGGGGAGCCTTAGCATCCGTTTTGCATTCGAGTGTTGCCCAGTGCTTTCCGTATAGCACAAGCAAATCAGGAATACCTTGAATGTGGTTCGCGTCCAACTTGGTCACGATGCAGCCTGGAAAACGTTTCTCAATTTCCGGAATAAGATCCGCCTGGATGTCGTTTTCTTTTTTCTTTCTTTTGCCCATAATGAATAAGCCCCTATTCAAAAATTCAAAGACAGTGTAAATGTTGCTCTGTCCTCATAAAAGGGCCTGTTTTTTGTGCGAGGCAAAAATGTCCGCACTTTTGCATTTGTGAAAATATCATTTATTTGGGCAGATTTCGTCGTCATGGTCAAAAGCCCAGTTTTTATCCATAAACCTTTTTTAAAAACTATGATTTTTTCTCTCGCGAAAGTTTTTAAAGAAAAAAGTGGGCTTTTGTCCACAAAAAGCTGATTTTGAGGACATTCATGTCCACATTTGACTCAAAATTCTTCAAAATGGCCGTTT
>CAVJJQ010000020.1:0-24919 GCA_963649755.1 bacterium | reverse complement strand
GGCCAAAAATCGTGTTTCAGGCCGAGGCAAAAATGTCCGCACAAGCCGATTTTTGGGCCATTTTGACCACTTTTTTCTCCGAAAACTGGTCACAAAGTGGGCAAAGTGGGCAGAGTGAGGACATTGATGGCCACTTTTGCACTTTTATTTTGAGGACATTGATGGCCACTTTTGCACTTTTATTTTGAGGACATTTGCGCCTCACCCTCTAAAAATGCAAAAAATAAGAGGCTCAGTAATAAACCAAGCCTCTCACTTTTCATTAAATATAACTTATCCGATACAACCCGTCCGACGAGTCCACGAAAACTCCATCGTCTAGTCTGCCTCGAAAATATGACCCCGTAGGAGCTACGCCCAACCACAAAGCAGCCTCTCGAACGCTCTTGTACTCAAAGCTCTCGGCTGTTTTCACGTACTGCCACCCGATAACAGGTCTCCTATTAGGTAGCCGATAACTAGCCCAGGCCAGCTTCCACATCTTATATCGGGGGTACTTTTTCTTTTCAAGTACACCACGAATCGTTTGTGGCGATGTTCCAAGTTTTCTTGCGCACTGTTCAATACTCCTGAACTCAACCGGCCTACCCAGGGCGTACCGTTCCAGCTTAACGGGGATACTCATTTCTTTTCTCCATTTCGAGCAGCTTTCAACGCTTTCTCATACCACGTCCGAAATCCGTCCTTCTTCAACGGAGATTTGCCCAGCTCTTTCTCAAAGGCCGCTGCAATCCGGTTCCACTTCGCATTGGTCTCACAAAGGAGGATAAACGCCGCGTTGGGTTTCTTGATTCGTCTGGTATTGGACATTTCAGTCATATCACTTGCAAGATCCTTCAACAGCATTCGTGCGCCCAGTGCTGTCTTCTCCATATCGCCCGACGCGATCTGGCTACGGTATTTCTCAATGTACTCCTGTGCAGTTTTAATATTACTCACCCTTTCAAAATATAAAAAGAAAACCCACCACCCCGTTTAGAGGTGATGGGCTAAGTAGTAGGTTTATGAAAAGCTTAGAGTCAATGGCTCGTCTTCCAAAACAGTTTGCTGATTAGAGTAAATGTTGATGTTGAATTTAATCTGTGTAATATCGGTATATTTAGAAGGATCTTTTACTTCGTCGCTATTAATATAATCATCAAGATTAACTGTCATAACTGCGATTTTCCCGGTATCAATTTCATCCCAATCAATTGTTGTTTCTGTAATATCATCCGAGTTAATATTAAGAGTTCCGAAACCAACAGATATTTTTACGTCATTTGTGTTGATAACTTCGATCATCATGATCCGCTCGCCATCAACATTTTTTATCAACAGTTCTGAAAGGATTTGGACACCATATTGGTCAAATACGGTATCTGGTGTCCAGCTTAAGACCTCATATTTATAGCGGTCAATAGTTTGCGGATCGGTAATTGTATTCTCATAGCTCTTTGGGTCAGACACATATTCGCTTGCAATAGAAGTATCGAGATATGCAGTGGTTTCTACTATCTCATTGTGGTCGTCGTCTTTAACAGTGAACCGAATACCCATTGTTGCTATTTCATATATTCCATAGGATTCGAGTTCATCATAATCAAAATCGATGTCATCCTCAACGGTTTCCTTGGATGGAACATCACAATTAAGATATGTAAAAGTCATAAAATCATTTATCGATTCACCGGTGTTACTATATACATTGATATCAACGTCGGTATTATTCTCAATCTTTAAATGAACTATGGCTTCATAATCGCTATATTCCAACCCCGTAGCAGTAATCTTCACACCGTTTTCGTCGACCAAAACAGTTTCCTCAATGGTCGGCTCAGTGTTGAAGCTCTTGATCTTGAACTGCGAACGATCAACGGTTTCCTCCGGGCTAGTTTCAGTAGCAGTCTCTGTAACAGCCCCCACAGCCTCACTCGTAACCGAAGAAGCTGCTGCACTACTAGCTCCTGATTCACCGCCACAAGCACAGCATGAAAATATCAAACTGGCAGCCAGCAAGCTTACTACAAATTTTTTCATATGTATCTCCCCTTTCATGGAGATTTTACCATTTGCAAATCTTCTTGTCAATCCTCAGGAACCTGAGACTCGGAGGTGTAACCCATAATCTTGGCGATCTGCTCCAGTGTATAGCCTTTGGCTCGTAACGTTTTCGCCAGCTCGACTTTCTCGGCTTTGGTCATCAACTGGCACTGAAGCTGTTGCGCATTAAGTTTTGTGCCGCTTCCCTCGACCTTATCTCTACGTCTTTCGACGAGCTCCATGATGGCGTAATTTGCCAAATCCATCAAGGTGTCGTCGATGCTTTCGTCCTTTACCTTCGCAGATTCTGGAGCCATCAGGAGGCTGTCAAGACGGCCCAGCTTGTCATGCAACCGGACAAGAATCGAATCAGGGACAATCTCCCGAGTTTTCCGGAAAGAGTCCCCGTAGTCATGGTTCTTCGCAGAATATAAAGCGTTCAGCTCCTTGCAGATCTTCTCATGCTCAGTTACGTTATAAAAGGTTGCCATAGATTAATCCTCCTTAAGCGATCATGAAAAATAACTTCCATAGTAATGGATGTTTCTTGACTTTGTTGAGCAAGCTATAAGCGCAGACATAATTTGCATTTTCCCAATTTCCCGTATCCATGATATATCCATGTTCAGAAACGAGTAAGCGCTGCATGAATACAGAGAAATCAAATCCGTCAATGTAGCCGATATTATGAGGATCGATTTTTTCCTCCACGAACCCCAAATATTTCTCCGCCCGGTCAACGTTTTTCATTAGCCTCATCCTTTCACGGTCCTATTATGGAATTCGGTGTCTTATTGCAGCATAATGCTTCGGGTGTGTACTCAAACACAAAATATGGGTAATAGTCATTGGTGTTGCCGGTTCCTACTGCCATGAACATTAGGTTGTTGCCAACATCATAGAATTCGAGAATATCGTTTTTCTCTGTTCCCATAATACTATCATGCAAATCGTCACGCATTTTGCATTCAACTACAATATTAGGGAGACTTATTTTGCATTCTTCATTCACAGTCTCAAGTTCTCGGCAACAAGAACGATAACCATCATCAGGGTCTTCAGCTGCCATATACGTAATCCCATCAAGTTTGAACTTTACATAATTGCAATTATCCTTATCGCCCAACATATCTTTTATTATGACAGTCCCGGTTTCGATGCCCGTCATAATATGAGTACCCACGAGATCTAGTAGTCTCATTTAAACACCCTCCTTAATCAGCTTGTTGTATTCGGCGATCCATTCCAATGGGATAGTCTGTTCGTCCTCAAGACGAAGATGAATGTTCTCAATAAGCTCGGCTTTACGGTCGTTACCTTGCTTGACGGTGGTATATGTAACATAGGCTCTGGTCACAAAATATCATTCCTTTGCAGTATTCTAATTGCCCGGTTGAAATTTTTCTTACGGGTTCGTCTCTTTCGAGCATGAGCAGCTAAATAAGATACTCTTTTATTGGGACAAGAATTCATAACGGCTTCCTCAACCTTGATAGGATACTCAATAAAATCGTTAATGTATTGCAGAAAAGCCTCCTTCATTGCAATCATGTGATCCAGATTATAGAAATCAGGTCCCCGGGACAGATCGATTCCAATTATACTTGAGACATCGTAAGACCAACTCCCGTCGTTTAGCGAGTTTAATGGATCTTCAAGTTCAGCAGGTTCGTTTGCAATGCTGCATTCAACATTACAGTTACTAAACGAAGCAACCGGTGTGGGTGTACCGTCAGGATTTATTGCATACAGCATGGCATCTAATGCGTCGGTTCCCATGAAAATATCAGTCCTTTCTTAAGCTGTCTCCACGTCGCTTTCCGGCTCGAATGTGATTCCTTTACAGAATCCACGCTCATTGAACTTTTTCTTCTGATAAATCGCCTTTGCAACGCCTCTGTCGATTGGTGCTCGGCTTTTCAGATGATAGTAGTACAAGTCAACATACCGTGTATTAAGCCGGTTAATGCGTCCAGCAGCTTGCTCCATGAGTTTGTATGAGTATGACTCCGAGTAAAATATAATAGTGTCTGTAGTGATGCAGTTCCACCCTTCGGCTCCGGCTGTGTACTGAACCAAATAGACCCACGAATCGGAATCCGGAATTGGCTGGTGATAGTGACCGTTCCATTCGGCAACTTCAACTTTGGGTCCGTAGTACAAATTCCTCAGAATCTCAAGCTCATAATCGAAGTTGTAAAATATAATTAGCCGTGGATGGTGCTCGAAGATCTCAAGCACTCTAAGCTGTCGACTTTCATCGGAATTTACGACTCTGCGAAGCGTTGAGCAATACTCAGAGACATTTCGTATCGGTTTACGAGTGTCTGGGTTCTTCCGTTCCTTCACAACGTATCGGTAAGTAAGCTGATTATAGTCAACCCAACTATCGATGTGATGCGATACAGTATTTCGCTCGAAGTCCATCGGAACGAGAATTCGTTCTCTAAGTCGAACCAATCGGTGAACATTAATATAGCCTTTCACTTTTCGGAATCTCACAAATGGATCAAATATAACATGCTCGTTATAAAACTCGGTTCGGTTCTTGTAGAAACCATTTGCTATGAAGACGGGGATGTAATCCAACCAGGTATCCCCCGGGGTAGCACTCAGCATGATCCATTCATTTGACTTCGCGATATAAATGAAGGTCTTCGCCCAGACGCCGCTTCCAACGGCTCGCTGCTCGTCAAATATAAAGAACGCATCCTTGACGTCCTTGTACTTCTGAATGTTATTCCAGGAATCTACAACGATTTGGTTCCCATAAAGATTCACTTCCGGGTCAGGTGACATGAGAAACAACGCCATTTCTTTTTGCCAACCAAGCTTGTCTCTTGTCTGAGCAGTGGTGATAATATAAAGGTCTTTTGGTGGATCGTTCATCGGGATATACTCAAGTGACCCGTCCAGCGAGCCTTTCACCCCGCCGTTTTTCAGATAGTAATATGCAAGGGCGGTTCGAGTTTTCCCCGAACCAACCCCACCGCACAAAATGCAGCCATTATGCATATTATCAAGAGCTTCCAGCTGGTGTTCTTTCAGTTCAAGACTCGTCGCCATTGTTACTGCAACTCTTTAGGATCTCAGACAGCGAATCGGCAAGGCCTTTGAAATCCAAGCTGGTTTTCTGAAGTACGTCCTTCATAGCTTTCTTTGCAGTCGTATATACGCAGCCGGAATGCCAATACCAGCACACCAGGGTCACAAGAATGAACAGAACCCAGCGAAGTGCGTCAAACTTCAACATCGTTCCAAGAAGCACGTCGACTAGCAACATCCAAAAAAGCATGTGTTATCCTCCTTAAATTTTATACATTGGGTGACTCCGAACAAACGGCCAAACAATCTCATAGATTGCTCTATCTGCGAGTTCCTTTGTTGGAAAATATACGTCACCGAGGTGAATAGCACGGAAGGTGTACATGCTATTAAATGCGAGAGAGGAATGATTCGGGTCATAGTAAATGTACCACTTTTTAGTATCTTGGTCGGAGAACTGAAGTTTGTCGCCACCGTTTTCCATGGAGAACCGCCAAAGCAATCGGTTCAGCGTTTCATGCAGAGCTCGCTGCTTCATAAGGCTGCAATCAGTGCAGTAATTGCCAGTTTCAAAACAACGATCATCGTAAGGCAAATTTTGGTCAGATTCCTCGTACACTACCCCATCGGAGCCAATGGAATAATATTCTTGGTCTTTATCAACTCTAGCAAACGGAGATGATTTGATTATTTGCGCCGACTTTAGCATTTCAGTCTGCTCATCGGTCAAAAAGATTTTCCGACCTTCGAACATAATGTAATTGTCCATAGTTATTCTCCTTTACCATACAAATTCGGGATGTTTTTTCATGAACGGCTCAATAATTTCCGTGATTGCCTGCTTTGCAAGTTCCATAGACGGAAAATATGTAACGCCATTAATCTTTGAGTGAAATCTGAGTCCAACCTCGAAACTACTAAATACCGGGTCACTATTGTAAATATAATAATGCCCGTGCTTTCCGTCCCATTTGTTTTCTCTTTCACCATTTTCCATAGAAAACCGCCAAAGTAAGCGGTTTAATGTTTCGTGCAAAGAACGCTGTCTCATAAGCTCGAAATCGGTGCAATAGTTACCCACGTTGAAGAAAAAATCGTCCATATGGTGCCCGGTTTCACTGTTTCTCCCCACTCCTCCACACTGTTCACAGTAATAATATAAACCGAGAAGATCGCAACGACCAAATGGGTTTATTTTGTCAGCCATGAAAATATCAGTCCTTTCTCAAATTGAAAAAAAGAAGACCCAGTGTTTCTACTGAGCCTTCCTTTCTGCATTTACTTATTGCAGGGTCCACTACGGAATCTCCTGTAGTTCTCTTGCTTCATCAAGCCAAGCACGGCTACCTCCATGTTGCTCAAAACTTTGAACGCTGCTTTTTCCATGGTTTTCTCACTGATAATGTGATGTTCGCCAAGGAAGTAATTCACGTCGCTTGCCCAAGCATTAACGAAGTACCATACCTTACCGATAAATCTTTTCATACAAATATCCTCCTTAAATAGTCTGTTAAGTTTCTGCCATAAAAGAAGTTGTAATATTTGCGGTTTAGATCAGCGTCTTGTAGTCCAGCTCTCCACAAACTGATCGGCATCTTGGGCAAACACATGTTGCGGCATACACCGAATCGGAAATATACATCCGCCATTCATTGGTATCCGCGCTGAACAAAATGCGGCAGTATTCACAGTGGAATACTTTCACCTTACTGGTCTTAGTAGTTGGACAAATGATGTTGATCATAGTTACCACCTCCGTGGGCAAATACGAGTATCAGTCATTCCAATCCGGATAATCTTCTCCGCAGGAATCAGCAAAGGGCAAGGCAAACCGGATGTATCTACCCGAATCAAGCGTCCGTCACAAATTGCGGCGTATTTCACGACTTCATTGATGGTCTCAAGCGAGCCATTGTCGTATACTACATCAATAGAAAACATGATCACTTCTCCTTATTCATAAAGGTCTTGACCAACCAAGAGGCCATCTCTCGTTTGCCCATATATTTACCGAAAGTATACCATTGAGCGCCAATGAAAAATGATGCAAATATAAATGGCAGCGTCCAATCGAAGAAAATGTTAGCCTTTCTCATGTTCCCATACCTCCAAGTCGATTCCAAGGTCTTTTAGCTGCTCCGTACAAACCCAAACAGTATCGTCAGTGTCATCACCGTAACGATTCATCAGGTCGTGCATGGAGTCGCTGAAGCCATCGTAAAAGCGCTTCAGACGTTCTTCGCCGAAGCCAAATTTCGTATGGAGCACATATAGAATCATAGCGTCAATCTCACGAGCATGGTGAATATCCCACTCCGCAAGTTGACGCTTGATTTCCATATTCATTGCTTTCTTCTCAGCCGTGGTAAGCTTGGCTCCATAGATGCACTTACCGCTTTTCAAAACCTCCATCAGCCGACGTAAACTTTCTTCTCAGTCGGTTCGCCTGCAATGGAAACAATGCCGCACTTCGGGTAGCGTTCAGCGAACTTCTTCCGAAGCTTCTTGTAGGAATGCTCTCGCATCTTCATCTTCGACAGCACACCGCGCTCGTTGAGATAGAAAACAGTAAACCGGTAAGTCATGATTAGTCCTCCTTTTTATTCACGATCTCGATCTTATAACCGAGAGCCTTTTCGATTTCGCCAATGGTCATTTTCTTGACAGCGGGTTCTGTGAGATAGTTCGTCATGCAGGTATCTTTGCATAATATTCCGGTCTTAGGATCCTTCGTAGTGCTGGGCCACGCGCGTACTTCGCGTTTGGGCTCTATACTATATTCCGTATTAGGGATATTGAAGCCGCTGCTAGTATCTATCGACTCACGGCATAGAATGATTGGAAGGCTTACTGTATAAAACGGGAACTCAACTTTTGGGATTCTTAGAAGATGCTTTCCGTCTTTTGCTTCATACTCGTAATCCAAGCACATATAGTAGGAACCGTCGGACCCTTTATATAGTTTGGCGCATATCAGTTTGCCGTTTTTCTCAGTGCAACCATATAGAATACTCATTTTAGACATTATCTTCGCCTCCTTCAATTTCAAGAATAGGATGGCCATCAGCAAACAGGGTAACGGAGTGTGTAATTTTCGATTCCTTAGGCAGCCACTTTTCGAAGGTGTTGTAATAATTGCCCTTGTTACCGAGTGCCTTTCGAGCAATCGCCATAGCCATTCCCTTTTCGGGGTCATATGTATCACGTTCGCCGCACATGACTACAGTCTTAGAGCCATCGGCCCAAAGAATGATTGTAGCCGGGTTGTTGAAGATGACTTTCTTGATGGTGAGGGAGTACATACTAACGGCGTACATATGTTCAAACGTCTCCACCATGGTACCATAATAACAATCGTCCATGCTTTTATCGTTTAATGGAATTGGGCATCTTGCAATTGCCTCCGAAAGTCCTTTGAGTTCGATCCCAGTATTCTTGGGGAAAATTGTAGGGTATCGCCAGTAGTTATAGCTCATAGTTATTCTCCTTTCACAAATTACGCCAGTTCTTCAAATCTGGCCAACGAGGTCCATATATTTTCTTTAATTCTGCATGGCAATTTGACAGTTTTACTTTCACTTCGCCAAGCTCCAGTTTGTAAGATGCTGCAATGAGATCTCGGATAGCGTTCAAAGTGGCGGCCTTCATAGTCACTTCCTGATCTTCTGGATACACTGTCCAATCCATGAGCACTTTTTGGTCGACCTGGCATTTACCTCTAGTCAGTCGAATAGTTCTCACATCAGAATACGGATTTTCAGGATCACCATCAATGACTTCCAATTTAATTCCGTAATAATCCAGAAGGAACAGAATGACGTCTGGGTGAAGATCTTTAAGTGTAATTTCAGCCATATATATACCTCCTATAAAATATTTCAATTCAAGGGTTTACCTCGTTTGAGGCATTGGGGGCATAGATAAACCATAACGTCATGCTCGTCACCGTTTCTCATCACAAGTTTCAGCAAAGCGAGCCGATACTGACCCTTATAGCCGATTTTCCCACAGGTCCCGCAAATTTCAACCCTAGGCCATTCAACGTCATCGGGTTTGTATCTCATCATAATTATTCACCTTCATCGTAAACGAACCAATTTCCTTGGCTATCTTCCATGATTTCCTTTTTACAAAAGCGGCATCGAGAATGACTTGAGCACCCATCGTAGGAATACGTTTCGTCCGGCTTGTGCCATCCCATAATATCGTGAAAAAACCACTTTCCAGCTTTGAAAGGATGTACCCACCAGATCAAGCCAAATATCCACATTCCGAACAGTATTCCGGCAAATATCATTCTTTGCACTCCTTCTTAATGCCAGTAATCAGTTCCGAATACGGAAGGGTTTCAATCCAGTCGCAGAAAGTGTGCCATTCGTCCAGCTTGTGGTTCTTACGGGACTTATAGATGTTCGCAAGAACCTCATAGTTCAGCATAATGGTTCGTTTCTGATTATAGGATGTAGGCAGGAGCTGAATCATTTGCCACCAATAGGTTTTGTCTTTAGTTTCGAGATAGCGATTTCTATACTTATTTAAGCCCCCGATAACGAAATCAAGATACTCGATGCCAACCACTTCGCCCGAATGGTCGTCAATCAAATGTTCATGGCTAAAATCGTCCAAGGTAAATTCCTTCGCAGCGATCTTATGCATCGTCGAGCACGAGTTGGCGACGGTACTAATCTTATACGTATCAAACTCCTTCCACCAATACAACGGTGCCGTAATGTCGAGATACACGGTGATCATACGCATGAACTTACGATGGTCTGTTCCAGCGACGCGAAGGCGCGTCATCAGATCGAAGTCGTTGGGACCAATGCAGAAAGCTGGATCGTCTGTATGTTGTCTCGGGCAATACTCGCGATGATCGAGATGGCAGTAACCATATTCGCTTCCGTTCGGGCACACGCCACTATCGCTTTTCTCCCAGGAATTCATAGGATTGCGCATTCCGCGAATGGCTGCTTCCCAGCCCATAATTTCGGTGTGTTCAATTTTCAGCATGCTTGTTCTTCTCCTTTATAGTTTCTTCTTTGAATCTACGATAAGTAGCCGCACACAAAGGGCATAAATCTTCATTTCCGAGTTTACGCCAGCCCTCAGGTGGCGATTTCCACGTGTCATGAACGAAGAAATTGTTTTGCTCCAGTGCAATGGTGCCGCAGTGATCACAAATATAAACTCGTGCGCGCTTCAGCATATGATTTCTACTCCTTCATTTAACGCACGGTTCCCAAAGATGTCTCTAAACCAAATGGGTTTGTCAAGAACATATTTTGCACCGGTTTCGTCATAAAGAATCTCGAATTCACGATCTTCGTCCGTCGCTGTTCGCACAAAAGTCTCGTCAATTTTATATACATCGATCCCCGGTCTGTTGAGCCAGTTTGCGTTTTGATTGTGAGCCTTGATGATGTTCACAAACAGGTCAATAGTGTCCTCAGGAATAGTCGCCAGGCATTTCGTTTCACCGTCGGCGGCGACGTTTTTGATCAAATATAAACTAGGCATCAGTCTTCTTCTCCTTTTCAGAATAATATCGGTACAGTTTCTTATAGAGTTTAGCCTTAGCTCGCTTTTTCGTCAGGCCAACTGTGTGAAATATAATAGGAGGACCATCGAAAGTTACCGGTTGATCATCGTAGTACACTGTCATTTTTTCTTCCGAAGGAACCGGGCAGCAGGCATACCAAAGAAGATTTGATTTAAACGTAAAGGATTCCAGTTTAACCATCAAATACTCCTTTTAAATAGGTCATACTGCACTTCGCATCGGGACCTAGGAACCCAGTCAAGGTTCCCATTTTCATTTACAACAACCAATAGACGATCGTTAACAGGATCAACTGCGTACACTTTGGATCTATGAGCAATATTGAAATCGTCGTACCAGATTACTACAAAGTCCGCCATTGTTACCCCTCCTTCTTCTTAATGAGGCGGTCATAGAGTTCATCAGCTTCATCGCCCACGAAAGTATTCACGACAGTAGTGATCCCGAGATGATTTCGCCGTCCAACAACCAACACCGGCAGGTCTTTGGGCGAATTTTTGTCATAGCAGACGAGGAAAGTATCGAGTTTCTTTACTTCAGGAACCATATCAATTACCTCCAAACAAGAATTCGTCATCGATTCGGGCAAGACGCTCGCTCAGGCAGTTGTTCTCCTGGGAAACCTGAGAATACAGAAGCTTGTACTTCGTAGCCTCGTCTCTGGTTTCTCGAAGTTCGTCCTTCAATTCGGCCAGCTCTTTTTCCAAGACACTGACCTGGCCAAAGGCTCGCATAAGCTGCTCCAGCTTCCATACAGGAATAGGATCGGTAAGGGCATCAACGCCGTTTGCGTCTCTGTAGGTTCGGATGAGTTTCTTTTCTTCCATAGCTCTTTTAAGCTCAACATGATTCACGTTAGTTACCACGATTCTGTTCCTCGCTTTCCATCAAATCAGTTACGCAATCCATTGTGCCATGAATCGCATCTTTGAGTGTCGACCAGGACATTGAGCCCATATCTTCTTTTGCGCAGAGTTTCCCCATAATAAGAATCTGATTGTTCATGATTCGGCTCATGGCCTTGAGAATGGTTGTATACTGTTCGTTATCCATAATTGTCGTCCTTTCAATAAAACATGTCCCTATGTTGGCCGCAGGAATCACGCAAAAAGTCCTCCATAAACAGATTCTCTTGAAGAATCCACAGCGAACGGCAGCTTGTATGATTCCTTATAGCGTTTCCCTTCGATTTCAAATTCAACCTCGTACCACAAATGCTCCTTATTTACGTAAGTAACATGGCAGAGTTGAGGTTTCAGTTTATCCTCGGAATGGATGTAAGTAGTCGGAGTTCGATACAATCTCTGACCAACCTCAGGCATTCGCAGACTGATCTCCTTTGGATCTAAAATATTCGCGTCGAGTTTCTTTGTGATTTCCGACTGTAGCGCCATTACTTTGCCTCCTCAAAATTAACGGGCTTATGAGAATTCTCATTCGACGGGTGCTCCAAACAATCATCGCAGGGATCTTCAAAGCCGGCTTTCGGAGCGTGCTTGCACCGGTAGCAATACTCGCTATAATGCACTTCTTTCGTGGTTACTTCCATAGTTGTCAGCCTCCAAATATAATTTTCTCAACGGCGTTCTTGATGGCATTTCGATCTTTTGAGATGCCTGATACAAAACCATAGTTGGAATTGCAATAGTTAATGAAGACATCCAAAATATCATTGATAGGACCGATCGGGTGACCGGCAAGAACCTCAGGAGATACACCGATGTACTGTGCAATAGAATACAGAGTTTTTAATGGGATCGAGCCGTCCAGCAAATATCTTCGAAGTTGTCTATTGCTGCACGGAGGAGTCGTCCATTTTCGGTATAAAGACCTGAGAGAATAGCCACAGTCATTCAGGACGGCCATAAAGTTCTCTCGGTCAATAGGAGTTTTGTCCATACTTGCCTCCTCAAAATATAAAAGAATAGGAGAGCCTGCTACAGCCCTCCCATTCCTCAATGATTGGTATTACATGAAATCAGCGGCGAACGGATCGTTTCCAAGGCCCTGATAAACATCCATGTTGCGGACATAGAGTCTCCAGTTGCCGGTTGCCGGTACCTGCCAGGGACTGAACACGATGTTGACTTTATCAATGGCCTTGTCGGCCTGAAGCCGGTCGATGGTCTCCATATCCTCGGCGTCCATCGTTACGCGCTCGCCGTTGGGGGTAATCAGATGAACCAGCGGAGGATTGTCGCCTTCCATATTGCAACGGACATCGGCATAATAGGTGGGGATGAATTCCTCAGGGTCGTCATCTTCGTAGGGCTTGGTGCACTTGATCTTGCAGCCCATGTCGAGAAGCTCCTGAGCCATCTCCGGATCGGGGATAACGATTGCCCCAGTAGGTGCAGTGGAATGGAATCTCTGGTCGTACTTGGGATTGCCAGAGAAATGAGTGTTGAACATAAAGCGAGTATCGCGGATCATATAGGTTGCCATAATAATTCCTCCTAAAAATATAAAAGAGAAGACACTCCGTAGAATGCCTCCTCTTTGGGTTTATTTTGTTGTCGTAAAAGCTGCCTCGACAGCCTTGAGTTTTCTCTTAACTGTTTTTGCTTCAGCAAGTTGAGCGTCAATATCCCAAAGCTTATCGTAGGTTGTTTCAAGTTCCTCGGTAAGCTCATGAATAATGTTGTCCACCTCCTGAAGCTGCTCAGATAAGTGAATGCTCAGTTCGCTCATCTTAGACATATTCCATCAACTCCTTTCATATAAGGAACTGTGAATTTTGCGGTTAACGTACTGCGAACTGGTTAACGTCTTCATCCCACGGAACATCGTCAGGATCTTCCGCAGCTGTAAAAGGTACAACAGGATCACTTGCATCGTCGTCCGACGTAAACCACTCAAAGTCTCCATACTGCGAAATATCATGAACCGCAGCATCAACCAAACCGTTGTAGTAAGAACGGTCAATGGCATCTTCCATTCCGGAATCTCGAACCATCTCAGATTCAAGCCAACGATGCTCGGAAGTATCGGTGACGAAATAGAATTTGCCATTTTGTTCACGCTTGAGAAGTCCGCCTCCGCGTCCAGGTTTAATTGGGCAAAATAGTCCGACCTTTCCAACGAAGCGGTAGTTATGCCCCTTGGCGATTTCTT
Source organism: bacterium (assembly GCA_963649755.1). Classification (GTDB taxonomy): domain Bacteria; phylum Bacillota; class Clostridia; order Lachnospirales; family Lachnospiraceae; genus UBA1258. The sequence continues at coordinate 11,178 of CAVJJQ010000020.1, read as the reverse complement.
TCTCAAGGTCTTCATCCGACAAGCTGACATTATCATCAACAAGCCGCTGTTCGGATTTCTTGCGCTTATCGAATGGCTTGGTCCGAACATTCTTCAGTTCCTCATAAAAACTTACGTCCGGCAGGCCCTCGTTCAAATCCAAATAGATGTTGGTCTTTACAGACTTAGTTTCACAAAGGTCGCCGAATTCGATTGGTTCCTTACTGAATAATGTCTTGAAGACATACGGTACTTTGAACTGAGTGCCAGTAGCAGTCCATTTTCCTCCGTCCTCCTGGTTTTCATCAGGAGCATATCCGTAGCGAGCCATGCAGAAATCCTCAGTTGCAAACTTTGCAATGTAAACAGCATCATTTACAAGGCACATTCTTTCGTAAGTAGCTTCATGCTCAAACGTGTAACCGTAAAGTTTGCCGTAGTCCATTACAAATTTGATGATTTCAGGTGTGGCATTCGGAATCTTGATGGAATCGGTCTTGATATGAGCTACCGTGAATCCTCTGGACTGAACCTCGTGCTTCAGATTCTCCATGAACAATGCACCGCGTTTCGCAACGATGTTGTCAACATTTCTGGGATCTCTGAAGGCATTATCAAAACCAGCAGCAGTCAGACCGTATACAGAGTTAATCGGAATCTTCAGAGCCTTGGACAGTGCCTTCGCCTGGGCAGGATCATCCAAATACTTGGCAAGCTTTCCGCCCATTAAGGTCTTCGCTCTGTCGAATTCTTTGTGCTTGATTGCAATACGGGCCTCCAGCAACTCCTTGAAGTTTTTCGTATAGAATTCACCAAAGAGTTCTTCAGCAACAACACTGGAAGGATGCATCGACGCAATGTCCAGAAGTGCCACATCTACGTACATTCCGGGCTCAGAGTATACGTTTCCTCCTTCTCCGATCACCTTATCACGGTACCAGGAGATTTTGGAGTTCTTATACTTCTTGAACAAGTCCGGCTGCTTTTCTTCATCGAAAATCTTGTTTCCGAAATCGAATTTGTAACCAGGGAACAGCGGCCGTCCTTTGGAATCAAACACCGTATAATCCCAATCACAATCCAACGCGGGCATCACTTTCATGGATGCATCGCTAAGATCACCCATATTGCGATAGTTGAACTGATCCTGAGGATTGCGGTTCTCTCCAAAGATAATCCGCTGAGTTAGGCTATTTGTGGTGTCATTGACTGTCATACCGGCAATATCAGCAAGCATTTCACGCGCCTTAAAGTCTGCCTGACGATCAGGACTGTAGAACACTGCTTCGGTTGCAATTACGTCGTTGTCGCAGTATTCAGCAACCTTCGGCCAGAGTTCTTCCGGGACAGGCTCGTCCCAGGATAACCCAAGCTCCTGGTGGTGGATGCCCAACTCAATCTCAAACTTCTTCAACGATTGCTTCTTTGTAGAGAAATCGTAAATATCACAGTACGACAGGTTATATGCCGCTCCAAAGAACCCGGTTCCGCTTTCAATGATTCGCTTCGACAACTTATACAGCTGCTCATTGTTGTAGTCCAGTGCCATTCTTGCATAGATAATGTGGTTATCGTAGCGACGGCAGTTGAACCCAACAAGATTAAACTGACAAAGTTCGCGCAGCTCCTCAGAAGACGGGTTAAACATTCTAGCTACGTTCGTATCAGGGCCCGCCAATTTGTAATTGACAAGGAGCAAATTGGGAAGGCACTCGATATCGAAAAACACCAAAGGCTTCTCGGTATCAACTGGCCCGGTATCCTCACTCCAACTTAGGTCTTCCGACTTAAACGGCATTTTATTGATAAGGCGCAGGCATTCCTTTGCTTGGTGGGTGCTCCCTGCCCCGTAGGCTAAAACGGTAGAATATAAATCGGACACGTCGTATGTAATACCCGATTCATATGCTTTTGTTAAAACCATGTTGATGTAATCAACGTTTGGCTTTGTGTTGGCGTGCACCTCGTTGTTAAGAGCTTTTTTGATACAAGCTCTGAGGTGCTGCTCGTTTTTGATAGTTTCGGTGTTTACCACTTTCTTAGCTCCTTTCAGTGGTAATCCGGACGATATTACAGCAAGCGGAATATCATTGCATTTGGTAAGCTTCCGTCGCAAGGAACTATTCCCGACTTGAACTTTCACTTCCACATGCTCTTTTACAAGGCGGCTAAGGTCATCTGGATCTCCAGTATAAATATAATGAAGATGAATGCCTTCTCCGCTCTTGCTCAATTCGGCATATGTTGCAGGCCATTTGAGGGCTTCTGCATAGTTTTTTTCAAATGACTTATTTCCGTTCTCGTCAGGGATATCGAAGTCAATTACAATTTGCTCGCCCGGTGTTTGAACATAGTGCAATTTGGATGTATCAAGATTCGACAATGTGGTCGTTACATTTTCCCATTTCTCAATAGGCGTTCCGTTTTCGTTTGCATACTGGGCCGGATAATCTGCGCCCATTTTGTCGAATAATGATTCTTGCTCCTTAAACACCAGCCAAGGTTCAGGTTCCGTTTCGGTCTTTTCGTTGCCTCCTTCGAATTTTTCCGTCACGAACCCACTGTAATAATTCCGGACTCTGGTTCCATCGTCCAAAATATAACGTTCCCGGAACTCTCTGAAATAGTTCTTGAGTTCCTCCTTAAATGCCCGACGCGGGTACATGTAACCAACTTTTGCGTCTTCACAATAAGTCTTGTACATATCCCACGCGGCATTCAGTGTGCAGCAATCGTCCTGCTTGAATTTGAAATAGTAGTCGAGCACGTAGTTGTAGAAGTCATTGGAGGCCCCCATCATCGACGTAGGCACATAGTCATCGTAGAAATGAGGATCTTCCAAATAGACCTCTTTACAATGGTACGCAATGCCGCCAAGTTCAAATTTGACAGCGTTCATAGCTGCAATGTACTCTGCGGAAGGAAGTTTATTCCCGCTAGGCGAAACATCGATCAGACGCCGAATCAAACCGGATTTCGCATCAGTAATCTTAACCGGTCGGTTGGTTCCCATAAAGAGAAAGCACTTGAATCGATTCGAATAAGAAGACCGATATTTTTCATTAACAGTCATGATTTCGTGGGAAACCAAGCTATTAAGCCTCGTATTGTCTTCGATTCTTGACAAATCGCCGTCATGCTGGATAGCGACAAGCGGGTTAGTCTTGAACGCCTCCAAAGCAAATGAATTTGTCGATGAGCCGAGTGCCTTTGCATCGAATACAGAGTAATATCCCTCAAACAACATCTGAATGATGTTGAGGATTGTTGATTTACCGGTTCCCGCGGAACCATAAAACACCATAAACTTCTGAATGGTCTTTGAATCGCCAGTGACGATCGCCCCTATGGCCCATTCGATTTTATGGCGTTCTTCCGGTGCATACAGTGTAGAAATCAGCTTGTCCCAAGCGGGAGTATCACATTTCTCAAGTGGGTATGGGAGCCGCTTGCTCGCATAATCCTCTTTCTTGGTTTCCGTATTCGAAAATATCAATGTTTCGTCCAGCATATGATAGGAATCCCGAAGTTGGTTCTGACAATACTTGTGCCATCTATCGATCATTCCGGTTTCAGAGTTCCACATATGGAGAACATTAACTTGAACTTGCCCATCAAACATCTCCGCATGGGATTCCTTGAAATCGTCAAGTTCTCGGTCAACGAGTCGAATGAGGTCATCCTCGTCCGTGGACCAAAGTTGTTGATCTTCGACCCACACCGCGTAGAAGTCTCCGCCTCGGATCATTAAATCAGAGCGTTTACCGACTTTAAAATTCGGATATATCTCAACCTGGCCCTTTTTGCTGTTCCGCGTCGAGATCATCAGGAAGTCAAGCATCGCTCTTTACACCTCTTTCTTCATCTCCCGAATATTCTTCTCGATATCTGTAATCGCAGAATCATAGACTTTCAACTTCTGTCGAGTAATAAGATTATCTGCCAAAATCAATCCGATAATCACGGACAAGAAGTTAATGGCTCGTCCTTGGGATTTAAGCCCCTTCCCGAGCTTCGCGATTGCATCAGAATTTTGGCCGAGTGTTTTGAACAGATATTTCACAGCTTCGTTGTTCATAGTCAATACCTCCCTTCGTTAAACATATCGTCGTACCAAATCGAAAATTGGTACCATAGCTCAATTCGCCGCATATCTTGATCAGTGGAGGTTGTAAATAAACCACCGGTTCCATCTCTTGCATACTCATGGTTCATGAACCGATAGACCGCCTCCATAACCGCTTCGTGGTTATAGCAGTTATCTTCCATTTCATCGATTCCGAGATTCTCCAACATCGCCCAGAACCATTGCGCCGTTCGATCACCAAATTCAGGGTCACTCAAAATATGAGTTTCATAGCGATTCGCAAGTGCAATGAGAGCCTCCAAAACGGTACAAGGTCTTGAATCGATATGGTAAGTAATCTCGGGCTGAGAATAGCCGAACGTATCTCCGAATTGATACCGGAGTTCAACACCATCTACAGCCCGATTGCCGTCCATCGGAATCGTGTATTCAAATGTCGTATCATAGAGATCGCCAAGCAGCTTTTTATAAGAACCGCTTGGCGCATATTCAGAACCGCAGGCGATAGAATACAACCAATCAAAATATAAATCGGCTAGATTCATCTTTCTGGTCATTATTCCCCTACTACCTGGGAATACGGACGATAATCCAGCGTAATTTCATAATCGCAGCTCAGTCGATCATTGCGAATGTATACCGTATCCGGATCATAATCCTGGAAATGCTCTCTGAAATCAGAAACGAGATTCTTCTCGATTTCTTCTTCAGACACTCGCTCGTCGTTTTCATCGGCGAGAACCCCATCCGAGTAATAGGTGTAGGGAATTTTGTTGTACCCAAGAACTTCCCAATATTCGTCCGGCGTGATAATTCGGGGATCTTCCACAGTAGTTTCCTCCTTTCCTTCAGTTTCGAGAGTAACGATTTCGTCTTTCTTTCCAGAGAAAGAGCTGTAGTTCGTATAGCCATTTGTTTCAATGGTTTCTTTGATTTCAGCATTCAGTTCTTCAAGCTTTTTATCAGTGGCCTCTTTGTCAAGCCGAGCATCAAAAGCTTCAATAACAGAAGCAATTTCTTCGTCGGCTCGTTCTTTTTCACGACGCTGAAAATATTTGAAGGAGGCCGCCACACCAGCAGCAGCCCCCAGCAAAAATATAAATACTCCGGTTGTGTTTCGCATATCACATTTTCTCCCAGATGTTCCCGTCGACGTTGAAGTTCAACAGGAGATACTTTTCATACGGGTTGTCGGGGTCACCCGTGGGACGAACCATTTCGAGCGGCTGAAAATCGACATGTCCATCAGATTTTTCATCCTTTAGCCACCAGCCCACAACTTGGGCCATTTTGTAAAGATCCTTCTTCTTATTTCTGTCATATCCGAGCTGGTCGAGCACGTCAGACAGGAAAAGGTACCCGTCGCTCTGCAAATTATTCTCCGCGCACGTCCGTACGCATTCAACATACATCTTCGAGTATTCGATTCCGCTTCGACCGTTGGGGTTTTCTTCGTCAAACACAACTGTGTATCCAGGGAAGTTCTCACTTTCAGAATAACCGACCTTCGTACTGATTTTTTCAGTAGTTCCATCTTCATTCAGGATTTCTTCCTCGACGTCATTGAAACCGGCGTTGTAAAAGAGCTTCTTGTCGGTTTCTTCACCGAAGTTCTCTACGACACGCTTACGGTACTCCTTGAATGCCTCGTTGATGGTTGCGGCATATGCTACAGCACCGACATAGCGCTTCGACAAAACATGGTGAGATCCATATCCGGCAAGCAGGGACAGCGCCATACCGGTCACAGGAGGCAGATAATAAGACATGACCTTAAGCCGTGTCATAGTCTTATTCTTCTTGATTGCTTGCTGCATTTCCTCTCGTACAGCCACATCAGTCGCTTCGCTTGCCCGAATCTCGAGAACCTCGTTGTCCGCATTGGACACAGCCAATACATCGCAGGTTTTCTTCGTGGCAAAGCAGGCGCCAACCGCACTTGCAACGGCTCCAACACCGGCTGCAATCAGCAGAATCTCAGGGCTGCGCTTGGCCGCCTTAAATTTGACTTTATGATACGTCTTTACAATAGACGTAGAGAGTTTATTTGCTTTTACTTTCATTACATGTGCTCCTTTCAATTATCGGTTAATAGGCGACGGCGCTGGCATTCTCAGCAAATAGCCGTCATAAATCCGGACAACAGTTGCCTTATCGAGAGCATCCCAGCCATAATCGTAGTACGTATAGGAATGCTTAAGACCGGCAAGATCGTAGAGATCGCCGACACTTACAACCTCAGATTCGAGAATGTTATCGTGAAGCTGTTGAAGAACAAACTCGGCTTCTCCACGGCTGTCAAATACGATGTCGTCATAGCTGAAGGAATAAGCCGAAGAATAGTTGGTGCTTTGGTTCTTCTGCTGCTTATTCTTATTGGAATAGTTGTTGTACGACACGTACTGAGCGCTGCCATTGTTGGTTCGATTCTGGTTTCCGGATATCGGGCTTCCTGTCAGCAGCATTGCCACGCCGTCCAGCAGGATCCTCCGAATGTACGGAAATAGTGTATCGTCAATGAAATTTTGTTTGGCATCCGCTACACCAACCGCCAAGAAACGATTGGCAAGTTTAGATGCTTCGCTTCGATGCTTGGTTTTTACGCCACCTTTTACGACTTTTTTGAGTGGCTGACGTTTTTCCTGAGCATCGTTTTCTTCCCTCGCTTTATGCGAATTAGACGGAAAATCGTTCATGGTTCCTCCTTTTAGTTAAGCCTGAGTTTACCGGGTAAGGACAGCCGAGCATTTACAGCCAGGCCATGCTCTTTTTTGCACCGATAAATCAGATTGCTTCGCGCCTTCTTTTCGGAGGATGCCGTGGTTTCGCCCCTCCAATTAGAAATATAACAACGATCAAAGTTCATGACCGGCCCTTCATAAGAGTATTTTTGCATTCACGTTCCTCCTCAAAAGAAAAAATGAAAAGGCAAGAGCCAATGTTTCCATTAACTCCTGCCAGTCATAATTTAATCTTCGGTCTGGGTGTCATCATCATCAGTTTCGTGAATTTCCTCCACGTCAACTGCTTCAGACTTTGCCTTAGTCGCCTTCTCCTTCGTCTCATGCGCGGCCTTAGCCAACGCAATCTTTGCCTTGAGTCTGTTGATAGCAGGCTTGCCTACCTTGTCGTAAGCAATCTTGATACCAACACCGATCAAGGCGCCAACTGCGAGAACTGCATAACCGCTGACATAAGTGTCATCATCATAGTCGACGACATCATTTTCGTCGGCAATAGTCTCGATCTCAGTCTCCGTAACAGGGACCATAGCGGTCTCCTCCACGATCTCATCCTGATTCATGATAGTTTCTTCCATAATAATAATCCTCCTAAAATATAAATTATTGAGATTTCTCTCATAATACGACTTGAATTTTTTGCGACTTACCGCCAGTAGTCATAATGCGGTGGCCGTGAGAATGAAAGCAACAGACAAGGTCGGCCATCATCCATTACGCCGCTGTCATTTTTAATTAGCTCGACAAGGCCGTCTTTGTACATGTTCCACCCCAAATCGTCGGATGTCTTGGTTTCACTTTTTCCGAGCTCGTAATACAGGTCGGAGAGGTTCGTTGTGCCTTCAGTCAGCATGTTTTTGTTGATGGCATTAATTGCCCGGTCGAGCTCGTTCAAGGTAACCCAGAATACCCGACCGGACCATTGGTCATAGATCGGAAGCTCCTCGGGTGAAGTTGGGGTTCGTTCATCCGAAATAGCAGGAGCTCTGCTAATCTGGGCCTGAGTAACTGCTTTCTCGACTTCGTCGGCCTTTTCTTCACCAACGATTTCAGGGAGTTTTTCTTTATAGTCGTTCAAAGTCTGACTTGCGACTGTGTAAGCAGTGGCCAATGCTGCACTCTGTTTGGAATCCAGCTTAGACCCACCGATAATGCAGGCCGTAGACATCGCCATTGTAATAGCAGTCGGGATATAATGCTTCCACGCCACCTTGACGGTTTCAGCCGGGCTCAACTTTTCTTTGTTGGTGTTATACTTTTCTTCCTCGATGTCCATCGAAGCTTTTGGGGTTGCCGTAATCGCCATACCAACGGCGGCTGTAAACCCGGCAATGCCCATGGCAATCAGGATCTTAGAACCGTTCTTGCCAAGAGCGCGGCCAAGTTTGGAAAGGCTCTTATCCAAGCCTTTTACTTTAACACGCATGATGATTCTCCCTCATTTCTTATCTAGCTTTATTAATTTCTTCGAGAAGTCGCTGATCACGGGCATCGAGCTCCTCCTGAAGCTGCTTTTCCTCGACTGTGCTCTGAAGCACTGAAAGGCCGAACCCAATCAGGCCGAGAACCAAACCGGCAATGTTCCAATTGATCTTCATAATTAATTCCTCCTATTATTTGTTTACAGCATAGTTGTAGTCCTGGTTTTTCACAGCACTAAACTCATACATGTCTGCATTAGGGCCAAACGGGGTTTCGATAATATAGCATTCGAACCCGTCGTCCATACGTACTTTTCGATGATTGAAGTCAATCCAGTAAAGCCCCTCATTGTCGTCAATATTCCAGACTTCACTATCGGCTTTGGCGGCATCAATGTCTCCTTCTTCAGGCTCTAATCCAAGGAATTCAAGCCATTCAAGCACCGATACATTTCCGCCGAGTGCATAATTACGATTCAGGTGATACTCAGCGCAAATCACCTGCTCTATTGTGCTTTCAAAGTATCGTTCCGTTAGCATGTCGTAGAATTGAACTTTTGCGCCTGGTTCCTCATCTGACAGACAGCAAGTCTCGCAAAGGCATTCGGCTGTTAGAATAACCCGCTTGGTTTCTTCAGGTGAAATAGCAGCCATTACCTGTTGATCTGCTGCATCGCCGAAAAGCTCTCTAACCTTACCCCGATAATCTTTGTGCAGACGATCCAGGCAGGCGTAAGCTCCTACAAGAGATGCCTGCGCTTTATAACTCACGATGGTGCTTCCGATAATGCATGCAACTGTAGTGATTCCAGCCCCAACCGCAGGGGCATAAACCGGAGCTGCCGCCATTACGGTTTCAGCTTTTGTAAGTTCCTTGCCTTTCTTTTTCTCAGCTGCTTCGACTGCCTTAACAGCAGCCGGAGTAGCTTTTGCTGTCATAACTGCGGTGATCCCGACTCCAATCGCCCCAATCAGAGCCAGAGCAACCGCAGCTACTCCCTTTTTGTTTTTCATGTAGATACCTCCTTGAACTTGAAAATATAAAAAGAGAAGACACTCCGTAGAATGCCTCCTCTTTGTTTAACGATGTTTGAAGTAACGAATTACTTTCACCGCTGCCACAATAATAACGATAGCGACAACTACGTCACCGAATACCGTTACAAGTCCGATTCCTCCCGCGAGAAGAATCGACCCCACAATAATCGCCAACATAATAATCGTTGTCAAAATAATTGTCAGTGTGATCATAATTATTCCTCCTAAATATAGTTTTCTCATAATAGGAACGGAATTTTTTGCGATTAAAGTAATCCGACTAGCAGTGCTCTTAAGTCAGCTTCAGAAATAGAAGCTTCTCCACTAAAACTGATTTTAGCGCCATTCTCGTCGTGAGTTATTTCAAGCTCATGGATGTCAAACCCAATACTCTTGTCGAATTTACGTTCAGCCGCTTTTGCAATAGCATTACTAGCGACTTTACGCATAAACTTACTTTCAATCTTCAAAGTGTCCATCACAATCTCCTTTCAAAAATATATTGTAATAAAGCAAAAGAGAAAACCCATTGTGTTCAGGGTTCTCTCTTTCGATTTACTTTGTGTTATCGATCTTTGATGATGCACATCACTCCAATAATAATACAGATGATGCCGATCATAGTCATGCGATCTACCTCCTTAAAGTTTCTCATATAAGGAGTTGTGTTTTTTGCGAAAAAGAAAAGAGGGCCAGATTGCTCCAGCCCTCATTGGATTCACCACTTAAAAAGTCCACTAAGACTTCTGCCGGGTGTTCCAGTATAAGTGTTGTCCTTCTCAAAGTCATTGATTTCTTCAATAGCCTTCTGACGGTTTGCCATTTTGAGAATCTCAAGGCCAACCGGTACAACCACGCCAACCAGCAGGGTCTTTCCAATGTCGATTGCAATCTGCCGAATGCGGTTCTTCTTTTCTTCCTCCGCGTTCTCTACAGTCTTGCAAACCTCAGTGGATTTGTCTACTGCGGTCATGGCATCCTTAAACGCCTCTACATTCTCAGGCTCCTCCAGAGCTTTCTGAAGCCTCTGCTGAAGGACCTTATCCATCAACTCCTGATTCAATTCAGTCATAATTTTGTTCTCCTTTCAAGTATGTAGTTTTATCCATATAAGGGCTTGAAACTATTGCGGGTAATCTTCTAAGCTAACTTTAAGGATCACCCATTTCTGCGCCATGACGCCTTTGATTCCTCCGACATCATTGTTCATTTCGAGGAACATGTACGGTTCTCCGGTGCTGCTGTCCACCCGAAGATTTCCAATAACATGTCTCTCATTTTGATGATCTCGTAGCAGCATACCTAAGGATACGCCGACCCCAAGGAAACAAATACATAGTAGTATGACATACATAACACAATACCTCCTTTCAAAAAGCAAAAGGCAAGAGCCAATGTTTCCATTAACTCCTGCCGATTGTTACTTCTTAGTAACTTCAATCTCGTGAAATCTTACAAACGGAACCGGAATGCCATATCGTTCGCAAATATCCTTGAAGATCAAGCAGTTCTCAATCGAACTATGTTTCGCGGATTTAAGGTAATCCTGACGGAGTCCAGGTCTTGCACTCAGTGCCCAGATTTCTTTGATACTCGGATTGCTATACGCCATCTGAGTAGCAAGTGCTCTGAGCCACTGAATGTCAAAATTCTCGACGTCCATGCGTTCATACCAAATCGCTCGATACTGTTCACTCGGACCTGCCAGTCCATAAACATAGATTTTTTTTGCCATAATAATTCCTCCTAAAAATAGTTTGTTGGATTTCTCCATAATATGGCAAGTAATATTTGCGAAAAGAAAAGAGCCCTTGTTAGGGCTCCTCCTTTTGAGTTTCCTCATCAGTCAACTTCTTTTCGGTAGTAATCACGAAGTTGTTCATTTTGGTAGCAAACGTAAACGCCGCCACCG
>CAVJJQ010000019.1:0-30137 GCA_963649755.1 bacterium | reverse complement strand
GGATGAGGTATTGAGAGTGTGCGCATATGCAGGTTCGATTTACAATATGTATCGCGAGTGGAATAAGGGGGATTTTCAAGAATTACCGGAGGATATTGCAGAAATTCTATATGATGTGCGAGGATAGAATATGACCTGAAGGTCATTGGAGAAAATCTTAGAAGACTTCGCATAGAGAAGTCCCTTTCGGTAGATGAGGTAAGAGAGTACCTAAGACTTGGATCGGTCCAGGCCGTCTACAAATACGAGAAGGAAAAAAGCTATCCGCAGGCAGATACAATGTTTGCTTTGATGGAGCTTTATGAAGCAAATCTGAGGGATATTACCTGCAAGCACGAAGATCGTGTTAGAAGCTTTAGTGAAGAGGGCTGATATCGGAGAGCAGTTTAAAAAGAAATGTAACCATAAAAGGTGGAGTCGTGATGCGTAATTTATCAAAGAGTGCACGACGCGCGACACAGGACATCGATTAGGATTTTATTCGTTACTCTATTTCGGATGAATCAATTCGTATTTTTATAGGTAAGCTGAATCAAGTCTCAGGACTTAAAATTTCATTAGAAGGTCCAATCAAAGAATTAAATCATCAGGACTATTCCGGCAAAAGAATTTTTGTCAAAATTGTGGATGAATATGATTATGCGATAGAGGGTAAAATCGACATTGGCGTTCATAAAGATTTAGACATAATCATTTAGACGTCTATAAATATTTAAAGTATGTTCTGGATGAATGCAGAGGCATGCATAAGGGTGAAAGCCTTTCGGAAGAAAAAATCAAAAAACTTTTGCCCTGGTCAAAACAGTTGCCGGACGACATCAAAACACCCGAGAAAGGTTAAAAGCAAGCCATTCTCGGGTGTTTTGCTTTTATAATAAGCGTCAGTGTAGATACGCTTACGATTCCGCATTTTTATCAGCTACGCATTATTTGGCAATGAGGCTTTCATCCAGAAGGAAGTCCTCGATTCCGACGTATTGAATTCCATGTTCGTCCCGCCAAGGCTTGATGTAGTCTTTCACGACCACAATCTTCTTGAAGGAATCCGGGATGCGCAGCAGCGACGCAATCTCCTGTTCCTTTTTACCGGGATCGTCAATGGAGAGTGCAGACTGGATATAGTAACGTTCATCTCCTCGGTTGACCACAAAGTCAACTTCTAACTGTTTACGGGCATTTGTCCCGTTGTCTTTTCTAATGTTCTGTTCCACAACGCCGACATCCACGTCATATCCCCTGCGGATCAGGTCGTTGTAAAGGACATTCTCCATGAGATGCGTTTCTTCCAGCTGTTTAAATCCAAGCCGCGCATTTCGTAAGCCCACATCAGAATAATAATATTTGACGGGAGTCGTGATATACTTCCGTCCTTTTACATCGTACCGCTCTGCTCTCTGAAGCAGAAACGCCTCCATAAAGTATCCAATATAAGTGTCAATTGTATCCGGGGCAATCTTGATATGCCGTTCAGTATCAAAAGTATTTGACAGCTTTCTCGGATTGGTCAGTGAACCGATGCTTGAAGCAAGCACATTCAGCAGAATTTCCAGCACTTCCGTGCCGTTTTTTACCAGATGCCGCTCCAGCACATCCTTGATGTAGGTTCGGGTAAACAGATCGCGCAGATAGCGGCTTCTTTCTTCATGTGATTCGTAATACCATACAAGCGGCATGCCGCCATAGGTGTAGTAATCGCGCCATACACCGCGTTTATCACCCACGTAGTTCTCGTATACTTCTGCAAAGGAAAGCGGATTAACACGAATCTCATCCCCACGATCACGGAACTGCGTCAGAATATCTGATGAGAGCATCTTTGAGTTGCTACCGGTCACATAGATATCTGTATTTGGAAGCTTCATCAGTCCCAGCACCACATCAATGAACGTCAATTTTTCGTTTGGATCATCCACATACGGATTTGGCACCTCAGTAACAAACTGAATTTCATCAATGAACACATAGTAACGCTTATTTTTTTCTGTGATTCGTTCCTTCACGATTTTGTTAAGTTCAAACGGGTTCCGGTATTTGGCATTATCAATTTCGTCCAGGGCGAGTCCTATAATCTGGTCTTCCTGAACACCAGAGTCCAAAAGGTACTGACGGTAAAGCATGAACAGAAGATAAGACTTTCCACTCCGACGCAAACCGGTAATGACCTTGATGCGCCCATTATCCTTTTTTCGAATCAGCTGGTCCAGATATTGTTTTCTCGCGTACTGCATCACATCATTCTCCGTGATTTTTTTGCGGATTCCGCATTTATTTCACAAATAGTATGCCACAGAATCAAAAACAAATCAATCCGTGGGGAAAAGAAGCCTGCAGGTGGGATTTTCTGGCGGCATTAAATAATTTGCTTAGATTACGTTCATAAGTTCTGGCGTCCATTTTGATCTCGCTTGGAAGGGTGATAATCGATCGCTCGAAAATATGGCGGGAATAGTATCCTTCTCTTCCTAAGAAGTCTCTTTGGGCATTAATACGCTGTAAGGTACGGTCGATAGAGTCGATATTGGATTCTATCTTCCGTATCTTTTCTTTTGCAAGCCTTCGGCCGTGATTCAAAAGGCGCTCGAATTCTAACTGGCCGTCTTCGTCTACATATTCTTTCAATTTTTTTTAGTCAATTCACATGAAAACGACGAAATTAAAAAGCTTGATGAACAAATTAATGCGTGTTGCATTTGGATTAAGTAATGGAAAAGAAAGAGTTCGTTTCAGACCGGGTCCTGCATGGGAGACTCCGGCTTCAGTTGAAAATCTATACAACAGCATCATCCGCTGTGAATCCACCAAGAGGGTTCTCCTTCTCCTAATCATAGGCGGAATTATTGCATGGCTTGCAGGTGATCATTAACAGAATTACAGATGAAGTAGTGAAAATCTGAAAAAGAAAAAAGAGAAGCCGTTGAGCGGGGCAGATATTGAGACAGCTGCAGAGCGTGTAAGGCGCTGCCAAGAAAAGAGTTTTTCTCTTGACCATTAGCAGAAAAAAGAATAAAATCAACGAATAACGAGTAGCTTATTGGCGTAAATCCAGTTTTATTACTCGTTTTTTTGTGCATCTGCTGTTGCACAAGAAAATACAAAATAGATTAAAAAAGTGTGTAGCTTATCAGCGTAAGTCCGACTTATGCGGTAACTGCACACTTTTTTTGTTGCAAAGGAGACAAAGAAAAGATGGCAGAAAGTAACAAAATGAAAGAAATGCCGGTAAACAAACTCATGATACAAATGGGCATGCCAATGATTTTATCCATGGCATTACAGGCGGTTTATAATATCGTGGATAGTGCATTTGTAGGAAACATGGGAGAAGGAAGTGAGGCGGCTTTAAATGCCTTAACACTGGTATTTCCTGTGCAGATGTTGATGGTAGCGCTTGCAGTTGGAACAGGGGTAGGAACGAATGCATTGCTTGCATTAACGCTAGGTCAGAAAAAAAGAGAAAAAGCGGCAAAGGTGGCAGGAAATGGGTTGTTTCTTGGCATTGTGATTTATGCAGCATGTCTGTGCTTTGGATGTATTGGGGTGCCTGTATACATTCATATGCAGACGACAGATATGCAGGTATTTGAAATGGCGGTAAGCTACCTGCGAATCTGTTGTATTTTGTCCCAGGGAGTGATTTTTCAGGCTTTGTTCGAAAAATTACTGCAATCAACAGGCCGTTCTTTTTACTCTACGATTGCTCAGGTTGCGGGAGCATTGACAAATATTGTCCTTGATCCAATCATGATTTATGGAATTGGATTTATGCCAAAACTTGGGATTGCCGGAGCTGCTTATGCGACGGTGATCGGCCAGTTTGTTGCGGCGATTTTAGGGTGTTTTATCCACAAAAAATTAAATCGGGAATTTGATCATGGTCTTCACTTTTTACGTCCGGACTTTCAGATTATCAGGGAGATCTATTCCATTGGACTTCCGGCAATTATTGCACAGGCGCTTATGTCATTTATGGTCTATGCCATGAATTTGATTTTGAAATTTGATCAGTCGGCCCAGACGGCATATGGATTGTTTTACAAAGTGCAGCAGTTTGCATTATTTATGGCTTTTGGCCTGAGAGATGCAATTACGCCGATCGTATCATTTGCCTATGGAATGGGCTGTAAAAAAAGAGTACGTGATGGAATCAAGTATGGTTTGCTTTACACACTTGCACTTATGATTTTTGCAGTGGCTGTAACAGAAATTTTCCCAGATGCCTTTGCAGCATTATTTAATGCAGGACAATCGCGAGCATATTTTGTAGAAGCAATGAGAATTATCTCTGTTAGCTTCATTTTTGCCGGGATCAATATAGCCTATCAGGGAATTTTCCAGGCACTGAAAGGTGGAATGGAATCGCTGATAATTTCACTGATCAGGCAATTGATTATAGTCTTGCCACTTGCCGGGCTTTTCGCTATTTTTGTAAAAAATGGACAGCTGAATGTTTCCTTTATCTGGTGGGCATTTCCGATAACTGAAGTTATTGCTTGTTTGGTTGGATATGTATTTTTAAAGAGAATCAATAGAAGCAAGGTTGAAGTCCTAAAATAATCAGGATTTTTTTAAAAACACTTGACCTGGAGCAAGCTCCGGGGATTAAGCTATAAGCAGAGAGGTGATCAAAATGAAGAAATTACTAACCGTTTATTATTCTTAGTCAAACGGAAATACGTAAAGAATTGCACAAATGCTACAGAAAGAAGCCGGCGGTAATCTTGTATAGATAGATACAAAAGATCCTTATAAAGGAAGCTACGATGAAGTAGTAAGTCAGGGACAAGAGGAAGTAGAACGCGGGTATGAAGCGGAGATTAGAGAGCTTGATGTAAATATCTCTGAGTATGATGTCATTGCTGTAGGAGCACCTACATGGTGATATACATTACAGGTGTCAGGCACTTTTACATTAGGATATACAAATTTTAGTCACGCAATAAACCGTCACACGGCGAAAGAGGACCGCAAAGCCTTTAAATACGCCGATTGGGACGTTTCGTCCCGAGCTAAATTGTGAGGGTAAAATGACAGATTAGCATTACAATCCGAAAACTTACGAAGAAGTTCAGATTCGGTCGTTTGGTGATATGCAGATTATCGGAAAAGATATAGAAAACGATTTATAAAAGATATTTTGACTATTACTTACCAAAATATCTTTTATAAAACTTGTGATTCATTCTGGCGTGACCTATAATAAAAGAAATTTCAATACAAACCAACCGAAATATCTTTTGGGAGTAACGGACATTATGGAAAAAGAGATAAAAAGAGATTATTATCTGAACCAGCTGATAAAGAGAAAAAATAATGGCTTGATAAAAATAGTGACCGGTATTAGGAGATGTGGAAAATCTTATCTGCTGCGAAATATATTTAAAAACTATCTTATCGAAAACGGAGTGGATGAGGACCATATTATAGAGATGTCTTTCGACTTATACGATAACATAGAGTATAAGAATAAGATAAATGATTACTTTAAAAAAATTGTCGTTACCTCCGACACGCCTAAACCATGTTATACGGAGGAAGGAATTTTAATGATGAATGTGTATGATTTTCTATTGAATCCGGAACTGATAGATTTATAGTCTGTTTGTCAACTGCATATTTGACATAAAGTAGACGCTGGCTTAATGTCAGCGTTTTCTTTATGCCAAAGTATTGCAAACGATAGAAATAAAAAAGCACCCTTTCCTATCAACCGTGGAACGAGATGAGACTTCTTTCATGGTCTCGATAGAAACCGTGCGGTAACGGGTGGTTTCAACCTTATGATTATCAGCAATGCAAAAAAAGGGAAGGGGGTCTATGACGAGGAGAACGGCGGACGAAAAAATGATAATGACAAAAAATGCAGGGCATGAACTCTGCCTTATTCAATATGATAACAAGCATGGATGGAAAGCTTCTCGGTTTTGGTTCCGCAAATCCAAGGACGGAGGAAACGTATCAGAGCGGTAGTTTTACAACCTACTATGGAATCGCACAGGCGGTGATCTGCTGCGGTGAAGATTGTAAAGTGGCTGTTACCGGGGAAAAAACAAAAGAGGTTTCCGTCTTGTTATAAAATATTTCAAGGAAATATCACAGCGTCGCAAAAAGGAGATAAAAATGACATATCAAAGCATAAGACCGGGGCAACAGTGGCTGAATACAGAGGGAAAGCCGATTCAGGCACATGGAGCAAGCATTTACCGGAAAGATGGCGTTTATTACTGGATTGGAGAAAACAAGGAGTTCACCGACGGAAAAAAATAAGAAAATATGGACCTGGGGTATCCGCATGTGAATGATGCGAGTAGCGCTTCTTTTAACAGCCAGATTTCTAACGTTTTTAAAGTGGACAGTATAAGAGTAAGTACATGAGCGGGAGGCAGTAATGAAGATTTCGTTACTGCCTCATTTTTGATTGAATTAACAATTCTGAAACAATTCTCAAACATTCCGGCAACGATTCTCCGGTATGATATGTTATTATTTCAGGGGCAGGGGGAGGGCAAATGGAGCGAAAAGAAAGGCTATCTGTTTTCAATGGTGTCATTGGAATCACACACCGTTCGGCATGGTATGGCTCGCTGTCTGCATCCCCATTCTTTTAATTACACTTCGCGATATCAGCTATGCGGATGCGCTGGTTTCGCTCCTGTCTTTGCAGACAGCACTGTTTGCTGCTTTTGGACAAAGTGCGGGAAGCATGATTCCTATCACGAATGCACTTACGGGTGAAGGAGTCTGCATCATGATTTTTGCGTTGGGAGGATACATGGTTCATAAATCAAAGTATAAAAAAGCAGAATGGAGGAGAGGCGACGATGATACACATACTTGTGGTGGATGAC
Organism: bacterium; assembly: GCA_963649755.1. Taxonomy (GTDB): domain Bacteria; phylum Bacillota; class Clostridia; order Lachnospirales; family Lachnospiraceae; genus UBA1258. The sequence goes on along the minus strand of CAVJJQ010000019.1, from coordinate 23,292 downwards.
GATAAAAACCTGAACCAGACCGTGTGCACATACCTGAGTGACTGCGGTTTTGAGACGAAGGGGGTATTGAGTGCCAATGAGGCTTACGATGAAATGTACAACAGCCTGTATGATCTGATCATTTCTGACATTATGATGCCGGGAGTGGACGGCTTTGAGTTCGCGGAGAGTGTGCGGCAGGTAAACAGGCACATTCCGATCCTCTTCATGTCGGCAAAGGATGACCTGCCATCCAAGAGAAAAGGATTCCAGCTTGGTGTGGACGACTATATGGTAAAGCTGGTAGAACTTGCAGAGCTTGAAATGCGTGTGCGTGCTCTTTTAAGAAGAGCAAATATCGAGATGGAACGAAAGCTTACGGTTGGGAATCTGGAACTGGATGCAGATGGCATGACGGCTCTGGTAGATGGAGAGGAGATTCCGGTCACAACAAGAGAGTTCAACATTCTATATAAAATGCTGTCCTATCCGAAAAAGACATTTTCCAGAGCACAGCTTATGGATGAGTTCTGGGGGATTGATTCCGGCACAAGCCTGCGTGCCGTAGACGTATATATAACAAAATTGAGAGATAAGTTCTCGGAATGTGATGGGTTTGAGATCAAGACGGTCAGAGGACTCGGTTATAAGGCGGTGCTTTTATGAAAGAAAAAAACAGTGCGGAGTATAATGTTCGCGAAAGCCGGTTCCCGGCGTCGCTCTTTTTTGTCTACCTGATTGTACTGCTTTTAATGAGCGGAATCCATACCGGGCTGATCGTCGGAGTGAATACGCTTGGATGGAGCAAACTGGTGCAGACGCAGATTCCGATTTTATACTGGTCTGCTGTTGCAGCGGGGCTCACCCTTTTTACCCGCAGGAAGATGAAAAAAACGTATGAGGAGCCGATGCATAAGCTGGCGGAAGCAACGAAAAAAGTGGCGGAAGGAGATTTTTCTATTTATGTGGCTCCGCTGCACACATCAGACAAGCTGGATTATCTGGATAAGATGCTGATTGATTTTAACCGGATGGTGGAGGAACTTGGGAGCATGGAGACGTTGAAAACGGACTTTTTTTCCAATGTATCCCATGAGATCAAGACACCGCTTGCTGTGATACAAAACAATGCGGAACTGCTCCAAATGGAGGAGCTCTGCGGACAGCAGCGCAGATATGCCGACACGATATATGATGCTTCCAAAAGGCTCGCCAATCTCATCGGCAATATTTTAAAGTTAAATAAGCTGGAAAAACAGACCATTACACCGGTGCTGCAGACCTATGATTTGTGTGAACAGCTTGCAGAGTGTGCCATCGGATATGAATCTGCATGGGAGCAGAAGAATCTGCAATTTGATGCGGACATGGAAGACTATGCAGAAATATCGGCAGATCCGGATTTGATGGAACTGGTGTGGAACAATCTGCTTTCCAATGCGGTGAAGTTTACAGAGCCGGGTGGAAAGATCACATTGACGGAAAAGACAGACGGAAATGAAATTCGGGTTTCTGTGTCGGATACCGGGTGCGGGATGACAGAAAAGACAAAGAAACATATTTTTGAAAAATTTTATCAGGGAGACACTTCCCATGCCACGGCGGGAAACGGCTTAGGTCTGGCACTGGCTTTGCGGGTGCTGCAGTTGAATGATTATAACATCGAAGTGACGAGCAGACCGGGAGAGGGCAGTACATTCACGGTTGTCATTCCGGGAGCAGAAAAGGAGAGGTTACCAGAACATGAGGGAACAGGTGGTAGATAGCTTTGATTATATGAAAGTAACGGTGGATGAGGCATTTTGTTCACAGTATATAGATGGATACGAAAAATTCGGCTGGAAAATGGATGGAAATATGCAGACGGAAAAAAATATGGGCAAGGTGACGCTCTATATGAAACGGAACAGACATATTATGAACAAGGTTGAACTGACACGTCTGCAGCAGCACTACGAATATTGTATGGAGGAAATCAATACATTGGAGGCTTCAAAGAATTCAGTCCCGACGATATCATCGCTAAGCTGTGGACTGGTGGGCTGCGGTTTTATGGCGGGTTCTGTCTTTGCAGTGACCAGTACGCCACCGGTCATCTGGCTGACGGTACTTCTGGCAATCCCCGGCTTTCTGCTCTGGGCGGTGGCTTATTTCAGTTATAAAGAGGTAAAGAAAAGCAGAATAAAAAAAGTAAATCCTTTGATTGAGGCAAAGTATGATGAGGCGTACGAGGTCTGTGAGAAAGCATTCAGGCTTTTGTAAAAATTGTATCGGAAAAGCGGCAGAAGATGATTCTGCCGCTTTTCATATTCGCAGTTTGTGAGTGAACTGCTTGGCCTGACCGATGAGATCCGGTTGAAGAAGAAATCATCGTTATATTTGCCATGTCAGCTTGCAAGAGAACTTTCCGAACTATGCGGTATAAAGCAGATCAAATTACAGCCTGTTTAACAATTCAAAAACAATTTTTAAATGTTTCACAAATAAACACCGTCTATGATAAGTACAACATCAAACAAAACAGAAAGCGAGGATAACAAATGGCAAAGTCAAAATTGGTTGCAGCCAATAAAAAGATTGCGGAAGGAGTAGTCGGAGGCTACAAAAAAATCGAGGAAACGGTAGTCGGAGGTTATAAAAAGATCGAGGATGCATTCGTGGATCAGTACCTGACACATGACGGAGAGTCGGTTGAGGATGCAAAGAAGCGTCTTCAGGAAGAACAGGAAAAGCGTCGGACAGAGGGAAAAGAAAGACATGATCATCAGATGGAGCAGACAATGGAACATGTAAAAAAGGGACATGAGAAGGCATTTGGATCAGCCGTAACACGATAAAGAAAGAGAGGACTTTAAGATGAAGAAAAGTAATTTTGTAGCATTGATTTTAGGAACAATCAGCGGAGTATTTTTCGCACTTGGAATGTGCATGGCGCTTCTGCCAGAATGGGGCATGAGAAATCAGGGAATTGTCAGTGGTGTGATCGGTCTGGTACTGATGCTTGTTACAGTAGGTGTGCGGAGAAAAATGGAAGGAAAAGCACCTGTTAAACTCAGTGGAAAGACAATCGGTGCTACCCTGTTAGGTGTGATCGGAGCATTACTTCTTGGTGTTGGAATGTGTCTGTGCATGGTATTTGCAAAGATGGTACTTGGTATTGTTATTGGTATTATCGGTATTGTGGTTTTGCTTATGCTGATTCCATTGTTAAAGGGATTACATGATTAAATATCTAATATAAAGTGTAAAGGGAAAAGTACACGAGTATTCAACACCGAAGATCCGAAGCCCTATGTCAGAAGCTATCGGTATAAAACAGCAGATCGTTTTCTTCAAACACTGAAGGTTCTCTGCGTATCGGATCCAATCAAGCCGGCTGCCGATATCGTATGAATCGGAAGCTGCTTCTCCTGACCGCTGGAAACAGTTTCTTTCAGAACTTTTGGAAGATGATGATATTTTGACTCTGCAGGAATATCTTGGCTACTGTATGATCGCAACCAACTGGGGCCAGACTATTATTCCGGGAGCAAAATCCATTGGGGATAGCATACGACCAATCGCAAGAAGAAGACCTCACCGAAGGCACCGGTTTCGAAGGTGCATCACCCGAACAGGAAGGATGGAGTAATGATGAGAAATGGGATTAATTGCGTTTTTTCTATTGTTTAGATAGACTATCTCGCCACTTTACTCCCCATTTTCCAGAAACAGAGAACCGCAACAACGACCAGCGGCAACATAGTCAAAAGTCCCGTCGGATTCGGTCCTAAAAGCCCGCTAACCATGTCTTTACTAAGGTAAACCGGTAGTTCGCCAATTACATTCACGACTCCGTGTATAATCGCCGCATACATGCAATTTCCGGTTTTTATCGTCGCATAAGACAGCAAAATACCGAGCACGACACACATTACCATCATCATAGCCATGTTTGACCAAGGCGCGCCCCAATTCTCCAAGCTATAATTAAAGCCAAAATAAACCAGTGGCAAATGCACCAGTCCCCATTCAATGCCGTTAATCAGCGCGGCCTTTCTTTCGCCATATTTTTCTGCCTGAAAGCCGAGCAGATATCCTCGCCAACCAATTTCTTCACCTAGCTCCAGCAGTTGGATTGGAATCATCATTGCCGAAACCGCGATGCAGGCCAGAGCAAACATGATGGGGTTTCCTACCGCAATCTCCGCATCCGTCCCGAGTCTTATGCCAATTTGGAATACGCCGCTATACTGCTCCGGGAAGACCAGATAATAGATTGTTGCGCCAATTGCGATAAGGATGCCTGGCACCAATGCGGACAGTAGCCAATACCCCATATTCTTCCAGACACGCAAAGACAGATGGCATTTAGCCTTTTCGCCCGTAATTCGTTTCGTAATCAGGGCAGCAATCACTGGAATGAAAGTAAAGCCAATACCTAAAATCTGGTAAAACGCGCCGGAGCCTGTTGCCGCCTCTAATATTCCCAGTAGATAACAAACACCCAGTACAATCGCGAGATATATTGCGCTAGCCTTATTCTTTTGTTTTGTTCTCATTGTTTTTATTATAAATCCCCCAAAATATTCCCGTGCTATTTTCCCCGTGGTTGTTTGACGACTGTTGCCAGACCGGCAATCATTTCGACGATCGACAGACCAAGCAATAGTCCAGACATAAAGTCTTTTACGTCCGAACTGCCAACTGTTCTTGCGTGAGATTTAATGCACGACGTTTTTCTGCAATATAACTGCCAATCGATATCTGATTCATTTTGTTTTGCCTCCTGTTTCCCTGGATACCTTATATCATAATGGAGACCAAGGAAATATCCCACCCCCTGTGGGTAGAATATGCATGGAATTGCCGATTTTACTTATCTTTTTTGCTTTTTGCCGAGTCGATTGCGGAGCCAACGCCAACCCCGACCACAATTCCGACGCACATCCACAGCGCAAGGTTATCGAGCCAGCAGCCTAGCGCAACCCCAATCAGCATGCCGATTGATATGCCGTAGGCTATTCCATTTGATTTTGTTTCTTGCGGTTTCTTCTGATTTTTCATGTTCGCATTCATCCTTAGTCTTTTTCTTGTCGAGCGCACGAGGCCCCGATATTGCTTTTTGCAGATTTGGCTGCCGAAATAGTACGGATATCTGATCCTTCCTGATTATCTGCAAAAATTCTACTTACTCAATAATACTTATATGCGACGCATGTAAAATCCGCAAGCTGGTTTATGTTATATTTGCGTAAAATCATTGATTATTCGAAATTTATTCTTCTTTGATGAGATAAATGCGTCAAGTTCAGCTTCAGTCTCATCGATCATGTATCCCGATTTAAAAACTTATTTCAAAGAGAACATTTATCTGGTAGTATAAAATGAAAGCAAACGGTACTTGTCAGGGAGGAGGGGCGATATTTTGCCCGAAAAAAATCAGATAATAGCAGAGAAAAAACTGCCTCCTATAGGCAAGCAAACTATTATTCCAACGAATGAAACTCTGAATTATTACGATGAAAATGCTATTTTCTTTTCAGAGTCAACCCTTCACGTGGATTTTACGGAGACACAGCAGGCGTTTTTGAACTGCCTTCCTTCTCATGCCAGCATTCTTGACTTTGGCTGTGGAGCAGGCCGTGATACAAGATGTTTCCTGGAGCAGGGATGTGAGGTTACAGCTATGGATGGGTCAGAAGCCTTATGTAAGATCGCTTCCGAATACACTGGCATTCCGGTGAAACAGATGTTGTTTCAGGATTTGGATGAGAAAGAACAATATGATGGCATCTGGGCATGTGCGTCGATTTTGCATTTAAAAAAAACGGAACTCACGAATGTTCTTATGAAGATGAGAAAAGCTTTAAAGGAACAAGGCGTTATCTACACATCCTTCAAATACGGTAATTATGAGGGAATGCGAAATGACCGGTATTTTACAGATTTTACGGAAAATCTGTTTGCGGATTTTATGAAAGATATTCCCGGACTTGCCATAGAAAAGACCTGGATTACGGGGGATGTCAGAGAGGGAAGAGGTGACGAGCGGTGGATCAATATATTGCTTCGCAAGGTGGACACACCTTAAATATTGATGCGAAATATTATAACAAATTGGATATTGAAGCTTTTTCCCAAATGATGAAGGATCCGTCCTATTGCTATAAATTCTATTGGCTGGAAGCTGTGGTACATATTATTTCGGAGGGAAAGACGGAGACAACCTTCGACGAGATCATCGATGAAATGATTGCAAATGCCTGGTATTCTGTTCGGGAGTTTCACATTCATCTAAGCGGTATGCAGGCGGATGGTCTGGTGAGGGACGGTCTTGAACGGGCAATTCTGCAGCTTACTAAGATCAGTAATCTTCCGGCTAATGCGTCAAAAGTAGAAATAAAAAATGCCATTCATGAACATCAAAATGAGCTCAAAAAATCTAAAGAGCAGCTGACCAATATGGTGCCGTACCGGGCGCTTGCCGGATTTTTTGCAAAAAGCAGGGAAACGGCGGATTGGAACAGTGTAAAGAGAATCACGGAATATGTTCGCAAAATAAACAAGTTGGTAACACCACTTCCATACACTTTAGGCGATAGCAGCAAGTTGAAAAAAGAAGTGCATTTTCATCCGGATTGGATAGCCATGATTCAGGATAATACGGTGAATATCCTGGGTTGGATTCAATACGAGAAGGTGAAATGGCTGCAAAATAATAATCCGGAAGTGCCGGGGCTAGTCTATAAGCTTGCACCTATGGATGAGAAAATGCGAAAGCTTGGTAATGTCAGAAAGCTTTGGCATGGAATCATGGAAGTGCGGGAGATACGAGATGTATTTACCAGAAATGCAGTTCAGGAGAAGCAGTATGACGTGGATCATTTTATTCCGTGGTCATTTGTCATGAATGATGAACTGTGGAACCTCATGCCCATGGATTCTTCGCTGAATTCATCTAAGAGCAACCGCTTGCCGAAATGGGATCCATTTTTTGAAGCATTCGCCGACAATCAATATGTGATGTACGAGCTGATTCATGAGAAATCGGAGCTTCACAAGCGGTTTGAAGCTTGCTATCGGGACAATCTGCATTCCATATGGGCCGGACAGGAATTGTACCGAAAGGGCAATTCAAGAGAGACATTTTATCATATCCTGGAGAAAAATATGATGCCGGTATATGACTCAGCCAGAAGACAAGGGTATGAGATCTGGAATTGTTAAAATTTCAGGAGGATACGACAATGAGCAGGAGACGTAAAACGGCGGAGGTATAAAGTTATGGAAACATGTTTTTATGAAGTAGTATCAATTGACGGAGACTATGCGAACTTAAAAAGAACGGATATTGAATCGGATGACCTGAAGCTTGTGGCAAGAGCATTGTTGCCGGCAGAGATATATGAAGGCTGCAAGCTCAAATATGAGTTCATGCAATATGAGATGATATAGGCAGAAATTATGTGGAAAATAAAGCACATATTTGACGGCGACTATGGATGTGAAGCCTTGGCTCCGGGTGAAAAGCCCAAGGTATCGGTTACAATCGTAAATGACGTCGGTGATGCCGCATAGTAATAACTGTGTTAGTAAACACCTTACGACACAGGATATTGCTATAGCGGCTCTTTTTGTACCCAAATGACAGCAACAACAGGGAAAGGAGGCCGAACCGGATAGTGTCAAATGACTTATGAAAAGCTGAGCTAAACAAAAAATGCTCGGATGAACCTTGAAAATTGCAGATATATTAGGCTATGGGCACCTGTCGCCACCCTTGACCGCACGAAAAAGAATTGCTGTAGGTTAATCACCGACGACGAAGAACTCAAGAACAGTTAGGTTTTTTCTGTCGAGCACAGCAGTGTAGCAGTTCTTTTTCGCGCCATCAAGGGCAAGCCGCAAAAGCGGTGGCTGGGTTATTCAAATGGTAGTCAAAGTCGGAAAAAGTATACTCCTTTTCAAGCAAAATTTTTCTGCATCCTCACATGGAAACGCTGCACGATCTTGCTATCTGGCTGAAACAGGAGAGCATAAAGCAATAAAAAAGTCTGCGTCATCACGGGTGATATCATTTCCGGCGGGTTGAGCAAGCAGCAGGACTATACTATCAATCGCAGATTCTTTCTACTAAAAATTGCGCAAAAACTCTATAATAGATGCAGTAACAGAACTGAGAGGTGACTAAAAATGGATAAGCGTTTTGACTATGATGCCCTGCGCAAGGCGTGGGAGCATTATCTTTTGGGCGACCCCCAGCCCGATACGCCCGAAATGCGCACTGTGATTGCCTCGCTGGACCGCATTGCGGCGCTAAACACCGGCTATGTGCCGGAAGATGCCATCGAAAGCCCCACCGCCGCGCTGCCGCAGTATACGCTGCGTGCGCTGGCAATGGCCTACCGTGTGCCGGGTACGGCGCACTACCAAAAGGCCGAGACGCACGACTATGTGTTGAGCGAACTCGAGCGCATCTATGAGACCGACTATAACTGCGGCCATGAGATGGACAACTTCTGGACGCTGGAAATCGGCGTGCCGCTGCGCCTTTTGGATATTCTGGTGTTGCTGTACGACGAAATCCCCGACCGTGAGGCGCGCATCCAAAAGTACACCGACGTTATTCTACACTTCAAGGATTCCTACAAGGTTTCCTCCCGCGGCATGACCGAGACGGGCGCAAACCTGATTTGGAAGTGCAGTATCCTGATGCTGACGGGCATCCTGCGGCAGGAGGGCGAGTGGATCGACTTTGCGCGAGAGAATATCATTTCCGTACTGCAATATAAGGAAACGCTGGCCAAGCCCGGCATGGGCAAAATCTGGGACGACGGCTTCCACCGTGACGGCTCGTTTGTGCAGCACTTTTTCTTTGGCTATACAGGCGGCTACGGCAAACACCTGATCAACATTCTGTCGGGGATGCTATACGCCTACCACGACACGGGCGCACTGGACATTCCGCAGGAAAACCTCGACTTTTTGTACCACATGGTGTTCGATGCCTACGAGCCGCTTATCGTCAACGGCCACTTTATGGATTTGGCGCGCGGGCGCGAGCCATCGCGATATTTCTATCAGGATTCCGTTTGCGGCCGCCATGTCATGCGGGCGTTATGCTATCTGGCTGCCACGATGCCGTCCACCGAGAAAATCCGCACCCATCGTATGCTCAAACAGTGGCTTTTGTATGGCAACAACCTGCAAAGCTTCCTTGTGGACGAGGACGGTCACGCCGAATACTATGTTCAGCCGTCGATTCTGCCGCTGCTGGCGGAGATCATGCGCCCCGAGGTCCAGCCTCGCGGCGACCTGCTGCTGCACAAAAACTACGGCGTGATGGCAAAAAGCGTACATCACGCCCACAAGTACGCGGCGGGTATCTCGATGTACAGCCCGAACATTGCCAAGTACGAGCGCCTAAACACAGAGAGCGAAAAGTTCTGGCATATGTCGGACGGCGTGACCTATATCTACACCGCCGATTCCGACCAGTATGACCACGATTATTACGCCACGGTGGATATGCAGCGGCTGCCCGGCACGACGGTGGACCGCAGTACGACCCGCGCCGCGGATGGCTACTTCAGCTGGTATATGCCCGACACGAAGAACCCCTACGCCTTTGCGGGCGGCAGCGAGCTGAACGGCCGCTACGGCGCGGTGGGCTTCCGCTACTGCGGACAGGGCAAGGGCAAGACCCACGATTTGGAAGTGAAAAAGTCGTGGTTCCTGTTTGATGATGAAATCGTCTGCCTTGGCAGCGGCATCACGTCACCGAGCGGGGATGCGATTGAAACTATCATTGACAACAAGCGTTTGCTGTCCGGTGGTACGAATGAGATTCGCGTCAACGGCATACCCGTCAGCCATAGCGCTTGCTATTGGGGCGTGAAAACACTGCATTTACAGGGAAACTGTGGCACGGGGTCCGACATGGGCTACTACTTCCCGCAGCCCGCCGCCGTGAATGTGCTGCGCGAACACCGCCAAGGCACCTGGAACAGCCTTACACTCGACCCGCGCTATGTGAAAGAAAACAACTTTGCCACGTTTTGGCTGGCGCACGGCACAAACCCCACCGACGCGGACTATGCCTATGTCATTCTGCCCGCCGCCGACGGTGACGCCACGCAGCGCTATGCCGCCGACCCTGCGGTGGAAATCCTTGAGAACACCCCCGCCGCCCACGCCGTGCATCACAAGGGGCTGGGCATCACGGCGGTCAACTTCTTTGCCGAGGATACCTACACCGCCGCGGGCATCCGTTGTTCCGGCCAAGCGTCAGTCATGGTGCGCGTGCAGAGGGATGTGATGGACATTGCCGTGACCGACCCGACGAACGGCGACGCCGTGCTGACGGTCAGTTTCTCTGCCGCCGCACAGAAGTTGCTGGAACGCGACGACGGCATTGAACTGCTGGTGGGCGAGCCGCTGACCGCAAAATTTGACACGACCGGCTTTAACGGCCAAAGCCTGCACCTGCGCGTGCGCTTTACACCGATGGAACCGCTGACAAACCCGAAAAAGGAGGACCACATGCAGGACGATTACTATAAGGTGACACCCGATTTCCCGAACCACTACCGCATTTTCAGCGCCGAGGGCGTGCATTCCGATTTGTTTGTCGGGGAAACTTCCGCACTGCTGTGGGATACCGGTTACGGTTTCGGCAAGTTGCGCACACTGGTGGATCGTCTGGCGGGCGGCAAGCCCATCACGGTCGTGAACAGCCACGGCCACCTGGACCATGTGAACGGCAACCCGCAGTTTGCCGACTGCCCGATTTATGTCAGCAAAGCCGACTTGCAGCTCTACCATGACCACAGCATGCCCGAGTTCCGTGCGCAGGCCGTGGCCGACGCGAAAGCGACCGTGGTGGACTACACCACCCAGCGCACCGAGAACATCCTGCCCGTCGATTTTGACGAAGACGCCTACAAGGCCGCCACGATGCCCGAGCCGCAGATTTTGCAGGACGGGCAGGTGTTTGACCTCGGCGGCATCATCCTGCGCGTGATTGCCATGCCCGGCCACACGCCCGGCTGCATGGGCCTTGTGTGGGAGGCCGAACGTGTGCTGTTCAGTGGCGACAACCTGAGCACCACGGTATGGCTGCACATGCCGGAATCCAGCACCCTGCCGGAGTACATCGCCCTTTTGAAGAAAGTGCGCGACCTGCCCATTGATTACTACCACACCGCCCACCGCCCCGAGCGCTTTGACCGCAAGCAGCTGGAAGCGCTGATTGAGACGGCGGAGACGCTCGACTATGACAAGGCCTACCCCGTGCCGAAGCTGCCGCATATGCTGCCCGGGCAGGAGGTGCGCGTCTGGTCGCGCCCCGGCTATACGCCGATGGATCGTGAAAAGCCCGGCTTTGCCAGCATCTTTATTGCCAAGGAAAAGCTGTAAGGAGGGGACACTATGCGCCTGTTTACCGAAAAGATTGGCCCGAACGAGGCCTCTATCACCTGTTATTTGCAGGAAAACAGCTTTGAAATGCCAAACATTGAAAAACGTCCCGGCATTCTGATTTTCCCAGGCGGCGGTTACACGATGTGCTCTGCGCGGGAGGCTGACCCCATTGCACTGGCCTACATGAGCTATGGCTACCACGCCTTTGTTGTGAACTACACGGTGGGCCGCGGTGAGGTGTTTGACCAAGCCCTTGCCGACGCCAAGGCCGCGATGGCCTACTTGCAGGAAAAAGCCGACGAATTTTGCCTGGAGGCAGACAAGATTGCCGCCGTCGGCTTCTCGGCAGGCGGGCACTTGGCGGCGTGTCTTGCCACGATGACCGACAGCAAGCCGAGCGCGCTGGTGCTGGGCTACCCCTGCATCCTTAAAAACATGGGCCCGCCGCTGGGCAAGACGCTGCCCGGTGCGGACAAGTACGTCACGCCGCAGACACCGCCCACCTTTTTGGTGGCAGCACAGGGGGATGTGGTCGTCCCCATCGAGAACACGCTCCGTTTTGCCGAGGTGCTGAACCAGAACTCCGTGCCGTTTGAGGTGCATATCTCCCTTGTGGGCGAGCACGGCTTCTCCCTCGCGCAGTCCCATACCTGCTCGGGCAAGCCGGAGCATGTGGACGCGGGCATTGCCGAATGGCTGCCGTCCAGCGTGCGTTTTTTGCGCCAGCTTTGGGGCAATTTTGATACTGGCGGGCAGGCCAAGCCGTTCTATATGGCCAAAACTCCCGCTGAGCAGCCGCTGCGCAAGCTGTTTGCCAACCCGGAGGCCGCCGCGCTGATTGAGGCCGCACTGCCTGTGCTGGCCCAGCCCGAAATGCGGGAGCGCATTCTGGGGCTTTCCCTGCGGCGGCTGGATGCCTACACCAAGGGCCGCTTTATCTCCGCCGAAGCGCTGGCCGAGCTGGAAGAAAAGCTCAATGCGCTGACGCTGTGATATTCTTCAAATTCTGATTCATAGATTTTTCTCACGCAAAAGGCGCTGTGCAATCTCGCACAGCGCCTTTTGGGGAAAAGCTTATTTTATTTTGCAACGTATCCCCACGCCTCAAGCTGCGTCAGGGCAGGGTAGGGGCTTTCGTCCTCGTGCTTGATCAGTTCTTTCAATGTCAGCTTCTTGATGCCCTTTTTCTCTACCGTAAAGCACTGGGGTGCAAGGCTGTTGGTAAGGCTTACTACCTCACGGCTTCCGTCGGTAAATTCAATCGTTGCCTTTGTCCAATAGCTGTCGTGCGGGTAGTCGCCGCGCAGCGTCAGGCGGATTTCGTCAATGTCAACAGGTACGCCAAATTCAACTGTCAGCGCCGCGTTCGGGTCTTTGTTGATGCCCCAGCTCTGGAACGGGTAGGGGTAGTGGCTCGTATTGGCAAAAACACCGTCAATGGCGTTGCGGGCGGCAAAAAGGGCTTCGTCCCGTGTCTCCACATTGGCGCTGGCATGGGGGTACATTCCGGTGTCGCCGTGGGTGTCGAACGGATTCAACGCCAGGTTGCGGCGGGCGTAGATCTGCTCCGACTCAGCCTTGCGGGCGGTCAGCAGATGCTGCACGCTCTTGAACGCCCGTGGCGGGTAGCCCACGCGCGGCATTGTGCCGAACGGAATGGGGAACACAGCCTTGTCCCGAATATATACCAGCGTCGGCGGCAGCGTGTCCTCAAGCCGAATCTCATAAAAGCCAGGCTCGCTGCACACAAGCGTGATGACATCCCCCTTGTGGTAGTGCGGCGCATGCACCAGCCAGACGGAGCTTTCCCCCTCGGCATAGGAAATGACGGTGCCTTTCTTATTGGTAATTTGCAGTTTCAGCATAGTTTATCACCTCCACCCAAAGGGTAGTAAAAAACGCGAAATTTTGGTAGAATAATATAGATGTTATTAGCACATTTTGGAGGTGGCGCACATGGAAAGCGAAATTCTCTTTTCACGCCTACTGGCACAGTTGTTTGAAGTCCCCATCCTACCATGGGACGGCAGCGACGAACAGCTGGCCGCATTTGAAAAAATCAATGTGTTCTGGCCGCGGATGCAGCCCCAGCTTACGGCGGAAAATCTGCGCATTATGCTGGACGCCGCCAAGGAAAACCAGATTTATATCGTCGAGGATTTTCTCAGCATCTACACGGTGTTCCTGCGATTCGGAACACAGCTGTTTCTGATTGGCCCGTTTGTGGCGCAGGAATGGGACGAGGCCGACAGTGCGGCCCGTCTGACCCAGAACAAGGTCCCCGCCGCACACTTGGTTTCCTTCAAGCTGTACTATTGCAGCTACCGCGTGGTCAACCCCAACGAGTTGGTGCGCACTGTGCAAGCGGTCATCAAAGGGCTGTGCCCCGACCTGCCGCCCTACAGCCAGCGCGTGCTGTCCAGTCTTGCCTCCGGCGACCCGGAGGCAGACTATGACTCCGAGCCTCTCGACTTTATACATGCGGAGATCCGCTACAAGGCCGAGAATGATTTCATCCGCATGATCAAACAGGGCAACGAATCGGGCGCGATGGAAGCCCTGCGGCGAATGTACCCACTTTCCACCGGGTTAAAGCTTCCCCATATCACCAACAGCAACCACCTGACGGGTGCGGCCATCATGCGCACCTTGACCCGTAAGGCCGCCGAGGCTGCGGGCGTACATCCGGCGGTTGTAGATGCCATCTCGCAGGCAAATTCTCAGCGCTCTTACGCAGCGCGTACTGCGGACGAGATAGCGCGGATAAATCCCATCATGGTGCACGAATTCTGTTCCGCCGTGCGCGAGGTCTTGCAGGAGCATTACTCCCCGCCGGTGCGCCGCACAGTGGATTACATCCGCTTGCACCTAAATTACCCCATGTCGCCGGATGAGCTTGCGGAAATCGCCAATGTATCGCCGGGGCATCTCTCCCACCTGTTCAAGGCCGAGACCGGCAAGAGCATTTTGAAATTTATCGCGGCCGAGCGCTGCAAAAAGGCGGCGGAGCTGCTCTCCACCACCGATTTGGAGATACAGAAAATCAGCATGTACGTCGGCTACCCCGACAATAATTATTTCGTAAAGGTGTTCAAATCCGTCTACCAAGACACCCCCGGCGAGTACCGTCGCAAGCACCCCCAGACGTTTTGAACCGAAGCAAGACCTCCCCGTGCGGGAGGTCTTTTTTTTCTATATAGGAAATTGCTCCGCAATCCCCTATATAGCAAGAAAGGCACTACGTGCCACTGATGCGCACTCGCACGATAGGTATATGTCGCTAACGCGACCGCGCCAGACGTCGAGCGTTCTGTAAACAGAACGCTTTTTTTATGCAAAAAAAATTCTAACATTGTCAGAACCGTTCTAAAGAAAACGGCAAAAAGCTGTTATGATGACACCAGATTAAACAAAGAGGTGATACAAACCATGACACCAAAGGATAGCCAATGGGTCGAAGAAACCCTGCACAAGCTGACGGAAAAGGTCCGCGCCGAGTGTGAACGCACGGGCGACGCGATTCCGTTCTTCCCCGTCAACGGGCGCTATGTGGACGCCGCCAAGGTCATGCCGGACGGCATTTCGTGGTGGACAAACGGCTTCTGGCCGGGGCTTTTGTGGCAGATGTACCACGCCACGCAGGACGAACTGTACAAGGAAACAGCGCAGAAGGACGAGCAGCGCATGGACGCGGCTTTGCAGGAGTTTACCCGCCTGCACCACGATGTCGGTCTTATGTTCCTGCCCTCTGCCGGGGCGGACTACAAGTTGACCGGGGATAAGGATGCCCGCCGCCGTGCGCTGCATGCCACCGCATTGCTGGCGGGGCGGTTCAACTCCACAGGCAATTACATCCGCGCGTGGGATGAGGCAGGCTGGCTCAAGGCCGACCCGCGTGGCTGTATGATCATCGACACCCTGCTGAATCTGCCGCTGCTCTACTGGGCCAGCGAGGAAACGGGCGACCCGCGCTTTGCGGACATTGCCGCCCGCCACGCCCACACGTCACTCAACACGATTCTGCGCCCCGACGGCAGTTGCCACCATGTGGCCGAGTTTGACCCCGCCACGGGCGCGTTCCTGCACGGCCACGGCGGGCAGGGCTACGCGGACGGCTCCTCATGGAGCCGCGGGCAGGGCTGGGCGCTCTACGGCTTCGCCCTGAGCTACCGCCACACGCAGGACACTGCATTCTTGGATGCCGCCAAGCGCAGTGCGCACTACTGCATCGCGGCGCTGGCCGTCAACGATTGGCTGCCGCTCGTCGATTTCCGCGCGCCCGCCGAGCCTGTCAAGTACGACAGCGGCGCGGGCTGCATCATCGCGGCGGGGCTGCTGGAGCTTGCCGAGCACGTGCCGGAGCTTGAAAAGAGCTTCTACACCGACGCGGCGCTGCGCATCCTGCTGACAATCGACGCAAAGTTCTGCGACTGGAGCCCCGAGACCGACGGCCTTGTGGGCGGTGGCTGGACGATGTACCACGATGACCGCCTTGCCAATATGGCGTTCACCTACAACGACTACTTCTTTGCCGAGGCTGTGCTGAGGCTGGCGGGCAAGGCCATGCAGATTTGGTGAGGTGCGCTATGGCAGAGATAACCTACAAATTCGCCCATGTCGGCATCAACAGCGAAAACGCCGAACAAGCGCTGAAAATGGTGGAGCTTCTGGGCAAGGCATTCGGCCTGCCGTCCTACGACGTCGGCAGCTCCGTCATCGTGGGCGGGCCGTTTGAAATTTTGAAGTCCGAAGGCCCCGGCACGCTCGGACATATCGCGATGGAAACGCCCGATGTGGCGGCGGCCATACAGGACCTTGAGGCAAAGGGCTTCGCAGTCGAGGAAAAGAGCATTCAGCGCCTGCCCGACGGCCGCGTATTGAGCGCCTACTTACAACAGGAAATCGGTGGTTTTGCATTCCACTTGCTGCAAAGCCGCTCGGTAAAATAAAAAACAAAGTGAAGGAGAATCATCATGACAAAGAATAAAGTACAAGACCCCAATAAGCTCAGCGTGCCAAAGCTGCTGGCATTCAAGAGCTCGGACATTTCCGCGGCATGGATCAACGTCATCATGTTGAACTATCTGTCCATTTACGCGTCCGATACCCTCGGCGTCAACCTGCTCAAAATCGGCACCATCCTGCTGCTCAGCAAGGCGGTGGACGCTGTGACCGATATATTCGCAGGTGTTATTGTGGACAACACCCACACCAAGCTGGGCAAGGCCCGCCCCTATGAGCTGAGTATCATCGGTATGGCCGTCTGTACAGTGCTGCTGTTTGCGGGCAAGCCGGAATGGAGCGAGACCGTCAAGTGCGTCTGGATTTTCTGCATGTACACGCTGACGTTCAGCATCTTTGCCACACTGCGCTACGCTGCGGGCGTTCCCTACACCATCCGCGCATTCTCCAATAACCCCGTCGTGCTGAAAAAGGTTTCCAGCTACGGCGCGACCATCTCGATGGCCGGCTCTATGGTTTTCAGCATTGTGTTCCCGGTTCTGATGGGCAAGATGGCAACTAGTGCGGGCGGCTGGACACGCCTTATCTTTGTTGCTATGGTCGTGGCGCTGGTTCTGGGCATGGGCCGTTTCATCTTCTGCAAAGAGGACCCCAACGTCGACGCCGAGAGCAAGCAGGAGCCTATTCGTCTTAAAGAAATCTTTACCCTGTTCCGCCGCAACAAGTATGTCTGGGTCTACGCCCTTATCATGCTGTGCTATAACATAATCACCAATCTGGCCATCAATGCGTACTACTTCAAGTGGATCGTCGGCAATGTCGGCATGATGAGCACGCTGAGTATGGTTTCCGTTTTCATGGTTCCCCTGATGATGCTGTTCCCCGCACTGATGAAGAAACTCGGCTCTATGGGCAAGATGATTACCTGCCTGTCCGTGGTGGGCGTCATCGGCTATGTGATTGCGTTCCTCTCCGGCAGCTGGCTGCCCGGCGTTCTGGTCGGCTACCTGATTGGCAACTTCTCGACGATGCCGGTTGCGTATTACAGCGTTCTGTTCATTATGAACATCTGCACCTACAACGAGATGCTGGGTATGCCCCGTATGGACGGCTCCTCCGGTATTCTTGCCAACTTCTCCGCTAAATTCGGCGGCGCGCTGGGCGCATGGATCACCGGTTTCTTGCTGAGCATTGCGGGTTATATCTCTGCCGAGGGCGTTGTCGAGCAGCCTGCCAGCGCGCTGACGATGATTCGCATCGACTTCGCTATCGTCCCCGCCGTTCTGGTCGCCATCATCGGCATTGCTGCACTTGCCTTCAACAAGCTGGAAAAAGAGGCGACTGCTTTTGAAGCCGAGAAAAAGGCCAAGGAAGCCGCCGAAGCCGCACAGGCATAATTGAGGAAACAAACCATGAAATTTCCGAAAGAATTTATGGTGGGCGCCGCCACGGCGGCCCATCAGGTCGAGGGCAACAACATCCACAGCGATTACTGGGCGCAGGAGCAGATGAAAAACACAAGCTTCGTCGAGCCCAGCTTGGACGCCTGCGACCACTATAACCGCTATGAGGAGGATATCCGTCTGATGGCTGCGGCAGGGCTGAACGCCTACCGCTTCTCCATCGAGTGGGCGCGTATCGAACCCGAAGAAGGCAAGTTTGACGACGCGGAGGTCGAGCACTATCACAAAGTCATCCGCTACTGCAAGGAAAACGGCGTCGAGCCTATCGTGACGCTGCACCATTTTTCCAGTCCAGTTTGGCTCATTGCCAACGGCGGCTGGGAGGACGAGCGCACGGTCGAGTCGTTCCGCAAGTACACAGCCTATGTTATGGAGCGTCTTGGCAGCGAGTTACACTATGTCTGCACCATCAACGAGGCAAACATGGGCATTCAGGTTGCGGCCATCGCCAAGCGCTATATGATGCAGATGCAGGCCGTCAAGGCCAAAGCTACCGACGCCGCCAAAAAGCAGGAGGGCACCGTGCAGGTCGGCCTGAATCTGGAAAAGATGATGGAGCGCCGCAAGGCTGCCGCTGCGGAATTCGTGGAGTTGTTCGGCACGCCGACACCGCAGTTTTTCACGGGCCAGCGCACCGAGCAGGGCGACCTGCTTGTGATGAAGGCCCACGCCGCCGCGCGCAAGGAAATTCGCTGCCTCTGCACGGATGTCAAGGTGGGGCTGACGCTCTCCCTACACGACATCCAAGCCGAACCGGGCGGCGAGGCACAGGCCGCCGCCGCGTGGGATGAGGAATTTACCCATTATCTGCCGTATATCGAGGGAGACGACTTCCTCGGTGTGCAGAACTATACCCGCTCCCGCTACGATGCCAACGGTCTGATGCCCACCCCGGAGGGCGCAGAAGTCACCCAGATGAACTACGAATTCTACCCGTTGGGCATCGAGCATGTCATCCGCAGGGCTGCCGAGGGCTTCAAGGGCGATTTAATCGTAACCGAAAACGGCATCGCCACAGCCGATGACTCCCGTCGCGTGGCCTACATTGAGCAGGCCTTGCAGGGTGTGGAGCGCTGCATCAACGACGGTCTGCCCGTGAGAGGCTATATGTACTGGAGTCTACTCGATAACTTCGAGTGGCAAAAAGGCTACGGCATGACGTTTGGTTTGGTCGCCGTAGACCGCGCAACGCAAAAGCGCACCGCGAAGCCGAGCTTGGAATATCTGGGCCGAGTGAAAACGCAATAAATGAAAGAAGCTGCTGTAAAAGATAACCTCATACAGCAGCTTCTTTCGGCTTTAAAGCGGAATGTTAGGCTGACAATAAAGACAGAAGCGAAGAGGCGCAGGAAGTGATGACAAATCTGCAGGGAAAGCTTATAATCAAATAAGCGGATGATTTTTCAAGTCCGCAATGCATATGTTAGAAGAGAAGTGTCTCATGTATATCTTTGGACGCAGGAGTCTCTCTTCGGTCTAAAAAACATCTAAACCAAACGATGTCGCAGGGAAGAGCCCTAGACTCCAACCTGATTCAGTGGAAAAGCCTTGGCTTGACACTGGGAGAGCAATTTTGGAAATCAGGTCAATACACCTTGAGAGCATAATTGACAATCAATAGGCAAAGTTGGTTTTCCGTCAGAATCCGTCCCGACGATGAAGTCCTTGGACAAATAAAACCAGTAAAATCAAGGGTTTGCGGACTTACAAGTGATTTTTACTACAAATTTACTACAAATTAGGTAAAAATCATTAGGGATGTTGGGACAAGTTCAGGTGTACTGATTTGAACAATTAATATGACATGAAGACAATTTAGAGTCTTCCTTTTAAAAGAAATTTTGAAAGGAAGGCTCTTTTTTTCGCGAGCAATGAGCTAAGCGCCCATGCTTGCATGGACATTTGGCGAATGCCGCGAAAACCCGGAAAACTCGCATAGCGTGTTTTCCACGGTTGTGTAGCTTGGGTCATCACTAATCAAAATCGAAAGGAGTACACAACATGAAGATTGAAACGGATGAGTACATGAGCATTGAACGAAGAGAGGAAGTTCGTTCCGAAGCTCGCAAGATTCGAAAGCAGTACTTGCAAGCCAGGAAGATTTTGATAAATTTTAATTAAAATCGGCTACTAATATAACTGCCGAAATTAGTTGAAATTTTGCTTGGATTGAAGTATAGTATAGGCGGAGGTGATGCATGTGGGCATAATCGATGAAAACAAAAAGTTTATCACAACCGCCGAACTGAAAAATATGGGTTATTCCTATTATAAAATCGGAAAACTTGAAAAGGATGGAATACTGTCAAGGATAAATCGCAGCACCTATGAGAATCTCGCATACAAGGGCGATGAAAATGACTTTTTCAGTGCAGAAGCTTATGTTCCGAATGGAGTAATATGTCTGATGAGTGCGGCACGATATTACGAACTTACAAATTTTCTACCCGATGCAGTGGACGTTGCTATAGAGCGAAAGAAAAGAGTAAATACTCTTCCTGAATGGCCGGAGATAAAAATTTTCTATTTTGATTCTTCAAGAATGACTCTGGGCGTGACTGAAATATGCGAGGGAGATAATTGCTTCCATATTTTCGATATAGAGAAAACCGTGGTGGATATCATCTATTACAGGAACAAGGTTGGAATCGAGGAAACATCTGAGGTATTTAGGAACTACCTAAAACGGAAGGATAGGCAGATTGACAAGCTTTATGCTTATGCAAAACTCCTTCGATGCGAGAAAGTAGTAAGAACATACCTAGAGGTGCTTGTATAATGAATGCTGATTCTGTAAAAGCGAGGCTTAAGACTTTTGCAATAAAAAACGGATGTACTTTTCAAGAGGCTCTTACCTACTATGGCCTGGAGAGAACAATATATCGGATTTCCGTATCTAAATACGCGGAGCATTTTGCCCTGAAGGGCGGCATATTCCTGTATGCAATATTTGAGCGCAATTATGAACGTGCAACAACAGATGTGGATCTGCTTGCACGAAGGATATCCAACAGCAGCACAGAAATGAAGAGTGTATTTCAGGAAATTTTTTCTCAGGATATTGACGATGCGCTTGTGTTTGATGTTGATTCCATTACAGTGGATGACATAACAGAGTTTAAAGAATATCACGGTCTGCATATTTCTGCTGTGGCATATCTTGACCGGACTAAAATTCCGGTCGGTATTGACATTGGTTTTGGGGATGTAATCTATCCGGATGCCGCCAAAATGGATTTTCCTGTAATACTCGATATGGAACCTCCCAGAGTGAATGCTTATTCTTTGGAGACATCCATTGCAGAGAAATTAGAAGCCATTATACATAACGGATACCTTAATAGCAGATACAAGGACTTTTATGATATCTATGTTCTTTCAAAAACTTACGAATTCTACTATAAGGACCTTCACACGGCGGTTGTCCAGACATTTGATAACAGAAAGACAAAGATGACAATGGATTCTGCTGCTTTCGGTGATGAATTTCTAAGTGATCCGATGCATCAGACAAGATGGAAGGCTTTCTTGAAAAAGAAAAAAGCGCTTATTCAGGTATCCATGTCAGACGCAATGGATTGGATAAAGAACTTTGTTCGTCCACTGCTTGATGGAACGGAGAAAACAAAATGGAACCCTGAAAAAGGTATATGGGAATAATTGTATCTGCCGGAAACATTGTAACAAAGAAGCTTACCAGTCAGAGAACACTGCTTAAAATGTTTCATACAAGCATTGATAGAAGTTCATATGAGTAAGAAAAAGAAAAGCTATGCGAGAAATTTCAAATAGTCCTTTATGAGACTGTAACCGACTGATACAATTTAACAGAATGACCTAGACAGAGAAGGAAATGTAAACAATGGGTAATGAAAGCGGTACATGGGTAATGTATGGCGTGGAATGGAATGATCCGGAGCACATCTTTGGTTATGACCATGTAACAAGCGCATACAATGAGTCACACACAGAATCAGGGAAACGAATTGCAATGCATTTGGTAGAAAACTATCCAATTGCAACGGGAGAGCAGATCAAGCATATCCTGGAAACCACAGTGGGTATGCCAACAGAAAAAACGAAGAAAGAAAAGAAGGTAGATTATCCTGCAAATCTTTTGAAGGAGCTGGGGCTTGAAATAAAAACCTTGAATGAAGATCAGGTGGTAGGCTTAGAATATGAACATTCAGATTTTTGGCACCAAGAAGTGCAATGATACAAAGAAGGCTGAGCGTTTCTTCAAGGAGCGCGGCATTAAGCATCAGAGGATGAAGACTAAGTAATTTGCAGGCTGCTTAAATTATCAAGTTTGAGCAGTCTATTTTTTGAAAAAGAAGTTTCAGACAACTTGCAAAATTATATATATATATATAATATTCCTTAGGAATTTTTGCTTCAACGTGCTTATTGATTGAGGGGCTCGGTGCATGAAATATGTTTATTCATATAGGTTGACTTGCTTTGACGGATCAGCTCCATGTATTGACGCTGGTTTGTTTACTCTTGCAGTATGTAAACGTGATATGCGCAGAGTTATAGGAAACCTTCTTAAAGATTCAGATGCCAATCCTGAAATATGGGTGTTAGGTATCGTCGGGAAAACCCTGTTAAAGAATTCAATTTTTTCAAAAAAATATAATAGCGATGATGTTCTCTACGTTGCGAAGATTACGGCTGCGGAGGAGTATGGAACTTACTTTTCTTCTAAGGAAGATAGGAAAGATAAAATATATGTTCCATGCAATTCCAAAACAGAGTTTACAAGTTGTAGCTTGTATTTTCGGCATAACGGAGGAAATATACATTCTGATCATGAATTACAGAGACGCGACTGGGATTTAATACATGAAAAATCCGGCAAGTATGTCTTGAAAACGGATTTATATAGCTTCTGCTCGAAATGTGAGTCAGGGGAAATTACCGCCTTGGCCGGTGACTTGCTTGCTAAAGGTGTAGGACATAAGAAGATAGTTGATCCCGATGAAAATTTAATTCAACTTTTGAATGGCATTGTTGCCGGAAATGAAGAGCATGGAATCAGTAATCTTCCCGGTAACATTGTAGGTACACAGAAATGTTCAAATGGATGTGAAATGAAAAAAAGATAAATTCGAAATTATTGTTAGATGAAGGGAGATCAGTATGAGCGGTTTTTATTCCAAGGATGGCAGTTGGCATCCTACGGCAGAAGGAGCATCGATGGTGGATGCAAAAATTGAACAGGAGCGCACAAGATTACTTAAAGAACAAACTGAGTTATTAAGAAAGCAACAACAGGAGGCTGATAGAGCAAGATGGGAGGCCGAACTTGAAAGACAGAGGGAAATAGAGGCTGAACGCCAAAGAAGAATACAGGAGATTTTGGACGAGACAGAGGAAGAAGTAGACGATACAATAGACGATTATGCATCAACTCTTGAGGAAGAAGGTATTGGTGATCCCCACGCTTATATAAATAAAATGCTTGATTTATATAGGCAGGAAG
>CAVJJQ010000018.1:0-30162 GCA_963649755.1 bacterium | reverse complement strand
TGACTGAGAGGGACTTGGCTCTCCCACGCGGAGCAATTTCCTATATAGTAAAAAAAGGCAAAGAGCTTTCTTTAAGCTTCTTTGCCTTAATTAATTGTTCGAATGGTATCACTTTTCTTTTTGGACGTCAAGATTGGAATGTACAATATGTATTTCTTATCGTGCTACTCTGTTTACTCCGAAGTCGGACACTTACTGCTGTGAGTGTGAATGCTGCTCCCGCACTTCCCGTGGCGTCTTTCCAAACTTCGCCTCAAACAGATGGTAAAAATGGCTGACATTCTCGTAGCCTACCTGACCGGCAATTTTTTTCACCGGTTCCGCGGTCTGCTCTAACATTTGATATGCGTTTTTCATCCGCACTTCCATCACGTACTGCCGGAAGGATTTGCCCCGGTATTTTTTTAGGAGCAGGTGAAAATAATTTCTGTGATAATGAAACACCTGCTCCAGCTCTTTCGTGGTCACTGTAGCATAATTTTTCAAGATATAACGCTCCAGCTCGTACAATACGGCTTTCTCCCGACTCTCCCGGCTGTCCGTATGAAGCTGGATGGAATAATCCCTGCACAGATGGTACAGAAGCCTGATCATAAGCCCTTCCTTGATAGCATCCCTGCCGGGCTCTTTGGACAGGTCTTCTGTCATCAACCTGTCTAACAAATATTCCGGATCATACTGCTCGGTCCGCTTGAATTCTAAGAAACTCTGCTCCTTCTTCTGTCTCCACAGCGCATGAAAAAGAAACTGCTGCAATTCATCCCCGCTGTCATAGGTGCGAAGCAAATGTTCCAAATAATCTGCCCGAATCCTTAGAAACAGGACTGCCGCATCCTTTGGTTCAATGTAATCCGCATGCTCGCAGTTCCGGTCGGTGATGACAAACTCTCCCTGTTCAAACCGGATCTCCTCCCCAAGCAGGATCTGCGTGAAAGTGCCCTCAATTACATACAAAATCTCCACATATTCATGCTTATGAAACCATCCAAGTCTCGGAAGTTCCCTTGTCACTATCCGCTTTCCGGCCGAACTGATGCTTTGCTCCGTCCCGTCTGCCTCATAAACAGTCAGAAGTGCAGACAGCTTCTCTGTCACCTTCCGATCACCGGTTAATGACCGGAGGCTTTTTTCATCCAGCACGGGCAAATCGTCGTACTCGCTCTGCTTCCATATTTTGTTTCCTTTTTCCCTGATACTCTGTACTCTATCAGAAATTTTCTGCATTTCTCCCAATGTGCGGCTTCTGCTCCTTATTATCTTTTATCGTGCATTTCGTCCTTATTTTTGATTATATCATTTTTTACTGTCCTTGCCATTTCCATGGTTAAGGCATACCCTATAATTGGTTAAACAATTCAGAGCAGGCTCTGAACAATCACTGAAAATTTTTATATAATCAGAAAGGGGTTACACAATGAGAAATCAGAACTTAGACCGGAAATGGACTTTCGACCATGGTCTCCGCTCCTTTTTCAGGATGCCCGGGGCACCGGTCACTTCAAAGGAAGTCAATCTTCCTCATGATTACATGATTGAGAGCGCCGTCACCAAAGACGCTGCTGCCGGTCCTGCCAGCGGATTTTTTACAGAGGGTGTCGCACACTACACCAAACAGGTCATGATTCCCGCTGACTGGAGCAATGAGGAGGTTTACCTCAAATTCGACGGTGTGATGATGAATGCCACTGTCGATGTGAATGGCGGAAAAGCTGCCTTACAGCACAACGGATACATTCCGTTCTCCGTTAACATCACTCCTTACGTTTATTTCGGAATGGAAAATAGTGTAACAGTAACTGTCAATCCAAGTATGCAGCCAAGCTCCCGCTGGTATTCCGGTGCCGGAATTTTTCGCAGTGTAGAGCTTATTCATGTACCGAAACTTCATATCGCAGACGACGGCATCTACGGTTATACCAAAAATATTGAATATAACGCGGATGGCTCTGCTGACTTCGCTTATCTGCATACGGAAGTGGAAGTCCGGAACGAGACTCCGGAAAATAAAATTGCTCTCGTGGAAGTCTTTCTTACAAAAGATGGCAGTGACGAAGTGCTTTTAAGCCGTACACAAAAAATGCAGGTCAATCCAAATACCACAGACACTGCTTATGTAAATTTGACTTTCAATGATCCGGATCTCTGGTCCGTCGAAACTCCGAACCTTTACAGACTTCATGCAAGAGTCACTGACCTTGGCATTTTCAAGACTCATTTTATTCCATCAGAAGTAAACACCGTTGATGAGACATCTGTACTGTTCGGTATAAAGACCGTAACAGCCGATGTTAACCACGGTCTGCGGGTCAACGGCAAAACCGTGAAATTAAAAGGAGGCTGCCTGCATCACGACAATGGCATGCTGGGTGCAGTCTCCCTCTATGATGCAGAGTACCGCAAGCTTTCCATCTTAAAAAAAGTGGGCTTCAATGCCATCCGTACCACCCATAACCCGCCATCTTCTGCTCTGATGGAAGCATGTGACCGCATCGGTATGTATGTCTTTGACGAAGCCTTCGATGCATGGGGTATCATGAAACAGCCCGGCGATTACAATATGTTCTTTGAAGCTGACTGGGAAAGGGACCTTACCGCCTTCATGAAGCGTGATCGAAACCATCCTTCCATTGTCATCTGGTCTACCGGAAATGAGATTCCTGAGCGTGGAGGATTAAACAACGGTTACACGATGGCTACCAGACTTACGGAAAAAGCCCGTTCTCTGGATCCCAGTCGTCCAATCTCCAATGCGATCTGCTCTTACTGGAGTGGTCTTGACGATGACCTGACGGCAGAAAATATGAGAAAAATGGTTGAAAATATCCAGAAAGCCCAGCAGGGAGAAACCGGAACCATTCAGAATGCCGATTATGGCAAAAAGGATACCAGCTGGGAGAATTACTCTGAAGCTTTCACCAATGGTCTCGATATCGTAGGCTACAACTACATGGAAAACAAATATCCGCTGGATCACGAAATGTTCCCGGAGCGTGTCATCTTAGGTTCCGAAAACTACCCGAAGGAAATCGGTTTACGTTGGCCCATGGTGGAAAATACTACTTATGTGATTGGCGATTTCACCTGGACCGCTTTTGACTATATCGGAGAAGCCGGAATTGGAAAATCCGCTTTCTTTGATCCGAATGATCCCATGGTCAAAATGGGGCCCTACGCCTTAAACTCACACAGTTCTACATTTCCATGGAGACTTGCCAACGATGCAGATGTGGATATCAACGGCAATATTCTTCCGCAAGGAGATTACCGCAGTGTCATCTGGGGAAGCAAAAATACATACCTGTACTCCTATAACCCAGATGTTTACGGCAAAACGGAAATTCTCAGTATGTGGGGATTTACCGTTGTTAAAAAGAACTGGAACTGGACATGTCCGGAAGGCGCACCTGTTCAGGCAGCTGTCTTCTCCAATGCAGATACTGTAGAGCTCTACTTAAATGGTGCTTTAGTAGGAACCTGTAAAGCCGGAGAACGCCTTGCCGCTGACCTTCCAAAGTCCTTCTTATTCGATATCAACTATGCAGCCGGTACACTTGAGGCACGCAGCTTCGTAGATGGTGAACTTGTCTCCACAGACGCTCTCGTTACAACCGAAGCTCCCGCAAAGCTTGTACTTCGTCCGGAGGAAACAGTCATTCACGCAGACGGGCACAGCCTCTCCTATGTGGCAGTTGAAGTGGTAGACGAAAACGGTCTTGTTGTGCCGGATGCTGCCGTGAAGCTTCATGCGACAGTAGAGGGAGCCGGAAAACTCGATGCTTTCGGTTCCTCCAATCCCATCACTGAGGAGAACTACACAGAAGGAGAATTCACATCCTATCAGGGACGTGCTACCGCCATCATCCGCGGTGGATATGATGCCGGAAGCTGCACACTGACCGTGTCTGCCGATGGATTTGAGACGGTTACGGCTGTGATTGAAATAAAATAACGATATGCATCCGCGACTTATTTATACCTATTGCCGATTATGACAATGGATACACATATGACGGATTTGTTGTGACGGACGATGGTGACACCGCCTTCACATGGGTAAACAGTTATGTTGTCTGCACACCTCTTGAAACATGCCATTATCATGGTTTGGTTGAGTGCCCTGAGGTTGTAGACGGTTCAGACGCTTCGCTGATTGTGCATTTTGAGATTGACGGCACCACCTACCAATATACGATTCGCTGATGACACGAATGTGAAGAAAATAAAAATAAGGTCGAATAACAAATAGAATACGGAGTGGGTGTGAATCCCACTCCGTATTTTATTTTTCCGGCAATTCTTTGATTTTCTCGGCTTGCTCATTTTTTCGCCTCCTGCATACATCATTTCACGCTTTCATTAATGCCTTTTTAAATCGCTTGCTGAAAAGCACTATGGTAAAGCTTACCGCAATAAAATCCGCAATCGGTTCTGCCAAATATACCGCCAAAGTCTGATTTGATTTCCATATTTGCGGAACAATATAAATCAGAGGCAAAAGCAGGACAAACTTTCGTACCACAGCTACAATGATAGATTCCTTGGCACAGCCAATCGATGTAAAAGCCATCTGACAGGCGGTCTGTATGCCCATCATAAATATGCAGCCAAGGTATATCCTCAGTGCAGTTTTTGTAAATTCGATCAAAGACGCATCTGATGTAAATATTCCCGCAAAACCCTGTGGGAATGCCATTACCGAAATCCAAAGGATTAACGCATATCCGAATTCCAGCTTGAGCAGCAGGTAAAATGCCTGTTTGACACGATCAATCTGACCTGACCCGTAGTTATAGCTCATAATCGGCTGGGCGCCCTGACCGATACCCTGCAGGGGCAGCATGGCAAACTGCATGACACTGGATAATATGGTCATAGCTCCTACCGCAATATCTCCGCCATATTTTAACAGGGAAGAATTGAAGCATACGTTAATGATGCTCTCACTTGCCTGCATGACAAAAACTGCCGATCCCAAGGCAATGCATGGCAATATGACATTTGCCTTAAGCTTCATGCATGAAAGCTTTAAATTTAATCTCGTTCTTTTTCCCATCAAAAAGGATACAATCCAAACACATGATGCCGCCTGAGAAATAACGGTCGCCAATGCGGCGCCCTTTACACCCATACCAAAAGCAAAAATAAAAATCGGATCCAGAATAATATTGGCTATGGCTCCAATCAGCACGGACAGCATGCCTGTTTTGGTAAAGCCCTGGGTATTAATAAACATATTCATGCCCATGGTCATCTGTACAAATATGGTCCCCAAAGCGTAAATATTCATATAATCGGCAGCGTATCCGATGGTATTTTCACTGGCGCCAAAGGCAAGGAGCAACGGCTCATTGAAAAGCAATAGAACGACCGTAAGAACAATGGATATCAAAATCTGCAAAGAAAAGCAGTTGCCCAAAATATTTTCTGCGACGGTGAAATCATTTTTCCCCATAGAGATGGAAGCCCTGGGTGCACCGCCATTGCCTACCAAAGCGGCAAAAGCCGATACAATCATAATGATAGGCAGACACACTCCCACCCCTGTCAGCGCCAATGCTCCGGCATCTGCTATATGGCCAATATATATGCGGTCTACAATGTTATAAAGCATATTGATCAGCTGTGCCGCAACTGTGGGAATCGCCAGGCGAAACAACAGCTTACTTACCGGGGCTTTCCCCAAATAATCTTTATCTTCCTGTGAATATTTCATATGTCATTCCTCTGTCCATCACTTCAAGCTTTCGTATTGTTCATCGGAAACCGACTCGCACCACTCGTTGCTACACTGGAGCGGATGGTTATTTCATCTTTTTTCTTTGCCATATATACAATCCCCATTCTAAGAATTATTTGATTTTTTCTTTCTGGTCAGAGAAACAAAAAGTGCTGTCAAAACAATATTTACTATCTGTCACATTATACATCTGTTTTTATTTTTTCCCTCCGTCAGACAGATACGGCAGATTATCCAGACTGATGACTGCCAGTGTCTGCATCTGTTTAACAGCCAGCTGGCGCAAAAGGACCAGTCTCTCTGACTGCGGCTTGCCCTGTTCAATCAGAATGGCATTGTAGCTTTCCATATTGGCAAGAACCAGCAGTTGATTCAGATTCGCCTCATCACGCATATTGCCCTTCTTGTTTGGGTTCATATCGCGCCACTGTTTCGCCGTCATACCGAATATGGCAACATTCAGCATGTCTGCCTCGCTGGCATACTGAAAACCAATCTGTTCCAGTGTCAGTTCCGGCGGGAGCAGGTTATCCTTAATAGCATCGGTGTGAATCCGGTAATTCAGCCTGGCAATCTCCCTGTTCAGATTCCAATTCAGAGACAAATGACTGCTCTCATCAGACTTCAAGCGCTTATAGTCTTTTATGATATAAAGTTTAAATTCCGGCGATATCCATGATGCGAATTCAAGTGCAATATCCATATGTGCGTAAATTCCACCACCGTATCTGCCGGACTTTGTTAAGATTCCAATACCTCCAAGCTCTTCGTTCCACTTCTTGATAGAGAACACGTAAGCATTGGAACCGGCATCCTCTTTAAACGTATCGAAATCGATACGTTTAAAATTCGGATTATGCAGACTTTCCCACAAACCGAGAAACACTACAATGTCACGACTGCGTAACCAGTTATGAATCGTAATACGAGGATCAGTGCTGCGATACTTGGCAATGTCCGTCAACGAAACATACTCATTTTCAAAATCATTTGTATAAATACTGATATCTAATCCCTTTGCATGGATTGTTTCTTTAATCGGTTTCTTTGCCATACTCACTCATCCTCCCCAAAATGTTCACGTATTGATGCTTCCAGATTCATGTCCGGATCTGCATCCACCTTGTCCTTGGTAATCTGTTCAATCCTGATATAGTACTCCAGCAGACGGACCAGATAATTCGGAGCATGTCGTCCATCACGTTCCCATTCTGATACCGTCCGGTAAGGGATCTGAAAATATTCACAAAACTCCTTCCGATTCATACCGGTGAGTTCTCTTAACTGTTTGATTTTATCTGCCTTTTCCATATATTCCTCCGTGTTTATGAACACTTTGTGTATATTATATCGCAAAATTATCATACACACAATGTGTCTTTTCTGTGTTTAAACGGCAATTTTTTAGTGTTCAAATCTGATCTGATAACTTTTCATTCTCCGCAGCCAAAGGTCCTGATTCTGCACCGGAGACCATTCAGGATATCGCACCGCATTCTTCCCGGTCCTTCTGGTACCGGATGAGTACGACCATCGCTTGATTGATGTCCTTACCGAGGAAAATATCATGCGTAAGCTTGGCCACAAGATCACGACTTCCGGCGAGCACAAGATCAATATCGCTGCAACAAAGCCTGCAGCTACATGGCTTGAGGAAGGTGGCGCTCTTTCATTATACTGGAAGAAATCGGCATGGTGAACGATATGTATGCAGAAAGCGAAAATGATGACTATAAGGGGGTACAAGAAAATCGCTACGCAGAAGGATTTCGATGTGTTTTAGCAAAAAGAAAGCTATTGCTTGCTATCTGAGTCAAATCAGTATATAAATGCTTCAAACGCAGAAAGGAGATGTTCGAAATGAAAACAATCAGTATCAGATTAGAAGATTCTATTTACGAGGAATTGGGTGCCATGCTTGATGCAATGGGTCAGACAAAGCAGACTTTTTATGAAACCTTTACCAGAACTGCATTAAGAGAGAGAAGCATTCCGTTCATAATTAAAGCACCGCTTACAGATACACACGCAAATAACAACAGCAAGTTAGAGGCTTTTGCAAGACTTGAGGCATCCAGAAAAGCCTCTTCAGAAGCAATCGATTATGATGTTGAAAGGGAGGAAGCGATGAATGAGAAATTCGGTATTGTTGATTGATACGAACATCCTACTGAATTACATCACAAACCGTGAAGATCCGTATCTTGAGCAGTCTGTGGAGAAGGAAGTTCCGCTCTCGCTTCGCTCGCCGGAACGGCTGCGCCTCTAAGCTCAAGCTTCGCTGCCGCTCGCTTTCACCAAGAGAGCGCATGCCTCAGCGGTTCGCCGTTTCCAATCAGCGTTCGCCGTCGGCTCCGCTTCTTGGACGTCTATCGCAGAGGCGTCGTTACCGGATTCAAGCTTCGTCTCCGACTCGCTTCAATCCGACGACGCTCTCAAGCATTGTTTCATTTTCCAAGGGCAGTTCTTTCACTTCCTGTCCATTCACCGGAACAGGGAAGTTGAAAATAATATTTCTGATCCAGCAGCCGTTTTCAGGTTTCTCCGGATAGATTTCTATCCTCTCGATAAAGGCTCGCATGAATTCTTTTCGTTCTACCTCAGAGGCAAACCCATATGCCTGATCAAATGCCAGCAACAGCTGATAAATGTTGTCTCCGGATATCTTGTCCTGACGAATACTTCGAATCTGTTCCTGTACTTCCTCAATCTGATTTTCTATCTCTTCAATCTTACCATACTGCTCATCATATCGACGCTGTAAATCAGAGATCTTGCGTTCATAATAGGCATCTTCTATATCAAGCGCATCCATCTGCCGTTCCAAACGGTTCTTGGTTCCCAATGTCTGCCTGAGCTGAGCCTGCAACTGATCCAACTGCCCTTCCATATCAGCTGTATCAGCTGCTGTCCCTATCTTTTCTTTAATTGCTTTGCTAAATCGCGGATCATTTACCATGGCAGAAATGATTCTGGCAACCATGTCATTCATTTCTGTCTGTTCGATATTCAAACAAAAAGTACACTCATGGCCAGTAGGTGTGACCGTATTTTTGCAATAATAGTAGTATCTGGTCTTATTGTCTTTGCTGTGAGCCTTGGCGATATTTCCGTAAAGGCTCTTTCCACAGCACGGACACTTCAAAATACCGGATAATATATGAGCATGCGTTGGATCATTGATCTTTTCTCTGCGATAGGCATTGGATTTTCTTTTTTCCTGCGCAAGTTTCCAATCATCCTCAGAAATAATTGCTTCATGCTGACCTTCATAAATCGGAAATTCAGACTGCTCTACGGTATGCATTTCATTACGTGTTCCCAGCTTCTTTTTGTGCGTCTAGGCTATAACCATCCACCTGCATGGAGGTGGATACACGGGTATAGATATAACATTTCTTTCGTTGCTTCAATCAATCCATCTCCTCTGTATAAATATTGTATCATTCCAGTGCTTCCAGTTCTTTTATGCTCTCGATAAAATGCTGTTCCACTGCTGAAAGCTGTTCTTCCTGTTTCTTTTTGTATTTCTCATATTCCTGGCGTGCTTTATCAATCGCCTGCTTATGTGTTACACGACCTTTGGTTGTCAGAATATCTCTTCTGGTCATCTTCAGATAATCATCGATGGTTTCCAGCCAATCCTTCATGTACATCGGTTCATGAGCCAGTGCACGGACTTCAGCGATATCCAAATATGCTGATACAATCTTATTCAGTGCATCGAGCTCATCCTGCTGCAGATAATTTTTTGCCACCTCAACATCCCTACGTTTTATCCTCTTTCCTTCCCATGATGTCAGACCCATATTTTCCTTCTCAGCGTCTGCTCTCTGAAATACAATTTCTGCCGCAGTATGCTTATGGGCTGCCCAATGCATTTTATTCTGCACCTGTTTGAAAAAGAGTATCGATGCTTCAGCGTCCGGATTGTAATCGATGCTGGTTGCATAAATTTCCAATACTTTTCTCCAGAAGACCTTCTCTGAAGACCGAATATCACGAATACGTGCAAGCAATTCTTCAAAGTAATTTCCGCCACCAAGGCGCTTTAAGCGATCATCATCTAAGGCAAAACCTTTTTTCATATATTCTTTTAAAACACCGCTTGCCCAGATACGAAATTGAGTACCTCGTTGAGATTTCACACGATAACCAACAGAGATGATAACGTCCAGATTATAAAATTCTACAGGCTTGTCTGAATTTGCAATGTGCAAAATTTGCACGTTGCTTTCTCTGGTAAGCTCACCTTCTTCAAATACATTTTTTATATGTTTAGAAATAACAGAACGATCTCGCTGAAATAATTCAGCCATCTGTGCCTTAGACAGCCAAACAGTATCACCATCAAAAGTTGTTTCTATCTTTGTCAGGCCATCTTCTGTTGTATACATAATAATATTCGATTCATTCATGGCTTTTTATCTCCTTCTTAGAGATTTTTTCACTGCGAATATTATATTCCAAAAGACGCAATACATATTCCGGTGTATTCTCGAATGTCACCAATTTAAACTTCATATCTGGATAAATCCTCTGTATTTTGGACCAAAACTCCACAAAAATCTTCGCTGTCGCCAAGAGAGCGCATGTCTCAGCGGTTCGCCGTTTCCAATCAGCGTTCGCCGTCGGCTCCGCTTCTTGGACGTCTATCGCAGAGGCGTCGTTACCGGATTCAAGCTTCGTCTCCGACTCGCTTCAATCCGACGTAAAGCTAAGGAAGTTCCGCTCTCGCTTCGCTCGCCGGAACGGCTGCGCCTCTAAGCTTAAGCTTCGCTGTCGCTCGCTTTCGCCAAGAGAGCGCATGTCTCGACATGAACTGTTTGGCAAAATTGGTCTACAGGTTGAACGTGCTTTAGTTCGTAACCGCCGGCTATGAGCTTGTTTAAATCCCTTGCAAGGGTAGCGGGATCGCAGGAAACATATACGATGCGGTCGGGTTTGACACGTAGAATTGTCTCAAGCAGTTTCTCGTCGCAGCCTTTCCTCGGAGGATCGACGACGATTACGTCCGGGGTCGGAAGTGTGTCTGCCACATCTTCAGCGGCTCCTACATAAAATTCGGAATTATCTATACTGTTAATACGCGCATTTTCCTTGGCATTTTCAATCGCCTCGGGCACGATTTCGACTCCGTAAACTCTCTTTGCCTCATTTGCAAGGTACAAAGAAATTGTTCCTATTCCGCAATAAAGATCCCAGACAACTTCATGGCCTGTAAGGGAAGCATATTCCTTTGCCTTATCATATAGTTTCCGCGTCTGCTCGGGATTTACCTGGTAAAAAGAAGGCATTGAAATATGATATTTAATGTCCCCGATTGAGTCTTCTATATAATCTCTGCCATAAATAACATGCGTTTCTTTACCGATTATGACATTCGTATTGTCTTTATTTACGTTAATCAGCAAACTTTCAAGTTTTAACCCCACTCTGTCTGCCGCACTTCTAAGCCTATCGACCAATTTGTCGGTCTTAGGTAACTTTCCTCCGTTGCAAACAAGGCATACCATAAGCTCTCTTGATGCAAATCCGATTCTGGTAAATATGTGACGCACAAGTCCCTTCCCGGTTGCTTCATCATAAGAAGGGATATTCTCTTCACGCAAGAAATCCTGAACTTCCGAAAGGATAACGGCATCTTCCGATGCCTGAATAGCACAGTCGGTATTCGGAACGACATCATGTGAATGTCTTCTGTAAAATCCGATTACAGGCTTCGATTCCGAATCTGAGCCCACGGGGAACTGGGCCTTGTTCCTGTAATGATAAATATTTTCGGCTCCGATAATCTCCTCCATCGGAGGGTTCTTTATCCCGCCGATTCTTTCAAGGCACGCCTTCACCTGATCTTGCTTAAACTCAAGCTGCTTTGCATACGACAGATGCTGGAACGTGCAGCCTCCGCACTTTTTTGCCACAGGGCACAACGCCTCCACTCTGAAGGGTGAAGGCGTTATAAGCTCTTTTGTAATTGCTATGGCATATGTTTTTTTTACTTTGATAATGTGTGCAAGGACTTCATCTCCCGGAAGCGCATCGGAAACAAAAACGGTAATTCCGTCATCCGTCTTTCCTATTCCCGCTCCCTCGACCGAAAGGGAAGTTATGTTTAGTCGAATTTCCTGATTTTTGTTTAACACGTTACACCTATTCCGCCTGTTTAGTGGCTCTTAAATTGCTGTCGAAAAGTCGGTTGAAACCAAGCCAATCCGTTGATTCGGTACCGGCAAGAATCTCTCTGAAACTTTCCATCTTGGCATCAAGGTCATCCGCGTAATTCAAAGCTACCGCCTCAATCAATGCAGGCTTCTTCGGAGAACCGAACTCGAGCTTTCCGTGATGTGCGAGTATGCAGTGCTTTACTTCACTTGCAAGAGACGCAGGGAAATCCTCGTAAAGTTTAATCTTCTCGCCGACCATCTCGGAACCCATTACAATATGTCCGAGTAAGTTACCTTCATCCGTATAATCGTTTGTCGGGAATGGCGAAAACTCCCTTACCTTTCCGATATCGTGAAGAAGAGCGGCTGTGATGAGCAAGTCTTTCTTTAACATCGGATACCTTGAAGCATAAAACTTGCAAAGTGTCGCAACCGAAAGCGTATGTTCAAGCAAACCGCCTACATAAGAATGATGGACGGATTTTGCCGCACTCATTTGTTTAAACTTGTCTATAAACTCCGTATCCTTGACAAAGAACTCCTCAAGTAAAGCCCGAAGATAATGATTGTCAACATTCTTCACAAGTCCCAAAAGCTCGTGATACATCTCCTCGATGTCGCGTTTACTCGACGGAACATATTGCGAAACGTCATACTCTCCCTCGGATGCCTTCCGTACGCGTACAATCTTTGCCTGAAGAGCACCGTTAAAGGTCGTTATGTCTCCGGTTACCAATACGAAATCACCGACTTTAAAATCCTCAATACCGGCGTTGTTTAAATCCCAGATCTTGCAATCCAGAGTGCCTGTTTTGTCCATCAACGTAACACTTCCATAGGGTTTTCCCGTCTTTGAAACACCTTGTGCATAGCTCTTGCAAAGATAAATGTCACTGATGCGCTCCCCATCATGCAACTCTTTAATAAATTTCATAAATTCACTGCTCCATTCTAATTGTTATATCTGTCAAAATATACATCCATGGTTATTTCTTTATACTCATCCTGCACACTGCGCTTTACCGTCACTTTTACAGTGGAATCAAGCTCGATAGCAGACAAAGCAGAAAGAAAATCGGAAAAAGAACCAATCTCCGTTTCCCCGATTTTAGTGATTATATCACCGTTTTGAATTCCCGCAACCATTGCAGGGGTATTGAAATCAACGGAAAGAACGTAAACTCCGTCCGGAACGCCTTCGTAAATTGCTTCGCTCGGAACGTCTCCGCCTTCAATTCCAAGCATTACGATATTTTTACGGTTCGTAAGCCTCTCGAAGGTCTTCTTGAGCTCCGTAATACCGATTGCGCTGACTATACCCTCACTGTCTTCCGATCGAAACTTTGTATCAATAAGTCCCAATACTTCACCCTTCAGATTAATGATAACACCTGTTGCGTTTTTGCTGCCGTATATATTGGTAAGGAGTTGTTTGTAATAATTGTCAACAACGGTAATCTTAGAAGATGTGGAAGTAATCATCCCATAATTTACGGAACCGTAACTTCCCATCGGACTGCCGACGGCAATTACGGGTAAACCCGCAAGATTCGAAGGAGCCGAAGAACCCAGTGCAGCCGGGCTGACAGCATCCTTTGTCACCTCATTGATACTTTCATCCGCTACGGAAATGACTGCCATATCTATTTGGGAATCGTAATTGACAAGCGTTGCTTCCGCCTGAACTTCGTTCGTAAAAGTAACGATTATATTGTCATAGCCATGAATTCCGGAGTATTTCGTAATTATAAAAAGTTCCGTCCCGCTGTCCGCTATTATAAGACCGGTCAAATCACTGGAATTTTCATACATGGAATTCATCCAGTCCGTTCCGGTGGTAACACTTGTTACTTTAACCAGGGATTTCGAAAAATTCTCCGCAATCTCGGAAAGAGACCTGTAAAGCTTTTGATAGTCGCTGACGGTAAAGGTAACCTTTGAAAGAAGATTCTTTATCTCCTCTTCCTCCAAAGCGGCAATCTCACTGTAATCTATGGTTTCTTCCTCAGGAGTGACCAGCATGTCTTCCGGAGACATTTCTTCATCGGCCGTTTCCTCGGGAAAAGTAATTGAAGGAGTTGTAATCGTTTCGGAGTCTTTATCCGCCACCCTATCCATTACAAAAGGAGCAATGAGCGCAAAAGTAATGCACGCCACTATGCCGAATACGACTGCCGAGCTTGCGGCAAGAAGTGTGTTGTGAGCAATCCGACGCTTATTGGCTGGCCGCGGTTTAATCTCTTCTTTTAAGAACACGAAACCGTTTGAGTCGCCGACTTTTTCATCCATTTTCTTGAGTTCTTCTTCTGTCATAGGACTCCTTTCAGAGGCTCTAATTAAGAGTATATCCACCTTAAGATTTATTGTAAAGGAAAGTTTGCTATGGTAGTATATAGGTAATTTTGAAGGATTGTTACCATGAACGAAAAGGTTTTAAAAACGCTCGAATATAATACTGTAATACAAATGCTTTCCGAAAAAGCGGACTCCGTTCCGGGAAAGGAAATGTGTCAAAAGCTTCTTCCGATGACAAAATTATCCGATATCGAGGAAGCGGGACTTCACACCGAAGATGCTCTTTCACGTCTTTTCAAAAAGGGAAGTATCAGCTTCGGATCCGTAAAGGATCTTTCTTTTTCAATTAAATCCCTGGAAATCGAATCGACCCTTTCCGCAGGCGAGCTCCTTTCCTGCGCCTCTTTCCTCGATAACGTTAAACGGGTCAAGGCATGGGGGGAAAAAGAAAAAGAATCCGAAAACTCCGATTCACTTGATGACTATTTCAATCTTTTGGAACCCTTGTCCCAGGTTGCAAATGAAATCAACCGCTGCATTCTTTCCGCAGAGGGTGAAATTGCCGATGACGCCAGTCCCACGCTTCGCTCCATAAGGCGTTCCCTCAATCAAACAGCCGAACGCATTCATTCGGAGTTAAACAAAATGGTCAACTCCTCCCTACGTACATACCTGCAGGATGCCGTTATTACAATGCGTAACGACCGTTATTGTATCCCCGTAAAGGCTGAGTACAAGGGACAGGTTCCCGGAATGGTGCACGACCAGTCTTCAACCGGTTCGACTTTCTTTATCGAGCCCAAACAGATAGTAGACTTAAACAACAAAATCCGCGAACTTGAAATAGATGAAAAAAAGGAAATCGCAGTTATCCTTTCAAACCTCTCAAAAGAGCTGGCCGGGCACACTGTAGAGCTTGGCGATGACCTGCGCTTCATGACGATGCTTGACTTCATCTTTGCAAAGGCGAAGCTTGCAATGGACATGAAGGCCGTAAAACCGATATTCAATACAGACGGAATTATCGACATAAAGAAGGGGCGCCATCCCCTTTTGGACAAAAAAAGAGTTGTTCCGATAGATATAAACTTAGGACGCGATTTTGACCTTTTGGTAATCACCGGTCCCAACACCGGCGGTAAGACGGTAACCTTAAAAACAGTCGGTCTGTTTACCCTGATGGGTCAGGCAGGACTCCATATTCCG
Organism: bacterium; assembly: GCA_963649755.1. Taxonomy (GTDB): domain Bacteria; phylum Bacillota; class Clostridia; order Lachnospirales; family Lachnospiraceae; genus UBA1258. Next base: position 14,757 of record CAVJJQ010000018.1, on the reverse strand, counting down.
GCAGGCGACCGCTCCACCTTATCCGTATTTAATGAGGTTTTTGCGGATATCGGTGACGAGCAGAGTATTGAACAGAGCTTATCCACTTTCTCGTCACATATGAAGACAATTGTTCACATTATGGAGAAGGCTGACGAACATTCTCTCTGCCTCTTTGACGAGCTCGGTGCCGGAACAGATCCGACGGAAGGCGCCGCACTTGCGATTGCAATTTTAAGCAAACTTCATTCACGCAAGATACGCACCGTTGCAACGACTCACTACAGTGAACTCAAAATTTTCGCGCTTTCCACTCCCGAGGTAGAAAATGCCTGCTGTGAATTCGATGTAGAAACCCTCTCTCCCACATACCGGCTTCTTATTGGTATCCCCGGAAAGAGCAACGCCTTTGCCATCTCGTCCAAACTTGGATTGTCATCAGACATCATAGAGCTTGCAAAGCACCAGATAAACGAAGAGTCCGAAAAGTTTGAAGATGTCATTGCAGACTTGGAGAGAAGCCGCGTTTCGATTGAAAGAGATAAGGCTTATATCGAAAATCAAAAGGCGGAAATTGATAAAGAACGGGCGTTACTTAAAGAAAAAACTGATCGGATTAACGAATCCCGTGATAAGATTTTAAGGCAGGCAAATGAAGAAGCACGCGACATTCTGTCGGAAGCCAAAGAATTTGCCGACGAATCCATCAGAGCCATTTTAAAGAACGGGGGCTCTGTTTCCATGAAGGATCTCGAAGCAAAGAGAGAAGGCTTGAGAAACCGTGTAAATGACAAAAATTCAAAGCTTTCCATAAAGAAAACCGAAAGGCAGACCACTTTGGCTCCAAAGGAACTTCATATCGGAGACAAGGTAAAGATTGTTTCCATGGGACTTACCGGAACCGTAAGTACTCTTCCGGATTCCAAAGGAAACCTCTATGTACAGTGCGGAATCATACGTTCACAGGCAAATATAAAGGATTTGCAGCTTGTTTACGAGCAGGAAATAAATGCTCCGGGGCTCAATCCTGCCTCCAAAGTTTCGGGTGCAGGCTCTATCAAGATGGCAAAGTCAATGTCTGTTTCCTACGAATGCAATCTGATTGGGAAGACGGTTGACGAAGCACTTGCCGTACTTGAAAAATATCTTGACGATGCCTATCTTTCCCACATACCCAGTGTACGCATTGTTCACGGAAAGGGTACGGGAGCCTTACGAAATGCCGTAACCTCATACCTCAAAAGATGCAACTATATCAAATCCTACCGTGCCGGCGAACACGGAGAAGGCGATGCCGGAGTGACCATAGCGGAGTTTAAATTATGACCAAAAAACAAAGAATCCTTATAGTAGACGATGACAACAATATAGCCGAACTCATTTCTTTGTACCTGATAAAGGAATGCTTTGACACCAAAATCGTAAATGACGGCGAGTCCGCCCTGACCGCTTTCCCGGTATTTAATCCCGACCTCATCATTCTTGACTTGATGCTTCCCGGAATGGACGGCTATCAGGTATGCCGTGAGCTCAGACTGAAATCACAGGTTCCGATTATCATGCTTTCCGCAAAGGGCGAAGTCTTCGATAAGGTCTTAGGGCTTGAGCTCGGTGCCGACGATTACATGGAAAAACCTTTTGATACCAAGGAGCTTATTGCAAGAGTAAAGGCTATCTTAAGAAGAACCGCTGTTGTTCCCGAAGAAACGCCTGCCGTAAAGGAAGAAGTCGTATCCTACCACAACCTGACGGTAAACCTTACCAACTACAGCGTTACCTACAGAGGTAATCCGATTAAAATGCCGCCTAAAGAACTGGAAATGCTTTATTTCCTTGCTTCCAATCCAAACCGTGTTTTCACAAGGGAGCAGCTCTTGGATCAGGTCTGGGATTATGATTATGCGGGCGATTCAAAGACGGTGGACGTTCATATCAAACGTATACGCGAAAAGATTGAGGACGATGAAGAATGGCGTATTTCCACCATTTGGAAGGTCGGATATAAATTCGAGACCCTTTAACGTTTAAATTGCGCCAGTTATTTAATGCTCTTTTATGTATTTATCCCTTTATATAAGCCTTAGGAGATTGCTTTGAGAAAAACCCTTTATTTAAAATTTTTGGTAGCCTATATCATATTCGGCATTTTCGGGTTCCTGATTGTGAGTATTTTTATTTCTCAATACACTTACCAGAGAATGCTGAAGAACAAGGCTGCCACCTTTTATAAAGAAGCAAATCTCATTGCCGAGACTTATGCCTCGGACCTTTACAGTTCCAACCGTACCCTAAGCGAAGTTAAGCAACAGATCGACGAGCTCGATTCTTTTTTTAATGCGACAATCTGGATTATCAACCCTTCGGGACGTATGGTGCTTAGTTCCAAACTACCCTTAAGTGTAGACGACTCAGTAATAATCGAAGGTTTTGACCCGACGATTACCGGAAGCTCGTATTACACGACCGGAACCTTCTTTGACTCCTTCGACGAAGAGGTTTTAAGCGTCTTTGCTCCGATTATTGCAGATTACAAGGTAAAGGGGTACGTGGTCATTCACTCGTCTCTTCACGACATCTCAATGGAATCGGACAGTTATCTTCAGATCTGTTATCTTCTTTTGATTATCCTTCTTGCCCTTTCGATGATAATCCTTTTCTTTTTCACCGAAATGGTCTATATACCTCTGAAGAAAATCACCTACGCGACAGAGCAGTATGCCTCAGGAAACCTTCACTATGAATTGAATGTCGAAAGCACCGACGAAATGGGATACCTTGCTGCCACGCTTTCATATATGGCAAGCAAGATTGCCCAGGGCGAGGACAATCAAAAAAAATTCATCGCAAACGTTTCACACGATTTCAGATCGCCCTTGACGTCTATTAAAGGGTACCTTGAAGCCATGCTTGACGGTACAATTCCTCCTGAAATGCACGAAAAATATATCGGCATTGTCTTAAGCGAAACCGAGAGACTTACAAAACTTACAAATGGTCTCCTTTCTTTAAACAACCTAAATACCGGCGGGATTGCCCTGGATGTAACCGACTTTGATATCAACAACGCTATCCGAAAGACCGCGTCTTCCTTTGAAGGCACCTGCATCAAGAAGAGTATAGGCATAGATTTGGTCCTTACAGGAGATTTACTCTTGGTACATGCGGATGAGGACAAGATAAAACAGGTTCTTTATAACCTGCTCGACAATGCCATTAAATTTTCACCCGCAAACTCTTCCATCACAATAGAAACCACCGAAAAGCACTCAAAGGTCTTTGTTTCCGTCAAGGACCAAGGCATCGGCATTCCCAAGAACGACCAGAAGCTTGTCTTTGACCGTTTCTATAAGTCCGACCTTTCAAGAGGTAAGGACAAAAAAGGAACAGGCCTTGGCCTGTCCATTGTAAAAGAAATTATTATGGCTCATAACGAGCATATAAATGTCATCAGTACGGAAGGTGCCGGTTCGGAATTCGTGTTCACACTTCCAAAGAGCGAAGAAGAATAATCTTTCATCAGGACCCGCTTATGAGCCTGAGTTGAGTCTGCTTTAGTATAAGCTAACTCTTCGAATCCGTGCACATCCCCACGGAGGGTTTAAACAGTCGGATTGACCTGAAGCAAAATTAAAAATCTTCTTTTGTAGCCTCATACATTGCTATACTTGCCGCTATCGGCAGGTTAAGACTGTCTATTCTGTCCGAATGCGTAATAATAACAGATGTTCCCTCATTTAAAAATGAATCCGGAAGGCCCGTTGCTTCATTTCCGAATATCAAAGAATATGGCTTAGAAACCTTAAGCTTAGAAAGTTTCTTTTGCGCTTTAAGCATAAAAGGATACATATTTCGCGCGCCTATGGCTTTTTTGTACTCTTCAAACGCAGAGTAAACGGAAATATTTAAATGAAATACCGCACCCATGGATGCCCTTACAGTCTTTGGATCAAAATGATCCACGGCAGGAGTAATGATGACAAGGTCGGTAATTCCAAAGCCTGCCGCACTTCTCATAATCGTGCCCATATTGCCCGCATTTGAAGGATTATGAAGCACCACATGATTTGTATCTTTCATAACCGGACGGTTAAATTTTTTAAACTCACCTATTACGAAGCAGTTTTCTTTTTGCGAAAGAATATTGAAGGGCTTATCCGAATACTCAACGGGGACTCTTAAGCTTTGACAAAGCTTTAAAAGTTTGTCATAAGACTCGCCGTGCTGCATCTCGGAATGGATGTAAACCTTTAAAGCGTATTCCGGAGCAAATTTAAGTAATTCAAATGTTAATGTTATTCCAAGTGCGTAGGAATTTTCGTCTTCCCTTTTATACCGTTTCATTTACCTTCGCTTCTTTCCTGACAAGTGAAAAAATCAAAATAGCAATTCCGATTATCAATGTAAAGATCCCGTAGAACTGCGATGTCGAAAGGCTTCCGACAGTTCCGCGGTTGTCGTTTCTGAGCATCTCGATAAAGAACCTTCCGATGCTGTAAAGGATTAAATAAACTGCCGTTACAACACCCTTTTTCTTTGTCCTTGATACTATAAAGATAAGAATTGCGGCGTTAATAAAGTTTCCCGCTGCGGAGAGTAACTGCGTCGGAATAAGCTTTACATTGTTCGGAGCGTAAAGGGAATTCTTAAAGGTGATGCCGATGAAGGAATCCGTCGGTCTTCCGTAACAGCACCCTGCGAAGAAACATCCGAGTCTTCCGAAGCCCTGAGCAATCGCCACCGAAGGGACGGCTAACTCCAAATATTCAAGGAAGTCAACTTTCTTGATCTTGGTGTAAATAAACACCGAAATGATACCCCCGGTGATTCCGCCGTATACCACAAACCCGCTTGAAGAAAAAATCGAAACAGGATCTTCAATAAAGCTTTCCCATTCAACTATGCAATACATAATCTTTGCACCGAGAAAGCCGAAAATTGCGGAACAAAAGACTATTCCGTAGATGATATCGTCGTTAAGACCTCTTTTCTTTGCGCGAAAACTTGCAACCAAAAGCGCTGCAATAAGCCCCATCGCAATACATGCCCCATAGCCGTGAATCGTCACCGGCCCAATATGTAACCAATCGTTGTACACTGTGTTTCTCCTCACATTGAAAAAGGCTCTGGCAATTTTTTGCCAAAGCCTTCAAAATTTACCCTAATAATTTACTCCATATTTGCCTTAATGCATTCACATACATCCCCGACTGTTTTGATATTTTCAAGTTCGTCGGCGGGAACTTCCATATCATACTCGTTCTCAAATGCCATCACAAGCTCTACAAAATCAAGGGAATCAATTCCAAGATCGTCCTTAAAGGATGTGTCTTCCGTAATCTCAATGTCATCTCCCAACTCAAGCTGTTGTCTAATAATCTCAATAACCTCTTCTAACATTTTTTCTCCTCTTTGTTTTTGAAAGATTTATATGGTCATCAGCCTTTTCACGCTCAGTATAGATTCTGCATATTTGTTTGTCAATAACCATATAGATTGCTGATGTCATCAGTATATACACCCGGCTGTTTGTAAATAATTAACGGCTGCTTCACCGTAAGCCTTGACTTTCCGCTTCTCACCGCCTCAATGAGTACCATGTTGGGTTCTTTATCTATGTATGGATAAACCAACTGCATCACCTTCGGCTCGAGCTTGTACTTTTGAAGGGTTTGGAAGATTTCCGCAAGTCTGAAGGGGCGATGGACGAGAAAGAAACTTCCTCCGGATTTAAGCAACAGAGAGGCATTTCTTGCAACATCGTCAAAGGTACACAAGACTTCGTGTCTTGCAATGGCCATGGCATCCTTTGGATTCTTAAGTCCGTGTTCGCCTATCATGTACGGGGGATTGCAGGTGATGGCATCGAAGGAAGCCTTTTTAAAGATTTCCGAAGCAACCTTAATGTCTCCGTTTATAATCTCAATTTTATCGTCAAGATTGTTGAGTTTAACACTTCTAAGTGCCATGTCACAAGAATCTTCTTGAATTTCGAGTGCACTTAAATGGTCGGCATTTGTAATGGCAGACAGCAAAATCGGTATTATTCCCGTGCCGGTTCCCATATCAAGGATGTTTGCTCCGTCCTTCACGTGTACAAAATGTGACAGCAGTACCGCATCCATACCGAAGCAAAAACGATTGGGTGACTGGATTATCTTTAGGTTGTTCCTCTGAAGATCGTCTATTCGCTCGTTTTCTTTAAGTATAACTTCCAACGTTAACTCTCCAGACCCTCGAAGGCTTTCTTTTCCTCTTCGGTAAGTTCGGTCTTTCTGGGCTTGCGTCTCTTGAACAGAAGTTCCTCGGGCTTGTATTCCCTGAGTTCTTTATCATCGTTTACTTCAACGACAACCTTCACAAGCTGCCTCAGGACATTGACCGAATGTACATGACCCTTCTGCTTCTCGGCAACGATGGTAACCTCTTCGCCGACATTCGGAAGGTTCCTGTTAAGCTCTTCGTAAGTCTCTTCCTCATTCTTAAGACAGCACATAAGACGTCCGCAAACGCCGGAAATCTTTAAGGCGTTTAGAGAAAGATTCTGTTCCTTTGCCATCTTAATCGAAACAGGCTGGAAATCACCGAGATAGGTAGTGCAGCATATGGGGCGACCGCAAATTCCCAAACCGCCTCTTAACTTTGCCTCGTCTCTCACGCCGACCTGTCTCATCTCGATACGGGTATGAAAGACCGCAGCCAAATCCTTTACGAGCTCACGGAAATCTACACGTCCGTCGCTGTAGTAGTAAAATAAAATCTTATTGTTGTCGAAGGTATACTCGGCATTTATAAGCTTCATTGCAAGATTTCGGTTTGCAATCTTTTCCTTGCAAATAACGATTGCATTCTGCTCCTTACGGCGATTGTCCTCTTCGTGAGCGTCATCTTCGGGAGTTGCCGCACGAATCACGCTCTTAAGCGGGCTGACAATTTCCTCGTCCTTGACCTCGGTCACTCCCAAAACAGCCGTACCGTATTCGATACCTCTGGCTGTTTCCACGATTACGTGACTGCCTCTTTTAATGTCCAGGTTGCCGGGCGAAAAATAATAAACCTTACCGGCTTCCCTAAACTTAACTCCTATAATCTTTGTCATAAACTTACATCTCCTGTATGGTTAAAAAAAGCAATTCCATCGTAAGCTCGAAGTTTACATTCGATGCAATTCTTCTTTTTGATATGTCAATCATATTGATGACTTCCTGCAAAGCTTCATAGTCAGACTCTAAAGCCGCCTCTTTAATATACTGTATATCGTCCTTGAAAATCAAGGTATCCCTGTTACCTGTCGCCTTGTAAAAACAAACATCGCGAAACCAAGTAAGCATTATATCAAAAACTTCCTCGTAGGAATCCTTGTACTTGGAAATCTGCTTGATATACTCGTTTATTTCTATAACATCGCGTTTCTTTATCTGTTTAAGGATGTCGGTAACATCTGTTATTGTTTGCTCGAAGTCGGCATTTTCCGATAAAAGAAGGGCTTTCCCGAGATTCCCCCTTGCAAAGGATGCGCAAACATCTGCCTTATAATCCGGAATGTGTGCCTTTTCCATCAGGTATTTCTTTACCAGAGAATCCTTTACGGGATACATGGTAAGCTTAACGGCTCTGCTCTGTATGGTAGGAAGCAGTTCGCCCATATTCGTAACCAGTAACATAATTACCGCATATTCCGGCGGCTCCTCGAAGGTCTTTAAAAGCGCATTCTGCGCCTGCTCGTTCATCTTCTCGGCTTCGTCTATTATGTAGATTTTTCTTTTTCCGAAGTAAGGATTGATATGGATGTTGTCGTTTATCTGCTGCCTGATTTCACCTACCGAAATGACCGAAGGCTTTTCATGGGTAAGCTTAATGATGTCCGGATTGTTGTCGGAAAGAGCTTGAATACAGCTCTGACACCTACCGCACGGAACCTCGCCCTCCCCCGTGCAAAGAAGAGAGGCCGCAAAAATCTTTGAAATGAATTTCTTGCCGGAGTACTTCTCACCTTCTATGATATAGGCGTGAGAAACTTTACCTAACTTCAGCGCCTTCTGTAAATGCGCCTTTATATGGTCCTGCCCGACACAGTCGTTAAAATTTGCCATTATTACCTCTGCATTACGTAAATATATCCAGAATCAAGCCACGGATATCTCCGATTTTTTGAAGAATGGAAATATTGTCCTTTTCTTCACTCATAAGCTCCTGTGCTAGTGCGTCGAGATTCTCGTCAACGAGTCTGATGATTCCGTAAACCCTGTGACGTCCTTTCCTATCAAGGAAATTTTCTCTGGAAAAAGAATGTGAACGCGAAACAACCTCATTCATAAACTCCTTAATGAGGCTTCTGTACTTGCGCATATCCTTAATGTCCTTGCGCTTGGAAATCCGCTCTCCCTGCTCGTTGATCTCTGCCATCAGAGAGACGAGTTTGGTCTGAAGGTCCTCTTCGGAAATCCTGCTCATAAGCATGAACTTAAAATCTTCGTTTGCTTTCTGAACTGAGGTCTCCGTCTGAACCTGCGGTGTATTCAAGACCTGACCGATTTTTACATCCATAGGCTACTCCATGTTTGAGACAACATAACCCTTTATCTCATCCAGACATTTATGAAGGTCTGTATTTTCAAAGCGCCTTTCAATTCCGGCGGCACTTATTCTCTCTTCCGAAAAATCATTGGCATCCGCAAGAAAACGCCTGCACATTTCTTCGTACTTGGGAACCGTCTGTTTTCTTTCTCTATTGAGAGCTCTCTCAAGCCTTACTCCGTCATCAAGCTCTATCAAAACCGGTATAAGCTTCTCTTTCCCATAGTAATCACAAATCTTACTGTAAGACTCTATCGTACCAATGGTAATACAATTGTCTGTGTCGTTTATCTGCCCGTCGTCCACGGTAAAGTATCTCCAGGGACCGTGTACCGTTTGATAACACCTGTCTTCTATTACCTTGCCTTCTGACTTAAGACGTTGAAAACCTTCTTCATCCGTGAAGAAATATTCTTCGCCGTTTTTTTCGCCTTTTCTGATGGGTCTTGTCGTATAGGAAACTATTGTCTTTAAGGATAAAGTAACGTCCCCTAAAAGCTTTTTGAAAATCGTATCCTTGCCGGATGAACTTTTCCCCATTATATAGATGATTTTTCCCACTTTGATGCTCCGTCGGGTTTATTTTTCTTCATTATAACACAAAAATAAGGTATAATCGGATTGATTAGAAAACTCCTTGTGAGGTGCCTATGTACAAAGAAATTTCCGATTCCTTCAATGGCTCTTTGAAAGACTATATTCCTTTTCCGAAATACCAAGATCACACTTCCTACGATGCATTACCGGCAGAAAACAGGTCCTTGGCAATTAAGAATGCCGAAAGGTACTTGCACTACAATTTTACCGGTATCCCGGCAACCGTCTTTATGGAGTATGTAAGGACCGGAAACCGCAAGGACTTCGAAACTCTGAATTTTACAAAGAGGTACGCTCTGAACGCTCTGATACTCGGAGAATGCTATGAGCACAGAGGTCGTTTCACGGATGATATCATAAACGGCGTCTATTCAATCTGCGAGGAATCTGCATGGCAGCTCCCGGCACACAATTCTTACGTGCGCGATACCCCGTCGCATATACTTCCGGATGTAACCGATCCGATTATAGATTTATTTGCCGCAGAAACCGGAGCACTGCTTGCCACAATTTCCTACCTCTTTTACGATGAATTTGATAAGATTTCGCCTGTTATCAATAAGATGATAAAGGCAAAGTTAAATGAACGCATATACAAGCCCTATATGGAAAGACATTTCTGGTGGATGGGAAACGGCGACGAGCCCATGTGCAACTGGACTGTTTGGTGCACTCAGAATGTCCTGCTTTCGGTATTCTTAAATCCCGATACCGATGCGGATTTCAGAAACGCCGTTCTTAAAAAGGCCGCTTATTCCATTGATTCCTTCCTAAAGGACTACGGTGAAGACGGCTGCTGTGACGAGGGTGCCCTTTACTATTCGCATTCCGCACTGTGTCTTTACTACTGCACCCATATACTTAATTTCGTAACCGAGAATGCGTTTAATTCCGTATATTCAATTCCCAAGATCAAAAACATCGCAACCTACATCTTCAAGGTAAATGTATCGGGTTCGTACTATTTTAACTATGCCGACTGCTCCGCGGTTTTAAGTCCCGCAGGCGCCGGAGAGTTTCTTTTTGCGCGCGAAATAGGCGATGAGGAAATGATGAGGTTTGCGGCCTCCGATTATAAACGCGACCACACTTCCAAGACGGAGGAAGAACTTAACCTCTACCAGGTCCTCACTTCCGAATTTACAGCCCCCGATATGCTAAACTTCGACACAGACAGACCCATTGTACATTCGGATTTTTACTATTCGTCCGTCGGTCTCTTCATAGCTCATGATAAAAAACTTTCCGTTTCGGTAAAAGCGGGTGACAATAACGATTCACACAACCACAACGATACAGGAAGCCTGATTGTATACAAGGAAGGTAAACCCGTGCTCATCGACGTCGGTGTCGAAACCTATACCAAGGATACCTTTTCCGACAAGCGCTACGACATTTGGACCATGCAGTCGGCCTATCACAATCTTCCGACCGTCAACAACGTAATGCAGCGAAACGGTGAAAAATACAGGGCGACAAATGTGGAAACTTTCCTAAGCGACAACATTTCCGATATCCGAATGGATATAGCTTCGGCCTATCCCAAAGAAGCCAACCTTAAATCCTATACAAGGCATGTTTCTTTGTACAAGAACAAGCAGCTCGTAATCGAAGATGAGATTTCTTTTGTGAAAGGCAATCTTGATAACAATAGTTATTTTTTGAGTTTCATGACATACGAAAAGCCCTGCATACACGGAAACAGCGTTTCAATCGGAAATGCGAATCTTCAGATAATCGGAAGATGCCTCATCTCCTATGAAACCATTGCCATCAACGATGCAAGGCTTAAATGGGCATGGAAACATGATATTTACAGGATCATCATTATGCCCGCAGACAGCAAGCTCATGATGATACTGAATTAATCTTTACAAACCTTTTTCCTCTATCTTCTTACGTAAGAAGAAATCGTCTATCGTCTTTACGATATCCGCAGGCGGCAGAGTCTTTAAAAGATACCCTTCGGGCTTTAAACTCATGACGTCAACTACGCTCTGTTTGTCGGACTTCGAGGTTAAGAAGATTACGGGAATATCCGCAAACTCCATTTCTCCCCTCATCATCTGAAGGACCTGTTTTCCGTCCAGAACCGGCATTTCATAGTCCAAAAGCACGAGATCGGGCCTGTCCATGGAGAGATATTTAATAGCCATGGCTCCCGAATTTGCAAGTGCAACCTGATACTTTCCCTCAAGCCAACCCTTTACGTTTCGAAGCATTGCGCCGGAGTCGTCTACGACCAGGACTTTCTTTTTCGCGATACGCTGGGGATCCTCCAAATAACTCTGAATCGAATCAACAACGTTCTTTACGTTAATAGGCCTCGAAAATGTTTTTACAATCAATGCCTTCGGAACGGTCTTTTCAACCATGCCGATTTCGCCTTCGTCGCCTGCCAGGAAAATCGGCATATCGTCCTCGGTAGCCCTGTCCTTTAAATAAATCAAAGCATCATAATCGTCGGAAACGTCATCGTCCGCAAAAAGAAGCACTGCATCCTGCTTGTCTTTTACTTCACCCATTTCCTTCATCGAAAGCTTACTTTTAATAACCTTATGCGACATACTTAGCAGCTGCGTCTCCATCGACGAAATCAGCAAACTCGGTACGTCATAAAGCAGCCATATCTTTGCCATCTTTATACCTCACCCTCTACAGTAGTGATACAAGCTCAGTTAAATCATCACACGTCTTTATTATATCTTCCATTGCAATATCTGCAACATATGCACGCAAATTGTCCATAAGAGGTCTTGTCGATTCGTCCATCCTATAGGTATCAAGCTTCTTCATGTCCGCATCCGCCCTGTCAACGTCGAAGTTCTCCATGGCTTCCTTCATATCGGCAAGCACTTCAAGAATCTGATCCTTCGAAACCTCTTCTTTTTCCTCTTCATTCTTCCGGGCATACGGAAGAAGAACAGACTTGTAACTCCGATACTTCTTCATTACCTCGGGAAGTCGTTTCTTTATTTCCTCTACTCTTTCCTCGTGTCCTAAGTTCTCAAGTTCCTTGAACATCTCGGAAAGCTCGTTCGCACCTATCATGCGGGCCGTATTCTTAAGTGCATGAACCTCGATTGTAAAATCCTTCGTCATTCCGTCGTTTAAGCACTTTTCAATCTTTGCCGACTTCATGTCAATCAACTTGTAGAAGTCGCCGAGCAGATTTTCAAAGAGCTCTTCGGTACCGGAATTCTTGATTCCGTCTGCCACATTAAGGCCCATGATTGCGGGAAGTATCTTTGCTTTCTGCTTGACCGAAAGGTCATCAATGGTTGCGGGCTTCTTGATAAATTCCTTGGGAAGATTTCTCTTTATAGTTGCCGCAAGTTCCTTTATCTCAATCGGCTTAGTGACAAATTCCTCTACGCCGACCGCCTTGAACGCATCCTTTGCGTCTCCGGCTGCATTTGCGGTAAGTGCAACAATGCAGGCATTTTTGTAATATCCGTCAAATTCGGTAAGTTCCCTTATGTGACTGATAGTCTCGATTCCGTCCATTACGGGCATCATGTGATCCATGAAGATTATATTGTAGACTTTCTTTTTAGCCTTATTGATAGCTTCCTGTCCGCTGTGTGCCGTATCAATCTTCATGTTAAGAGGCGCAAGCAAACCAACCGCTACCTTGAGGTTCATATCGGTATCGTCGACTATCATGATTTCGGCATCGGGCGCGGAGAATCTGATGATTTCATCCGGATCGGCCATGCCTGCATCTTCTTTTTCATGGTTTATAAACCTGCAGAAAGAAAGGCTGTAAAGAGGTCTGGGCAGGAATGAAACCTTATCGGAACCATACGATTGCTTCATGGGATTGAACAAAACCGCAACCTGAATGCCCTTGTCCGAAAGTTCTTCAAGCAATGATGCGTTTTCTTCATATGCATTCTCTTCCACGAAGAGATAATCCGTATTCGCTGTTGAAAGTTCTTCTTTTTCAAGCTTTTTGTATGTAAATCCGTAATCTTCGCAGAGTTTTTTAAGGTTTTCGTCCTGCTCCTTGCAAAGATATGCGCCGATTGTCAAGTCTTCCTTTACCTCTTCCGTCTTAATGCCGGCCGCAGGTTTTTCGTCCACAATCTTTTGCTTAATGGTAAAGTAGAAATCGCTTCCCTCACCATAGATACTCGTTACGGAAACGTCGCCGCCCATAAGCTTCGCAAGCTGCTTTGAAATGGAAAGTCCGAGACCGGTTCCTTCCTTGGTACGGTTTCTCTTCATGTCAACCTGCTTGAAGGCATCGAAGAGTTTCTCCAAATCCTCTTCCTTGATACCCTGTCCGGTGTCTATGATGTCAAACCTGAGTGTGAGCTTGTAGTTCTTTCTTTCCGCAATTTTAACCGAAAGTTTTACACTTCCTGCCTCGGTAAACTTGACGGCATTATTCATCAGATTAATGATGATCTGCTTGATACGTCCGGAATCACCGTAAAGCTTAGCCGGAATATCCTTGTCCACTTCATATAAAAGTTCAACCGGCTTGTCACCGATACGATTTTCGACAATCATGCTTACGTCGTTCAAGACGGACATAAGATCATAATTTTCATTCACAAGTTCCATCTTGCCCGCTTCAATCTTTGAAAAATCAAGCAGGTCGTTGATGATTAAAAGAAGGGAATTGCCGGAATGCTTTATGTTGTACATATAGCTCTTCTGCTGAGGAGTCAAATCCGTTCTTAAAAGTATCTCGGTCATGCCGACTATCGCATTCATGGGAGTTCTTATTTCATGCGACATATTTGCAAGAAAAGCGGATTTTGCGTTGTTGGCGCTGTCGGCTCTTTCTTTTTCATATTCAAGCTTTTCGATAAGAAGTCTGTCGGGGCTCTCAACCGTCAGATAGAAGGTTAAGTCCATGAGTACGAAACCGAGTCCCGAAATTCGGTCGTCCGATATGAAGACCTGCATCAGGGAAACCGCCACCTGCCCTACCATGGCGAGGCATAAAATCATTTTTGTCTTGAATTCTATGCTTTCGCTGTTCTTTATCACGTACCCAAAAGAAATGATCATGTAAAATAACGAGCAAACCGGCATTACGTTTGCACCAAGGGTCCAAGCACGCGCATATGCCACATCCTTAAACATGAAGTACTGACTTGCAAAAAGAAAAAGAAACATGCAGATAGCGGGAATTGACATAAATATTCCTGCCCTGGTATGTTTTTTTTCTTCCTTTACCGTCAAGAATCGTACATACAGGTAACTCGCATAGTAAAAAGCAAAAATGCTTATCAGGTATACACCGTTTGCCCAGTTATTCCTAAGTATCTCCCTGTGGGTTTCGGGTGAATTGACCCGGGTCATCACGATTTCCGAAATTAAGTTTACAAACGTCATGGAAATCATCGCCCAGAAGAGCCTGTGCTGATAGGTGTTCGTCCTCTTTGACGCAAGATAAATAATCGTAAGATACAAAGTAAGTGTTAAACAAATAATCTGCGATGTATGCATATGTCAACCCTTCCTGTTGCTAATTTTTATCGAAATTTTACTACGCGGGGATTAACTGTGAGTTCTTTGGGATTGTTTAGTTTAATAAAAAAGAGTTTCGCTTGCGAAACTCTCACGACGTCTGGCGCGGTCGCGTTAGCG
>CAVJJQ010000017.1:0-30277 GCA_963649755.1 bacterium | reverse complement strand
AAGAGTTTCGCTTGCGAAACTCTCACGACGTCTGGCGCGGTCGCGTTAGCGACATTTACCTATCGCTGAAGTAGCGCATAATTGGCACGTAGTGCCTTTTTTTGCTATATAGGGGATTGCGGAGCAATTTTCTATATAGTAAAAAAAAGCGGAGCAGTTTCCTGCTCCGCCGAATGGTGTTCCTTAATTTAGATGTTAAGCATATCGCTGTATGCCTTAAGTGCTCCGTCCGTATCGTGCGCAAGTACTTTCTTTGCAAGTACTTTCCCGAGCTGAACGCCTTCCTGATCGAAGGAGTTAAGGTTCCATGCAAAGCCCTGGAACATAATCTTATTCTCAAAGTGTGACAAAAGCGCTCCGAGTGATTCGGGAGTAAGCTTGTCGCCGTTTATGATGCTTGAAGGACGTCCGCCTGCGAAGTATTTATTCTTATTGTCATCTTCCTTGCCGCAGGCAAAGGCAACAATCTGAGCCGCAACATTGGCGCAAAGCTTCTTTTGTGAAGTGCTTCCCTGAATCTCAACATCCGTGCCTATCTGAGACTCTCTAAAGCCGATGAACTGAAGAGGAATGATATCCGTTCCCTGATGAAGGAGCTGGTAGAAGGAATGCTGTCCGTTTGTACCGGGTTCACCGAAGATGATGGGACCTGTTACATAATCTACAGGCTCTCCGAATCTGTTTACCGACTTACCGTTTGACTCCATATCTGCCTGCTGAAGGTGTGCGGGGAAACGGGAAAGCGCCTGTGAATAAGGAAGAACCGCAGTTGCTCCGAATCCAAGTACATTTCTTTCGTAAACGCCGATTAAGGCATCAAGCATTGCGGGATTTTTCCTGATGTCGGAATTGGTGGCAAGCTTGTCCTCTTCTGCGGCACCCTTTAAGAAGTCCGCAAATACCTTGGGGCCGAAGGCAAGTGAAAGAATTGCACCGCCGACTGCCGATGTCGAAGAATAACGTCCTCCGATATAATCATCCATAAAGAAAGCAGCAAGGTAATCCGAACTCTTTGCCAAAGGCGAAGTCTCGCTCGTAACCGCAATCATATGCTTTGAAGCATCAAGACCTGCTTTCTTTAATGCATCCTTTACAAAGGATTCGTTGGTAAGCGTCTCGAGAGTTGTTCCGGACTTTGAAACAAGTACGAAAATCGAATGAGCAACGTCAACCGAATTAAGTACTGCTGCCGCATCATCGGGATCTACGTTTGAAATGAACTTAGCCTCCATCTTGAAATTGCCGGTTTTCTTTGCCCAGTTTTCAAGTGCAAGATACATTGCTCTCGGGCCCAAATCGGAACCACCGATACCGATCTGCACTGCCGTTGTAAACTTCTCACCCTTTTCGTTCACGATTTCTCCGTTGTGAACCTTATCGGCGAACTCTGCGATTTTTTTCTGCTCGCCTACATAAAATTCCCTCTTGTCAACTCCGTCGGCTACTACCTTTCCTCCGAGCTGACCTCTTGTGAGCTGATGAAGTACAAGTCTCTTTTCACCGGTGTTGATCACCTCACCATTGTAAAGAGCTTCAAACTTACCTATAAGCTCTGCCTCATCCGCAAGTGCCTGTAAATCGTCGATAATTTCATCGTCTACTGCCTTTGCCGCATAATTGTATGCCATCGTGCAGGCCATAGGTACGGAGTAGTTCTTTACTCTTTTTGCTCCGTTATCGCCTGACATAACCTCTTTAAGGTTTACACGCTTTGCCTTTGAAAGAGTTTCAAAACTCTTCAAGGTATCAAGATTGTTCCACGAAACCATTTTTTGCCTCCTAAATGATTACTTCTTTAAAAACCCTGGTAATTATACTAAAAACGAAAACGCATTTCAATAAGAGTTCAATTGCAGTAAGGGCAAATAGGGGATATAATGAGGCGTATCAATTTAGATTGTCAGGAGGAAAAGAAATGCATTATCAACCGTCGGGAGTCTGTGCAAGAGGCATAGATTTCGAAATCGAAGGAAATACCATAAAAGACGTTAAATTTTTAGGCGGCTGCGCCGGAAACACTCAGGGTGTTGCAGCTCTTATCAAAGGAATGGATGTAAACGACGCAATCTCAAGGCTTAAGGGCATTAAGTGCGGAGCTAAGGGAACTTCCTGTCCCGATCAGCTTTCCAAAGCTTTGGAAGAATACGTTTCAAAGAAGGCATGAAATGGCTAAAAAAATCGTACTGACAGGCGGCGGTACCGCCGGACACGTTACTCCGAATATTGCTCTTTTGCCTGCTTTGAAGGAAGCCGGCTACGAAATATACTATATCGGATCAAAGGACGGAATAGAAAAAAACCTCATTGCCGACATAGACATTCCATACTACGGAGTATCTTCGGGCAAGTTGAGACGCTATCTTGATATAAAGAACCTCACCGATCCTTCAAAGGTAATCAACGGTTACTTTGAAGCAAGAGTCGCTCTCAGAAAGATTAAGCCCGATATCGTCTTTTCAAAGGGCGGTTATGTAAGTGTTCCAATCGTGGCTGCAGCTCAGAGGCTTCGAATTCCGACCATTATCCACGAATCCGACATTACTCCGGGACTTGCAAACAGGATTTGCATGCCGCTTGCAAAGGCAATCTGCTGTAATTTCCCCGAAACCATGGAATACGTTCCAAAGGATAAAGGAGTTCTCACCGGTACCCCTATAAGAGCGGAACTTTCCAAAGGCTCAAAGGATGCGGGACTTTCTTTATGCGAATTTTCAGATGACAGGCCCGTCCTTATGATAATCGGCGGAAGTCAGGGTTCAAGAGCGGTAAATGCCTGCGTGCGTGAATCCCTTGATATGCTTCTGGAAAAATTCCGGGTAGTTCACCTTTGCGGTAAAGGAAACCTTGATAAGTCGTTAAACGATAAATCCGGCTACAAACAGTTTGAATATATAAAAGATGAGCTTAAGGATATTTTTGCGGCCGCTGACATCGTCATTTCAAGAGCCGGTGCAAACGCAATCTGTGAAATACTCTCCATCAGAAAGCCAAATCTGCTGATTCCGCTTCCGACCTCAGGAAGCCGCGGAGACCAGCTGTTAAATGCCAAATCCTTTGAAGCTCAAGGCTATTCAATGGTTCTTAAAGAAGAGGATATGACGAAAGAATCGTTAGTTGCGGCAGTCAACAAACTATATGACAACAGGGACGAATTCATAAAAGCCATGAATGCATCTTCCCTTGCGGATCCCATAAAGACAATTATGGATTTGATTGAGAAATATAAAAAGGATGAGTGGTAAGGCTCATCCTTTTTAAGGCTAGTACATCATTTACAAAATAACTGTCCCAATCACTTACCTGCAAATCCGATTGCACAGTTCAAAAATCCTCAGCGTAGCTAGAATTTTAACTTCGCGCAAATTTCTTTTTGCTCAATTTCATCGGCTTCGTGCGGTGTCCAAAGCATCTTCTGATTGTCGTCTTTGAAACGCGGAATCACGTGAAGGTGATAATGTAAGACACTTTGTCCCGCTGCTTCTTTATTGTTTTGAATAATGTTTACTCCGTCGCAATTAAGCACTTCGGTCTGCCTTGCGGCAACCTTCTTTGCAAGTTTCATTGCCTTTCCCAAAAGTTCCTCGTCTATATCAAATACATCCGTAAAGTGTTCCTTCGGAAGTATTAAAGCATGCCCCTTGTTTGCCGGGGAGGCATCAAGGATTACATTGAAGTTCTCATCCTCATAAATGGAATTTGTTGCAAAAACTCCGTTTGCAAGCTTACAAAAAATACAATCGTCTTTTTTCATGAGACTGTCCTCCGATTAAAATTTTTAGAATACGAACAAGATATCCAAAAGCCTTAAGGCTTTAAAATCGCCCTTCATCTTCATATCGCCTGCCATAAAGGCTCTCTGAAAGGTCATATTGCCTTTTGTGATTGCCAACAACTTGTCATGCTCTATGGAGATTTCCACATCTGCCGTGACTCCCGATTTATAAACGCATTTAAGCTCAGTACCCTCGACTGATATGTATAAAGGATTTTCTTTTCCCGATATATGAAACGAAAAAGAAACATCAGAATTCGGTTCCGAATGAAAGGCATCTTCAAATGCCTTTATAAATTCCGTAGGGTCATCCTTGTCATTCTTGCCCATCATGTCCCTAAACATACTTGCAAGCTCGGATATGTCCTCTTTCTGCCTCTGCACATATGCATCATCCGAAGCATATTTTGAGAGTTGCTCGGTTTCCTGCGGGGTAAGATCGGCATTCTTGGTCATGTTGATCTTCTGCTTTACGGCCTGGTTTGATGCCGGAAGAGAAGGAACCTTTTGATTTATGGTTCGGTACATATTCTCGGCCTTTTTCTCTATAAGCCTGATATACGCTTCTTTTTCAAGGAGTTCCACATCCTCGATATATCCGCAGATTCCGCTGCAGGGAAGACCTCCCAAAATTTCCCACGCATTTGAAAGGGTAAGCTTCCCCTCTCTCTCTCCGTAGGTCGTAGCCATTACTATCGGACACATATATATCTTTGAAAGCTTCTCCTTGTCGGCATAGAGCCAACATGCATCCAGAAATGACTGCATATAACCGCCGATACCAAACCACTCTATTGTGGTTGCAAGAATTACTCCGTCGGCACTTTTCAATGTCTGGGGAAGAGTTGTGATGGTATTTTTAAGCTCATGAAGATCAAACCTTTCCACTGTAACGTGAAGCTCTTCCAGCACGGCCTGCATCTTATTTATCACAAAAAGTGTCGGATCGTCGATCAGGCCCCTTCCGCCGTAGTAAATATTAATCTTCATAAGCTCTCCTCTTTGACAAATTTCGATTAATCAAACAATAAATTATTCCAAAAGCAAGCCCGGTACACAGTCCGCCGAGATGTGCGAAGTTTGCGGTATTTGCACGCCCAAAGCCTTCAAACAACGTAAATATCGTTACGACCATAACACGTCCTATCGGCATTGTGGATCTCTTTATTCTTTTAAATATTACAAGTGAAAGCAATACTCCCAAAAGCCCGAAAACTGCTCCGCTTGCACCAATCACTATCACGGGATTACCTGTTATGTATTCATTCACGAAAGTAAAAATACATCCCATGATTCCGGACAGGAAATACACAAGCAAAAAATACAGCGGCTTAATTTCTTTTTCCACGATATCGCCCAGAAAATACAAGAGTACCATATTCCCGAAAATGTGGGCTGCATCCGCATGAAGAAAAAGTGAGGTAATCACCCTGTACCACTGCGTGGGTGAGGTAAGAAGGCTCAGCCCAACCGCTCCTTTATTATAAAGCAAAGTTCCGGTAAAAGTACATAACACGAACACGACAACATTTATAAAAACAATTGCCGACGTTGCCTTCGGAAGGTTTTTTATACCATCTTTCAGGTTGGAAATGTAACTGCCTTTTTCAACGTCATAGGAAGGATTCTCTATATAGTCAAAGGACCACATATTCTCAAGAAGACCTTTGAGACCGTAAAAATCCTCCGCCTGTCCCTCAAAAATCATAAGTGACTTCTTGCCGATATCGTAAATCCAGGCAAATGATGTTTCCTCACATGCCTCTTTAGCCTCTTTTAACTGTAAGCCCGAGACATCCTTTGTGCTGTCAATTATGCAAAGGGTAAAGAAATGAACTCCAACACTGCCAAAATTAGTTTCCACCTTGAAGGACTTTCTGATTTGGCTGATATTCTCACGACTGATACGCGCCATATCCGCAAGCAGGACGACATTTACATAGCTTACGGTCGTATCCATGTACATACTGAGGCCTTCAACATCTTTGGAAAAGTCTAATTTATCGTAATGATTATTTAAAAGAGTCTCTTCTATCTGTTCATACATGCCTCCATTTTACCACAAGGACGTACATCTTCAGAAGTAGTTTATAGATTTATTTAAGCGGTAAGCAATCGAAAGTACAAATTGATTCCGAGTAACGCAACCCCCGCAAGGCACATAAATGCAGCAAGAAATTCTTTAAAGCTCGGTATGTAAATATCCGGTTTCGTATCCTCCGGCAGTTCTTCTTCCGGCTCGGTAACGGTTTCTTTTTCGTAGGCTTCCTCGCAAAAGTATTCATACGCAACCCTGCACTTCGGACTCGTGCACTCATACATCTGACTTATTGAATACATGACCTTCACAAGACGCTCGTTGGAGTTATCCAAATGCATCAGAAGACAACGAATCAGTTCCTTCATTCCGCTACGGTTATCTTCTTTTTCTTTATCCCCGGGGAGACAGATAAACTCAAACTCTCCCGAAATGTGATTCTTAAAAACCATTTCCGGACTAAGCAGTAAATCCTCTTCCTCTATCAGAAACCTCTCTGCCTCCAGACTTATGTGATAAAGGGCTTCGAAAAGTTTTTCTATTTCATCGCTGTCTGCAAGCCGGCTTTCAAAGTACCTTGCCAGGCTTTCCCTTCCCGTTATGTCAATGTATATCTGCTTTTCATCATTTATACGCCTAGTCTCTACAGGCAGGATTCCCTTTATCTCGTTTTCCGAGAGCATTTTTATCTTATACCCCGATTTTTCGGAAGGAACATAACCTCTGATAATTATGTGATTGTCCTCCACAAAAGCATTAACCTCATTCATCCTGTTTTTCCTCCCATGCTTTAGTAATGCCACGCGTCCTGAGCATAATTGCCACCGGATCGGAATGGCTTTCCGTTTTCCGATATGTAATATTTTGTGAAAATCCCGAATATACCGGCACTTTCCATTCACCCGACAAGGTTATGACGCTTTCTTTCTGCCCCGCATCAACCGACAGAGTGATGTCATCAAGTGCAATATATGGATGCTCCTCACTGATTACTTTGTACTCTTTTTTACATATCTCAAGCGTTTCATCCGTATCCTTACTTGACTTAATCTTTGCGGCAAGGCTGTTTACATCCTGCACTATCAAAGTCCTGTCATATATAAAAATCAGCAGATAAATAAACACAATACTGATTATTATGAGAAAAGGCATGAGGAGCACGGCTTCAACGGTGAACGACCCCTTGAGTCTCTTCATATCAGTCCTCCGGTTATTACCCCTATCGAAAGGAAAGGCACAAACGGAATTTCCGTATCCTTGCCGGCCTTTCTGAATGAAAAAAGAAACAGAGCGATAGCCGCCGAGAAAAGCAGAGATACCAACAATGCGGTAAGCTCAAGCTTAAATCCCATGACGCTTCCTATAAACATAAGGACAAGTGCGTCACCCTTACCCACGGCACCCTTTGTGGCAACACTCATTATGTAAAAAACCACGCCCGGAATGAGATCCAAAAGGATAATTATGTCCGCCTCTCCCACCACAAACACCCTTATGGAGAGTGCCGACAGAATGCTTATCAGACATATGTATCCGTTTACTTTCTTTATCCTGAAATCCTTTATTGCCATAGGCAACAGGACTGTCAAAAGCAGCACCCATTGCCATACTTCCATATTTCCCTTGATCATTCGCAAAAATAACATTTTCTCCTGTCCCCTTTCTCTGATTTTTTAATAGTGTAAATTGTTGTGTTAAGGCTTGAGCAGTTGTGACTCCGGTGATATCTCGTACCGTACGGAGTTATATAAACCAGGCTTCCCAATTCTTCGCCTTTGCAAAAAGCACACGGATAGTATTTAGCTCCGTTTTCGTTTCTTTTTCCGTTAACCTCGCTTGCCCCTACCGCCTCAACAGTGGTTTTTAGTGCCCGGCAATTGCAGGAAGTGTGATATACTTCCGAATCCTTGGTGACGTAGATGAGCTCACTCGTTTCTTCCTCACTGCTGTTTTCATATCCCGCATACAATTTGGAATAAAAGGTGTTTGTAAGCCTTATCCCGTCAAACAAATCAAGTGATACCGGCGGATTGACACTGTAGTGGGCCTCAACGGTCAATGAATTATCCTTTTCCTCATAACTTACTGTACATAGCAGACCGTCAATTTCATCAAACGTGTTGCTTTCTTTGATGTTCTTGTATACAACCGCCTGTGAAATTGCAGCTTCTCCCACAAATCCCGAGAGCATACTGCCGTCTTCATCCTCACCTTTACTTGCTTCAAGATAAGGATAGGAATATTCAACCATTTTGCTTCCGGAATCATAGACTATCGCACCTATCTGTGAATGAATCCGGTATATATCCATGAACCAGCCGATTGCCAATACAAACAGAAATGCTATGGGCATTACAAAAAGTGCTTCAACAGTTGCGGAACCCTTATATTTTTTAAAAAGAGGATAATTACGATACCCTTCCCGCTCGTTCATAGGCATAGGAGAGATGTGTTCCTTTCTGAAATTTTTAAGGTTTGCGGAAAGAATATCGCAATTATCCTCTTTGATGATTTAATAGCCGGGTTTAAATTTCCCTATAAGCTTCTCTCAATCTTCGACGTCCATAGACTTACTCACCGTGTATGCATACCCTGCGCTGCTTACAACCGACAGACTGCCGTCCCACGCATCAAAGCAATAATCAAGACGAAAATCACTGTTTCCGGTAAGGTTCCTGACATTGGCCTCACAGATGTCCATAAATCTTTCGGTTTCTTTTTCCGCATCTTCAAGATAAAGAAAACCTCTCAGATAATCGATGTAGTCAATCCCATTTTCATAGCTCGATGTATCCCGTTCCGGAACAAAAACATTTGCAAAGTTTGTGCGCCACTCGCTGACCTCTTTAAGCAATGGAACCTTCCCTCCGGAAAGAAGAACGCGAACATCATTTAAACTTTCGACGTAGCTTAAAGATCCGATAATCAGAGCCTCTATCGCCGGCGCCGCTTCGGGCGACAACAAGAGTCCCGCCAACACTTCCGAATATATCCGGATTTCCTCCATCTTCCGGCTGTCCGACATTAGAGTTGTAAGATTGGCCGCTTCCCTTATTAAGAGAATTCTGTTGACTACGGCCTCCAGATTTTCTGCATCCGACATATGCCCGGCAATTACATACTCAAGTTCATACTTTAAAACGGTTCCTTCTTTCTCATTGCGAAAGTTTGAAAGGTATTCAAGCAGATATTCTTTAAAGAAAGCTGCATCCGTCACGTCAAGATCTTCGCCCTCATCGTAATTTCCCGTATTAAGGCTCCTTTCACTGACAAGTCCTTCTTCTTTCAGGGTAGCCTTCGAAATACTGCCGGTGTCTGTAAAAACCGATCGCAATGTACTGAATGACGAAACCTCGGTTTCTTTGTACACGCATCCATCCAGGGTGTTAGTCCACTCTTTTAACTCAGGCAAGGAGTCATCTGCTCCCGAAGCTTTTTCCACGGTTTCTTCCATGAGCGTTCCGCTAAAGGTCTGACTGTTAACGTTGCCGCCAACCGACTCATACAAATCCTCAATGTAGCCTACGGAATAGCGATACTTCATAATCCGCACAGCCTGCTGCCTGATTGCCCCGCCTGAATAGTCTGTTGCAAATCTTATCTTTGATGTCTTAACTCCGTCGCATTCAAGTCCCAGCAAATCGATACTGTGAAAGATTGCTCTTCCGTTTTCCTCGAAGTTCTTTGTCGCACAACTCTTAAGATGATCCTCCGTGAGAATCAAAGATTCTGCCTTGCCTCCATAGCCGGCATCCACAAATATAAGATCATATTGTTCCCAAAGCTCGCTCTGAAACTCGGCAAACACGGATGTAACCGAAGTATCCGCCGTCTCGTTAATCTTCAGTCTCATCGCGTTTTCCCTGACACCGTAGATCAATGCCATGAAGAAAGAAAATAAAACTGTCAAAAGAAGTGTAAAATATACCGTTACATATCCGTTTTTACAGGTCATTTGTCTGCTTCGTAATCTTGTCAAACAGTGTATTTATGATTTCCGTGATCTTTGTCTTGAATATCACGACGAGGCCGACTAAGACAACTACTATTTTTACTCTCTTCCCTAAATCCAAGTAAAATCAAAACTTTCAACAGTATCCACAATGTATTTCCTGTCATCCGGTTTTCAAAGAGGCGTCATTTTGACGTCAACTTTAGTAAGCACGTGACGTCATTTTGACGTCAAAACGCCCCGACTGTTAAGTCGAGGCGCTTCGTATTAAAGATTCATAAGATACTTGATAATCGCTAACATTTCCGATCTATCAAGATTCTTTTTTTCGAATTTCTTTCTTATGATTCTGTCGTATTTCCTGTATGTGGATTCAATGTAAGTCAAAGAAACATATTCATTAAACTCCAAGTAAGGTTCTATACCGCTTTTAGGTTTACCAATGATAATCTTTTCATGAATCACTTTCTCTCTTAA
The DNA here is from genome assembly GCA_963649755.1 of bacterium. Taxonomy (GTDB): domain Bacteria; phylum Bacillota; class Clostridia; order Lachnospirales; family Lachnospiraceae; genus UBA1258. The sequence continues at coordinate 20,038 of CAVJJQ010000017.1, read as the reverse complement.
AGCCGGTATGTCCTTGCATAATTTAACAAGCTCTCTGTCACATGCTATTTCCTTATTGGTTATCTCATTTGATCTTAGGCGAAGCGACTGAAGATAAATATACATTTCATACTTAGGATATACAGACATGTCTTTCACAAAGTCTTTAATGATATCCTCTTGTTCTACATAATCAAAATAAGATTCTTCACTTTCTGCTTCATAGGCGGGAATATCTTCAAGATAAGAAATACCGTCCATTGACATCAAAACGTCCTGAATCTGCAATAAAGTAAGAAACATGGAATCATTAGCTAATTCTTGATTTTTATAGATTTCTTCTACACTCGGTTCAGTTATTCCTTTTTTCAAACAAAGTGCCTCCAAAATCTTTTTTACATGATTTTCTCGGTTCATCTCGTGTTCTTTTCTTTCTCGCTTTTCTCCGAGAATCTTTCTGTTTACGTTCCTTGCATACAACCCGACAAACGTATCTATCGAATATTTCTGCTCTCCCTGTAAATAAGCGGGATTATTAAACTTGTGAATGTTATTGAAAACTTCAAACCATAACTCTTGTTTAAAATCCTCTTCATAACCGCTTAGCGTACCAGAAAATTTTTTAATGTAATATCTAGCAGCCGAAGATACCGGCTTTTTCAAAACTGTGGCTACTTCATTTTTAATTTCACCCTTTTCCTCTGCATCAATTGATGCGATAATCCTCGGATCAACTGTTGATACGCCGTCTTTTCTTAAAGCTCCTAAAATTGCAGACATCCTTGTAAGATATTCTGTTGCTGTCTCCTCTTTGGGTATAAAAATAAATTCTTTTCTCATTAAACTTACCTCCTGATGGTTTGTGGGGCAAAAGTGCCCAAATCCGTAACTTTGAAAATTTTTTAGAAGGTAAGTTTTGGTCCTGCTCTTATGAACCTCATGAACTGCTCCTTTCGCTTTGTCCGAAAGGGTCTGAACATGCCGGTTCCCAAAGTTTGTACGCAAAAAAATGGCGCACGAAGCTATGGTTATGAACCATCCCACTTGGCTAAATCTTTTGAATTAGCTTTGTGGAATTTATGTTCATACCCTTTCGTGACGTCACTTATTTAGGTCTATATCTCTATGTTGTTTTTTATTTTTAAATAAGGCCTGAAATCAGAATCAAAAGTTAGAGAAAACTTATAGGCACAAAAAAAGAGCCCGCAAAACAGACATTCCAAAACTGAAATGTTTATCTGTCTTGCAGGCTCTGTGCTTATTCTTTAAAAGCCCAACGCCTTCTTAGAAGGTCATTTATAATGGCTAATTAAATGCATCTCGCTCTTTGCAAACTCTTGGATATGCCGCCGAAATAATCTGTCGCGGCAGTCCTCATTTAGTATTAAATTACTTTAGATCATTAAGTTTCTGTAGCTTATCTTTGCATGTTTCAAATTTTCTAAGATAGTCCTCTTCTTCCGAGCTTCCTACTTCAAAGGTTATTACGAATCCGTTGACTACCCAGCCTTCAAACTTTGTATTGCAATCTTTGTTCTTGCATACGAACCTGTCCATGCTGATTTCGCTGACTGTGGCACAGGTCCCGCACCTGGGGCAGCATACTACCTTGCCCCTATTTGATATCTTCATTAACTATTCACCTCTCCATCATCATTGTTAACGACATGGACGGGTAAAGGGATAAAATCCGTCAATGATTTTTGACAGGCTTTGATTTTTACTCCTCTATGCGAGGGTGGGATAGTAAAAATCATGTGGAACCGCACTTCCTGTCAACTGTTCCTACTGATCTCTTTATTTTCGAACGTCTGTTCTTTTAATAATATACACCCATTTCCAATCATTTGCAATACCGAACATCAAAAATATGTTCGGTATTATTGTTCCCATTTTCATCTGAATTGCAACCGACTCTCTCCTTATAAGAGCCTAAATGGCAGCGTAATAATCTTATACATAAGCTTAATCGGGAAGAATGTTATTTTTAACGATAGGACGAAAATCTGAATTAACCCCTTAATCATAAGATACATTGTGATCATATCTACTCCCCGATAGTATCGAACTCTTCTGAGTCTTCATCAACAATTACTATATCCGTCTTCTCCTCATGCCATCCGATTAAGCTCTTCTTGGATACTTTGCAAATTGTTCCGTGCTCCGTAACAAGTAAAACCTTCGCTTGGGCTTTATTTCCTATTCTGTCATAAAGTCTTCCGGCACTGATGCTGTCTCCGATCACAGTATACGGGCTGTTCGCAACATGCCCGATATCTCCGATACCCTTCATGGAAACCTTGATGGCTTCCTTGTCATACTGATTATCAGGCTCCTTAATAAGCTTAACTTTCATGCCGGGCTTTAAAAAGTCGTTCCCGTGATAATACTTTGTTCCCGTTAGTGTGATAAATACCTTTGCCATAATTCCTTCCTCCTTTTTTAATTTGCGTCAAAACTGCACTCTTTAAAGAATCTGCAGTTAAGGCAGCAACCGCTGCATCTTTTTTCTTCTTTCCTCTTTTTCCACTGTAACCAGTACATTAATCTTTTCACACTTTTCACCTCCGTCATTTGTTCATCTTTAAAAGTTCATGTAACACCGCCAGCGGAAAAATCAAAATACATAAAAGCGTCATCATAAAACCCTCCTTAAATTTGTGATTGAGCTCACATTTAGTTTTTCATTTAAACTTCTTGTTGTCTTAAATATATTCCCTGACGTGTCCGATAAAAATGACAGCTAAAAAATGCTGATTTCATGCGGGTTTAAGCAATTTAGGCATTACAGTTAAGCATCGAAACTTATCAAATTTAAAAAGCACTCTCGAAAAGAGAGTGCCTGAAAATCAATCTGCCTGTTTATTTTTTATAAATATGAATCTCCCCGTAGTTAATTGCCTTGTTTAAGCTTTCTATCTCGCTTTCCTTTACGTAGATTGTATAGCTTACTGCTACGCCTTCATCAGTTGTAAGTTCGTTCCCGGATGAATCGAAAGCGGCTTCTACATATACGTCTTCTGCAAAAAGGGTAAGCTCATCAGTTGCAGGGTCTACCGCGTAAATATCGATGATTGCTCCTTCTCGTATTTTACCGTTTACTCCCTTATCAAAGTTTGATACGGAGATGCTTGTGACTTCGTAGCCTGATTTATATTTATCAAGCCTTGCATCGGTAGTCTTTATGTCGCCTTTATAAAGGAGCTCTCCTACTCCGATTTCGTGGTTAGTATAAAATCCTTTCTCCTTTAAATCCGGTAAAGACGTAAAGGCTGTATCCGGCACGGCTTCGTTGCTTACCTTAATTACTTTAAAGTAGTTATCTACCTCATCAGGCTCAATGTATGCGTTTACTCTTATGTCTTTACTTGCAACAACCACATCTTTTAAAAGAGCGTCCTTCTCTGTCATCTTCCCCATTACAAGGTAGATTGCGGCTACTATGATTAATGTAACCGTAAGAGGCATTAAAAAGATCTTTATAATCCCAGGCCCCTTCTTTTCTTTCTTTAATTTATTTAATTCCTTTACTTCCGTTTCCTTTAAAACTTCTTTCTTTTTAAACATATAAATTCCTCCTGTTAGTTGTTATTCTTTATCGTGCAATATAAATCTCTGCTTTTTTCTATTCTTTCTTTGTTAAGTAAGCTTGTTAAAGTGAAGTTTACTTTCCCGTAGGCGCTTGTTTCTTTAACTACCGTTCCCGTGGGTGTCTTTACTTCCCCAAGTGCCCCTTTACTTTCACTCATGCCTCCTAACTCGTTAAAGGTTGTAATCGTTATGTTTTCACCGTTAACTTCGTAACAAATAAAGACCGGATACTTTATGTCTTTATAAAAGTCACTTTCCGATTCGATTGCTTCCTTCATTGAATCCCTGAAAGCTAAGTAACTTTCCTTAACGTCTTTAAACCTAACTACTGCCGTGCCGGTACTCTCCCATGTTTCAAAGTAGTAAACATCGTCTGCTACAAGAGAGGCTAAGACAGCGTCCGCCAGGGCGTCGTCTACGTCATGCTGTATTGTCATGAATCTAGCGCTTGCAAGCATGTAAAGCGTAATAATTACCATGATGATTGCAATCGTAAAAAGCATTACATACCCGATTGCGCCGGTTGCTTTCTTTTTCTTCATCGCTCCTCCTACTGCTTTGCCGTTGTCTGCCTGTGAATTGTTATCGTAGTCGGATGCTTACCTACCTTTGAAATTCCGCCTGCAAAGGAAAGCACGTTATCGTCATAGGTGCCTGTAATCTTAAGATAAATTCTTTCTCCGTAATTAACTTCCGTTTTCGTTGTGCCGGTTAGGTCAATGTCGTAAAGGCCGTAAGACTCTAACTCCTTTAAAAGTGCTTCTTCGTCTTCTGGCTTTAAATACCCTTCCGTTTCCATAATCAAAAGAGTTTCACGAGCTGCCTGCCTCATGTTCCATTTATCGTTTATCGAAGAAAAGGCTCCGAAAACGATTACCAAAAAGGCACAAACCATAACCATTCCGATTAGGCATACAAGCATGTTTTCAATGACTGTTCCGTTTTTCTTTTTTAAAATCTTCTCCATACCCTCTCCTTTTTAAAACGCTATCTGCATATCAAGTAACTTTTCAACGATGCAATATAAAATCATAATCAGAAGGTCAAAGGCTATTAAAAGCACATATACCATTGTCTTATTTTCAAGGACTATGCACTTACGTTTGTTTACTCCAGCCTTACCTCTTTCGATGTTGTTTTCTAAGGTCTTAAGTGCTTCTTCCACATGCCCTGTTGTCTGTAAAGACTTAATAACCGTACAAAAGCTTTTGATTTCAGGAGTAGTGAAGTTTAGTTCAAACTCGGATAACGATTCTTCTAAGCCTCTTCCCGCATCAAGGTTACTTCTTAACTTAATAAGTGATGTCTTAAGGCGCTTATTTTCAACTACCCTGCAGGCATCCTTAATCGCATCGATTATGTACTGACCGCCCTTCTTTCCGTATAGGACAGATCTGCTCATCTCGGAAATATCGCTCATCATTGCTTCGTTTGACTGCTTGTTTTCTAGTGTCAAATAGATATCAAGGAAAAAACAGGCTAATATCGAAACTATGGTTGTAATAAGTAATCCGGCATCTGCCTTAAATACCTTTACGGATAAGACGTATGTAATTAACCCGGAAACTAAAGCAAGTATTGCTTTATATAAGTACCATTCACTTACCAAGATCCCGTCTTTTAGAAAGAAATCAGCTCCATACCTTTTAAGCTTTATTTCTTTAAGTAGAATAAGCTCCTGTACGCGCTTTCCCTTCTTTAAATTTTCAAGTTTCTCCTTTGCGTATACCTTTATGTCTTTACCTTCTTTACGTAAACTTAAGTTCTGGATGCTTGTAAAGATAACGGCAAATAGTAAAATTAGTAAAATACTTTCTGTCATGTTTTCCTCCCTACTTATCAACCTTAAATAGCTTCACCGTTACGAATAGATAAAGTAACCCGGTAATAAAAAGGATAAACTCACCGGCTAAGTTCTCTGTAAGTATTGCCTTTACATCTATCCCGATGCCTTTTCCTATTAAGGCTACAATTATTACGCTCATTACGGATATCGATATAAGCGTTAGCTTCATGGAAAAAAGGATGTTCTTTCGCTCCTCTCTTGCGCTCATTTCTTCCGCTACCTGGTTCATCATCTGCGTTAAGACTTCTTCGTAGTTAGCTTCGTAATGCATGCAGTTTTTTAAGTTAACAGCGATTGTCTGAAGGGTCCTATTATCTACTGACTCCTTTAATACGTCAAAGGCAAAGTCGATGTTACCGGTTTTTTCACTCGTTACCAAAAACTCACCGATTAGATTTCTTAACGGCCCGTCTAAAGACGAGTAGGTTCTTGTCATAATCGTTACGATATCCGAGCTTTCCTTTGCGTGGTTAAACAAAACCGATACGAAAAGGCTTGTGTCTTCTTCTATGCGGTTATAAGTTTTCCCGTACATAACGATTACCGATAAGACTTCCAGGGTTACAACTAGGAATGCCGTAAACAGACTGAGTAAGATGTTTTGGCTTATGTTGACTGCTATTACGACCGTTAATAAAAAACTTATAAGGCATATAACCGTAAATACTTCGCCGGACATATGCGGGAAAATACCTTTAATGCCACTCATTGTGATTAGCCTATCAATCTTATAAATGAGGCTCCTGTTTTCAATGACTCCATACTTTGATACAAACTGATTTTCTTCTTTAACTTTCCTATCGCGGTTACCCTTATACCTTTTATAAATTTCCTTAAAAACATTTCTATTACCAAAATCCATATGGATAATGAGGCTTAATGTAAAAGCATTAATCACTATCACTATCCAGGCAATTGTTACTAAATTCATCCGTTTCCTCCTTTGTTTCTTCTTTTATGTTTCCGATTGTGATTTCGCTTTCATCTTCCGATTCTAACGTGCTGCCATTTTCCGAATACCCGATTTCAAGGCTTGGATCGTAAATGCATACTCCGTATTCGTCGTACTGCTTTATAGGGTCATTCCATTCGATTGATTCGTCGTACGTAAGGCCGTTATAGGCGCTTAAGTCTTCATAAGCTACGTATCTAAATAGCCCTACGCCTTCTACGAAATAGTATCCCGATTTAAACCAATCGGGGATTTCTATCCTTATGCAGTTAGCGTGTAAAAACTCGTAATCGTAACAGATAAAACGCTCTAAGCTTCCAAAGCACCTGACGTTAGCTTGCAACTTAAAGTCCTGATAAAAGGTCCCTGTGTAAAACTCACAGATGTAATCCTTATCCTTTTCTAAGTTAAGAACGGTTCCTCCGGCTGATACGTTTATCTTTCTAACTAACGTCCCGCCTACCTTATCTATGTAAAGGCGGGTTATCGTATTAAAGGTTGTTAAATCCCTTGCATCGGAATCTTCGTAAATATAATGCTTATAATCATCTTCATCCGTTTCCGCAAAGGTGATGTAGTAGTGATCGCTTTCATCTTCCTTTAATCCTGAAATCCCGATTGAATATCCGTAGTCTGCAAATCGTTCAAAAACAATCTCTTCGGGTACAGTCGTATCGGAAATATAGATAAGTGCATCCTTACTTGTAACTGTAGGTATTTCGTTATCGGTATCAGCTAAAAACCATATGCTTCTTTGGTATTCGTATGTCTCTTCTTTTTCTTTTCCTTCAAAGTTAATTGAACCGATAGGACATATAAAGAAAACATCTTCTCCGGTTCTATCCTGTGACAAATCAGCTCGTATATCAGATTCACCTACGCTTCTCCAGACGTATGCTTTCTCGCTTTTAAGGTCATATACGTTTGAATAGGAGTTTTCCGATTCTCCCTTACTTCCTTCCAGGGTTTGAAAGAGGCCGCACCCTGAAAGAGGTAGGATTAGCAATGCCATTAAGGATGCGATTATTGCCTTTTTCATGCTTCCTCCTTAAACGGATAGACTTTTTCTAAGGTTAGTTTCCCGTTTTCGTAATCAAACCCGGTGATTCTAACGATTTCATCTACCCTAAAGTCCGATAAATGAATTACGTATTCAAAGCCAAGTAACTGCTTCAAGGCTTCGCGATTATCATATCCTGTTGCCTGGGAGATGTAGTCAGCCATCTTTTCTACTGCCATTTCACATGACTCTCCGTGTACGCTTGTCCAGCATTTATGACCTGTCATGCTTGCTTTTGATAATCCCGCAGCTTCGGATCCTTCCTTGACTTCTCCTACTATTACTCTGTCAAGATCCACAAGCAGCGCTACCCTTGTTAAGTCTCCTAAGTTATAGCTCACCTTAGAGTCTCCGCTGTTTGTCATGACGTGTGCTGCGATTAGATCGGGATGGTTACAGTCGAAAAGCTCTGCGTTTTCCTGGCATATCATTACGGAATCGGTCTTTGGGATCTTTTCGATAAATGCATTCATTAAAGTCGTCTTTCCTGATGCGCCCTTTCCCGTAAACAAGATGCCGCGAGAGTTAATTATCCTGTGGAATAAGACATCAAGCTCCGACTTATCGGTAGATATGTAAAAGTCTAAAATGTCGTCTTTAGCTTCTTCCCTTAAAGTTTTTTTAGAAAACATGCCCATTTCATCAAGTTCCTTTAAAGAAAACTTATCTTTCGGGACCTTCCTTATTACTACGCAAGGGCTTCCTCCTACGATTAAGATTCCGCTTATGACAGCAAGTCTTAAAATAAAGTCATCCTGATCTGAGTCCGTAAAGGTCTGGATTGCGTTTGCAGATCCTAAGTTAACTTTGTTTCTTTCAAGTAATCTTGTTACAAACCGCTTATAGCTTTCCTTTGAAGGAAATGTTATTTTCGAAACTTCTCTCTTTCCTTCCCTTTTGATGATTATGTGGTTTTCATCGTGGATCTTAATGTCCGAAATGCTCTTATCGTGAATAAGTTCGTCTACAAGCCCGTATCCCCAAATTTCTTTTTTGACTATCGAAATGACGATGTCCTTTTCTTCTTCGGATATGTCTTTCTCGGTTTCATCTTGATATCCTGATAAACTATCCCTAATGTCTTCTAAGACCTTTTCTTTTTCTGAAGATAAGTTCCCGTAGCTTCTTTTATTTAAGCTATACAAGATTCCCTGACCCTGTAATTCATAATATTCTTCGACTAAGCTTAAGGCTAAGTCCCGTAATTTACTTTCCTGTTCCATTTGTTTCCTCCTCTGAAATTACCTCATGATGGTAGCTTTTTTTTCTTCCTTCCTTTACGTAAACGAAGGCCGTAGCGATTATTAATACCAGCACGAGTAAAAAGATTAAAAGCTTAATTAGTAGCTTTTTTTGTTCCTTTGGTTCCTTTTCTTTTTCTCTTTTTAGTATCTCTTCTTCTTTTTTATTTAGTTTTTCCGCTTCTTTCCTAATGCGTCCTAAGTCTTCCGTGGATTCATACCGTAAGATCTTTACAGGCTTAAAAAAGTAACAATACAGGTACTTTCCGTACGTTTGATCCTGCGTATAGTTACAACCAAGCAAGACGCCTATCATGATTAATCCTAGGAATATGAATATGCATACGACCCTTGGCGTATTTAAAAACATAGGCATTAAGACATTTGCCATAACTCCAAGACCTAGGGCTCCGAAGAAGATAAGCTTTTGAAAAAAGGTTTGATTCTTTAACGCGTCTATTCCAAAGAGCGCATCCGAATCGATTTCTTCCAAGTTTAAATTTCTATCCATTTGTGCCATAATTTGTTTCTCCTAAAGCATCCTTGATATGACTGAGTCCGTGCCCTTTACAAGCCCTGATATGACAATCGGCGTGATACTTGCCTGGACCGTCATCATTATGCAATTTTCTATATCTGAGTTTCCGATTAACTTAGCGCTCACTACTTCCGTACAAAGCGTGCATCCGGTCTTAATAATCACAACCATCATTGCTCCCGATATGCAAAACCCGAAGAAGGTTTTAAGATATTGGAAAGTACTTCTTCCGATTTCATGGCCTCCCGCTCCCATTGCTATCGCTATTCCCGCAAAGGGCATCATGATTAATGGCTTTAAGATTCTTTGAAATGCAGAGCTTGTAATCGATATGCAGCTTGCTACCATTACAAGGACTAAAATAAGTCCTCCGATTAAAAGTAATGCCGCACACCCTATTGCTTCAAAGAGATTACCTACCCATTCTCCCGATAGTTCAAACTCCGGTAGCGTTAAGGAATCGTGAATTATTCGTTCAAGTTCTCCTCCCATCGAAAGCTTATATCCGGTCGTCGTTCCGATTGTCTTTGTTATCCCGTCCGAAAACTCGATGATGTATCCTAAGAATTCCCATAAGTGAGAAGCGATAAACAGGATGATGCAATACCTCACTCCGTCCATTAAAAACCTTTGTGCCTGCTGTTCCGGCGGGGACGTAACAACCGATTTGTAAATGGCTATTACAAAAAAACAGGTGGCAATCGGTATTGTCGCTGACGAAATGCTACTGTAAAGCGCATGTACCGTGCCGTAAGGGCTGCCACCTGCAGCGGATTTAGGACTCGTAGTAAAAAGCGTCATTGCAAGACCTATTAACTCATTCCAGATAGAAAAGGATGCGTTATAAAGTGCTTTTACAACTGTTTCCATATGTCTCCTTACGTTAAAATCGAAACCAATGCCCCAAGACCCATAAGCACTCCGCCTGCTACCACCGAGTAAACTGCCTGATGCTCGCCCTGCTGATCCATCTGCCTGAATGCCATCGCAAACTTGATGCCTCCGTAAACCAACATAACTGCTCCGATCGAGGTCCCCAGCGTGATTAAGACTCCTTTTAAAGAATCAATTGCATGTGTGTATCCCATGACTTTCCTCCTTTTAAATTTGATAGGATCTTTGTCCTTCATTAGTTATGTGGTGCATGTTTAGGGCAAATCCGTAGGTTTTTTGAAAAAAAGTTTAAAAAAATAACCCCGGACCGGTTTTTTACCGATTCGAGGTTTTGATAATTTGTATTTTTTGTATTATGGTACCATTCCGACCCCAACCCCTGCCCGACTCCCAGGGGTTGAATGAGGATTTATGCAAGAAACTTGAGCCTTTAGATAAAGACACACTCTTTGATTATTCTGGTCGTTGCAACTTACTCCATTTTTAAGCTGCACCTTTTACCCTTGAATTCATATATGTAACTATCTGATAGTAGGACAAGCAACACGACTTGTACAATTCGTGCTACTCAATCTAATTAATTTGGTATCTTATTCATTAGGGTGTAGTTCATTGACAGTAGCCGAGTCGCTATCATTAAAGTTATGATTTTTATTTTGATACCACTATCATTATAATGGCAATGCTATTGACAGCGAATACTGGTATAATGAAGACGAAAGAAGAAAAACCCTAAGCCGTAAGGCAGCAAAAGAGGACTTATGAAGGTAGGATACGTACGAGTAAGTACCATTGAACAAAACCCGGCAAGGCAGCTTGAACTGATGAAATCACTGGGCGTAGAAAAAATTTATAACGACAAAGTAAGCGGCAAAAATACCGACAGACCTAAATTTCAAGAAATGTTATCTTTCTTGCGTGAAGGTGACACCCTTTATGTAGAATCGTTTTCACGTCTTTCAAGAAGCACTAAAGACTTACTTGCTACAGTTGCTACATTAAGCGAGCGCGGAGTTTTCCTTGTCTCTGACAAAGAAAAGTTAGATACCAACACGCCTCAGGGTCGTTTTATGTTGACAGTATTTGCAGCACTCTCAGAGTTAGAACGAGAAAATATCTTGGAGCGTCAAAGAGAAGGCATTGAAATTGCAAAGCAAAACGGGAAATACAAGGGTCGCAAACCGATTGAAGCAAATGAAAAATTCTTTTATGCAGCTCATAAATGGTCTGAAGGGAAGCTATCGTTAAAAGAAGCAATTGAACAGTCCGGAATGTCCTCTTCTACATTCTTTAGAAAATGTAAACAATATGACATTCGGAAAGAATAGATTTCTATCCTTTCCGAATGCAAATCTCAAAACAAAAAGCACTTGCTGTTAACAAGTGCTCTTCTATGCAAGTGTCACGATTCGAACGTAAAAAATGCACTTACGTGCCGTCTTTCCTGTCTTAAACTACCGCTTGCGTCTTTGATTGTATCATTCATTTTATTACTCTGCAAATCCCATCTGGTTAATAAAGTCCTTTATCTCTTCAATGCTTGAGTCCTTATTAAATAGCTCCTTTATATTTTCAAAGGTATATTCTCTTATAATAAGAGGTTTTAAAAACCTTATATGAGCATTTGAAAAACCATCATTGATAAGGCTTCTCACTGTCCTACAGCGATTCTGAAATGTAACTTCATCACAAGCCTCGTCGTTAAGATTATCCCTAAATTCTTCAAAGGATATCTTCTTCATTAAGCTTTGTTTTTTTTCGTATTTCCCCGCATTCTTATTAAGCATCTCTCTTTCCTTTAGGGACAGAACTAACTTCTTAGGCTTTAAATTCATCTTTGTAGTGTCGTAATAAGCTTCCGCTTCATCCACCGTGATATGTGTAATCTCTTCACCTTGAGCTTTTAATTTTTCGTACTCTTCTTTGGCTCTTTCTCCTGAATAAAATATCGAGTTGGAATCCGCTACTTTTCTTTTTCTTATTTCCTGTCTTTTCTTTGGATCATACGGATTATCCTTACGGCACAAAAGCTTAACAAAGTCGGTTTTTTCCATACGACACTTTGTCTGATACAAAGGATTCGTTCCTTTTACAACAATGGCACATTCTCCGTCCTTCTTCATGGCGAAGATATCTTCTGCCGATAGAAGGCTCTTTTGCATGACGTCCTCAGACCTACTGCTTTGTCCCTTATAATCCTTTGCATCCGATTCACTTGCTTTATGAATTGTCTGAGTACCGAAATGCTTAGAAAGATATTCGCAAGAATCCATATCCGGTGCGCCCAAAATATCAATGATTGAACAGTTACCGATTAAATCTTTATCCATATCAAACTTAGGAAACTTACGCTTAAGCTGAATTAGATTCTGAACAATAATTACCGCACTCATATTTCGGCTGCGCATTGTGGAAAGCTTTTCCACAAAGGAATCAGGAAGCGTAACATTTGCAAACTCGTCCATTAGGAAAGTAAGGTGTGTCGGTAACGTTTCATGAAGGCTTTTTTCTATAGCTGTCAGATGATAAAGCTCATCAAAGAAAAGAGAATAAACCATCGAAGGAATCCAGTCATAGTAACGCTTGTCTTCACTTGTTACGATAAAAAGAATTCTCTTTCCGGTAGACGCTTCCTTACAGGGCTTAGAATACCCAAAGCTCTTTGAAATCTTAATTTCATCCTCCGATAGCAAATCGATTACACATTCAAGCTTCATGTACCTGCAGTGTGCATCAAGCGATGCAACAATTGAGCTTGTTGTTTCCGCCGCGCCGTTATAATACTTTTCAATTGCAACGTATCCAGGAAAATCGGATTCCATCTTTCTTTCGTTCTTCCAGTAGTTCTGCGCTTTCTTTGCAATGTCCAATATTCCGCCTGTCCTGTTATCAATGGCTCCGTCCTTACTTGTATATACGCAAGTCGCATCCAAAAGCTTTACAAATGTCTTCCAGTTCTGTTCTTCCTTCGGATAATAGTAATGTATCAAATAGATAATACTTGTTAGAAGCACTTCCGCTGACTGTTCAAAGAACTGATCGTTTCCGCCGTTATCTTCCGGAGGCGTGGTTGCTTTCATTAGAATTCCCGCAATGCTCATGATATCCGACTCATTGCGTATATATTCAAACGGATTAAAATGAATACTCATCGGCATCCCGTCCTCTGACTCAACGTTCATGACCATTACTTCATAGCCGTTATCTTCAAAGTATTGTCCTGTCTGCTTATAAAGCTCTCCCTTTGGATCTGTCACAAGGAAGTTTCCGCAAAGCTGAGATAACATAGGTCTTGCTAATCTAAATGACTTTCCGGATCCGGGAGGACCGACAACAAGCATATTTAAGTTTGATGTTTTCTCATTATGAATCGAAAGATATACATCCTCTGCAATCCAATAGTTGGCTGTGTTAACTCTAAGGGGATGCTCTAAATGCACATCCCCTGTTACAACCTCTACCTCGTTTTTTTCGTCCCGATTAGCAAAGTTCTTTGTAAACTCTTTTGCATCACCCCACTTAGCCTTACCATATTCCTCCCCTGCAAACGGATGCTCTATACGGGTAAATATCATAATAAAAGCCATCGACCAGCAAACCGCAAAGGACAATATAAACTTTGGCGTGGCAGGAGTTACTCCTACTAAAAAGTGCCGCTTTTCAATGATAAAAGACTGAAAGTTATTAAGAAACTCATTAAAATCGTTACCGTTTATCCACACTGCGCCAAACAGGAAGCCTACATATACACAAATAAAAATGCCAATCAAGTATATGATAAGAGTTTCCTTTACATTCCTTGTATGTTTCTTAACAGGTCTCTCTCTTGTAAATAAATCACTCATATGCTTTTTTCCTATTTTGCCAATCCCTTTGAAACAGTCTTTGTAACACTTTCTCCCTTTGCCTTCCCTTCAAGTGCCTTTAAAATCTCATCTCCGGTCAATGTCTTTTCCTTTCCGTCAGCTCCGATATATGCATACTTTTCATCCGACCGAATTGATATCTTTGCGTTATCTGAATCAATACCAATTAAAGAAACGCCTTCAACAAGGCCGTCATCAAGCTCTAACGAAAGAACTTGATTTTCACTTGGCATTACCGATTCTGCAGGAACCGTAACCGTAGAATAAAAGCTTCTTACATAAGCCTCCCTTTGAGCGGTATCATTTCTTACCTGATCTATTACAATCTGTGCTTCGTTTGAGATTTCCTGCCCATTTTCCTGGGCTATGGTAAAATTTGCATCAAGACCCAAAACATAATCGTTGAACCTTTCTTCGCTCTTCATTACTGTCATAGGCTGATCTTTCATCATCCCTGCATTTTTAAGTATTAAAGGCAGCTTTTCATTCCATGCTTCCATTGTTAATCCCCTATCGGATACCGGTTCAAACTTAGTTCCCGTTAAGGGATCGGATATCTCGTAAAGCGAGTAAACTATACCTTTATCATCCTCTGCAAAGCTTCTCTTTACGGTTAAAAGTTCATCATCCCCTGCCTTTTGACTGTAGAAAATCTCTCCGGACTTTGGTACAAGTCCTTTATCTCTAATTGGATACATGCAGTCTTCCGGCATAAACTCTCTTACGATACCGCAGGTCTGAGCTTGCATCATTGCAAGCTCCGGATTATTTAAAAACTCAGTTCCTTCCGCCTGCTTTAAGTAATCCGCAAATTCAAGGACATTGTTTTTCTCCATTTTTTCCTTAGACTCTGTTAAGAGCTCGCTGTTCTGAGTCTTCCCCTGCTCTAATGCTTCAATCTCCTTCTTAAGCTCTTCCTTTTCATCCTTGGTTTTTGCCCTCTCAAGCTTTTCTTTAGCTTCTGAGATTTTCTCATCGTAAGTTTTGTCTTTAGCTTCTTCGCTCTGCACACGCTTTCTCATGTAAGCCTTTATCTGCTCATCATGAATTCCAAAGTCCTGCGAAAGAACCGCTACGGGAATGTAATCATCGTCAGGGTTTAAATCGGGCATAATGCAATATTTAAGCTCGTTTAACTGACAGTAATATTCAAAAGGCGAAATCTTGCCTTCTCCCTTAATGCTTTGATTATTTGTTATATCAATCGTCGGCTCAAACATTTCCTTTGGAAACTCTAAAATCGGCGCCATGCCTTCACTTGCTTCCTGAATTGCCTTCCATGAGCAGTTCCCGGGCTTATTAACCCACCGTTTATGATTCCAATTGTGAAGATTCTTAATAGCCTTCACCATAGCCGCTATTACTGCCTTTGTTCCTTTTAAAAGGTAATAAATCCCTTTATATTCAAGATCTACAACCTGTGCAATTTCATCTGCCATTTCTTTTCTCCTTTGTTTTTTACTAAAATGATGTTTTTTTCTAAGTGTCTAATAAACTATGCCATACTCATTCGGCGTTACTACTGCTTCTGCTGATTCGTTACCGGTTGATGAAATCATACCGACAACCATGGAAATCAAAATCATAAAAAAAATTAGGAACGTAAGTATCAAAAAAGCATGTGGTAGGATTGCCCCTAAAATCTTTACAAGCCGGTTTTTAAGATAGGTCATCGGATTTAAAGCTTCGGTTATTACCTTTACTGCACCGGAATTCCCATCCTTAATTGTATCGCCTGTTATAGTTCCGGCTGATAAGTCATTTCCTATCATGCCTTTTATCCTTAATGCCTTGGCTACGGCCGTTTTACTTGCAGCCTTCCTCGTTTCCTTGGATATTGATTTCTTAATGGATTCCTTGGACGTTGAATTTTTAGGTTCTGTCTTTCCCTTTGCTTCTTTGATTTCTGCCTTCTTTTTACTGTTTTCTTTTTCGGTACTTTGTAAAAACTTCTTCATTTCCATAGCTTTCGCCTTTGACTTGCTTGATGAGTAAGATGCAACTCCGCTAAGCGTTAAATCCACCCTGGCGCTTGCATCTTTTCCATCATCCTTTGAAAACCTTGAGGCTTCACTTGAAACAAAGTTAAGGGCGTAGTCTTTAAATTTAACTTTTCTTTCAAACCTTACCGCTCCCTCTTTAAACCCCATAACCTCCTCCGTCTGTGTTTACGATTTCATAAATCTCCGAATCTTTACTCATCCTCATGTCAAATGGAATCGTTATGCTTCCCATCTTTAAAAGTCCTGTTCCGCTCTCTGCATTGTCAACAAAGTTAAACATCGCAGGCGATATGCTTGGCAAAAACTCCATAAGCTTTTTCTTATCTACCGATGACTGGGAAAGAATTGCAAAATACTCTGTGTTTGAAAGTATTGTCGAAAGCTTTCCGGCATTTTCATCGCTTAAAAGATCTGACATGTTTTGAGTAATACCGTTTAAGATACCGCTCATTTTCCTGATTTCCTTCCAAAGCTTTACAATGAAGTCTGCTATCGGTTCGATAGCCAATAATTCATGGAACTCATCGATATATAAATGCGTCCACCTATCCTTCTTAGAATTTGCCTTTATCTTTCCTCTTACCGTTTCCATCATGATTAGCATGCTTGTAACCCTTAAGTTATCTTTAAGACCCGATATATCAAACGCAATCAGCCTGTTATTAAGGTCTACGTTTGTCCTGTGATTAAATAGGTTAAGCGAACCATTTACAAAAATCTCGAGCGCCACGGCAAGGTGATCTGCAAGGTTTGTACCCTCATCTAAAAGCCCCTGATATATGTCTTGTAATGTCGGAGAATATGCTCTTACCTGTTCTTCTTTAGATAAGCCTTCGGAAAGCTTAACATCGTTTATCTCTTCCTTCATAAACTCAGGCACTTCATACTCGCTTGTCTTTCCCGTTTCTCCGTTTAACCGCTTCCTCATACTGAAATTTGCCATATAAACCTTATCAATCACCCTGTCTATAATGCTTTGTTCCTCTGCATCCATATCCCTTTTTAAAAGAGATGATATAAGCGTTAAAATAAAGTCTGCCTTTTCAGAGATAATCTCTTTTAACCCCACGTAATCAACACCGTCAAAATCCGCATCCATAGGATTAAGATAAAACTCTTTCTTTGAATCAAAACAGATAACCGTTCCATGCATCTTCTCAATAACCGGACCGTATTCAGACTGTGGATCGACAATTAAAATCTGATCGGTTGGATTATTTAAATAAATGGATATCATCTCGCTTTTTGAAAACACGCTCTTTCCGGAACCGGACTGGCCTAGAATCAAGCCGTTATGATTTTTAAGTAACTTCTTATCCGCAAAGATTGCATTCTGTGAAAGCTGATTGATTCCGTAATACACTCCGTTTTCATCATTAAGCTCTTGTGTCTTAAACGGCATGAACATCGCAAGACAGCTTGAAGACAGATTTACTACTCTCTTAAACTCCTGAACCCCAAACGGAAGTGTCGAATTTAAAGCTTCCCTTTGCATCCCGAATGCACTTTTAAGTGTTAAACTCTTTAAAGAAGCAATGTTCTTTAGCTTTTCTTCAATCTCTGTAAGTTCTTCCTTTGAATCTGCCAAAACAAGCGTAAGAATCGTTGTATTAAAGTAGTGATCATCAAGGGTATCTATCTCACTTATGAATCGGTCAAGCCTCTCTTTTTCACTTAAAAGCTTCTGCGACGCATCGGCAAGGTAGTCGTTATTATTACGGTTCCTTTTCTTTTCGCTTTCAATCTTCATACCGACAGCCATATATTTTCTTGATATTTCCTGCTTTAGCCCCGATATCTCCAAAAGTTCGTTGTTCACCGTCACAAAACTTGTACAGTTTAATTTAGATAAAGACGCAAGAATATCCGATTCAAGCGTCTTAGGATAGTCCTCTATGTACATTACTTTTCCGAAACTCTCATTTAATACAAAAGATTCGTTATCAAACTCTATTGTGGCAGGGGATAAGATATTAACAAAATCCTGCCCCTTCTTTGTGGCCTCCATAAAAGAAAACTTATATCCGCTTTCAAGTCCTGTATGCATAAAGTTATAAATTAACTGCATCCTCTCACCTATGGAAAGAGCTTTCATTGATGAGCCTTGCCTACCGTTAGTGCCAAGTCCTACAAATGCCGATCTGATTGCTCCCTCTATCGACATAAATGTTGCCCTCGCATCTTTCATCCCATCGGCCAAGACAGTAAGTGTTAAGTAAATCGTCTGGTAATGTCCTTGTTTTGCATCGGATAGCTTTTCCTTAATAACCTTGTTATACGAATCTCTAAGCCTATTGTTCTCATCGCCCTGCTTTTTATAAAGCACCTTTCTATGAAAGTCTTTCTCATCCACACGTTCATTTGCGATGCTGTATGAAAACCTACAAGGAAAACCCTTTAACACCTTTGAAAAGCTTACGATGATAGCCTTTTGTTCCTCATCCGTTACTCCGGCAAAATTGATATCGCTTAACACATACGTCTTTGAATATTTGCCTTTCGGAAGTTTAAATATCCCGCTTTCATCAATAGCTTCTATGGAAAAGATATCCTGTGTGCTGTTTAACTCTGCATTTAAAGGTTGATCATACATCTTCGTCTGTTCGTATTTCGTTTTGATTACTGACATATTGCCTCCGCATTAACTTATTCATTGTTTCTACGCTTACATTTCTTAGATTCTTATAATCTAAAAGTCCAAGTGATACTTGAGAGAGAAAACATTCCCTTTGTCCACCATATACATTGGCTACAAGGAACCCCGACCTTTCAAAGATTCTTTTTACTGTCCCTTTAACAATTTCCATCGCATCCTTTGAATCGCAAATGATTGTTATTTCTCCCGATACGTTTAAAAAATCTTCTACCCGGTCAGGGCTTAAGCTCCTTGCATACCTTTTTTCAAGTGTTCTTACATAGTCTTCCTTGTCAGATTTGCTTACCCTAACAAAATCAAATGTTACATATGCAGGGCATCCAAGCTCTTTTAAAAGATTTAAGGCGTTTCCGTTGGCGTTACTTGGATACTCCATGATAAACATGCTCATTCCGTAGGACTCTTTAACTTGAAAGTAGTCTCTTTTCTCTTTAACCTCTGGAAATATCTCTTTAAGCAAATCCTTCTTTGCACGAACAAAGGAAGCATAGGAAAGCGACCTCTTCTTTTCAGATAACTGTGAATCAATCACGTTTAAAACCTCATCTACGGTTAATGCCCGTACACCTATCATTTCCTGTAAAACTTCCTCGTCCGCTTCAAACTGCTTACGTATCGAATCGTAAATATCACCCTCTGCAACAAGTGAGACATAATACTCTTCATCTGCCGGTTCTCCTTTTGCAGGAGTGATTTTCTCCGTAATACGAAGCCTACTCTTTAAGTTTAAGGATGCCTCTACCAAAACACCTATATTTCCTGTTACTACATAGGTTTTTAACCACCTCCCTTCTTCAAAGCAAAAGACACCGGACGGATCAAAACTAATAAGACCCATACTTTTGAATGTTTTCTTCGGTGTTAAGATAAGCGCCTTATTTGCATCTTTTAACAAACGCTTTCTTTCCTTTCCCGCTTTTCTTTTTTCTCTGTTTTTCTCCATCCGTTCCTTACTTTTCATACTTTCTCCTTACTTTCCGTCAAACCACTGATTAACCAGGCTTGTAAGCTTAGTCTGGAAATTCGGAAGCAATGTCTTTGTACCGAATACGTACATAAGACCTGCAATTCCGGCTGCCACTGCAATGATGATAAACATAATGATTATCTGATCCACTGCAGACTTCTTCATAGACAAAGCTACCTTCATGCTAATCAACGCCTTGTCAAGCTTTGAAACCATCTTTTCCATAGTGCTCTCTCCTTTCAGTTTGTTAGGATTTTTCATCCTTCATATGTTATGTGGTGCATGTTTTGCCCAAATCCGTAGGTTTTGCAAAAAAAAATTTGGAACCATGACAATTAAGTCATGATTCCAATTTGTAAAGTTAACTATTTTTGATTTTTAAGTAAGGCAATCAGCCTTGCAATCTTACTTTAACAAAACCTGCTGGCCTGCGAAGATGTATTTC
>CAVJJQ010000016.1:0-30670 GCA_963649755.1 bacterium | reverse complement strand
ACCTCTCCCAAAGGGAGAGGCAAGTATTAGGTGCAGCCTCTTGGCTCTCCCCCCACGAAGCAATTTCCTATATAGTTAAAAAAGGATGCCCTCCTTAAAAGGCATCCTCTCTTATTACTTATTTAAATATTCCATCAATGCGTCATACTGCTTCTTTGCTTCCTCATAACCCTCGTCGTAGAGCTTTAAAAGCTTTTCTTTGTCCTTCTCGGTACGACTGATCTCAAGATCGTGCTCGGGTCTTATTAAGAAGATTTTTCCCTCCGCAGCTTCTTTTTCCACGTAGTCAAGGCACTCATTGTATGCGATGTATCTGTTCTTTATAAGCTCGTAAACCTTGGGATAGCGAAGATACTTTACCTTAATCGCCGCAAGCATTTTCTTACTCTCGGGCTTGCGCCTGAATCCAACAGGCTTTGTCATTACGACAACGTTTTTGACGTTACCGGCTCTTTCGCTTTCCTTTAGCGGAATCGAATCGGAAACTCCGCCGTCAAGATAAGGCTGACCCTTGATATGAACTATCTTCGAAATCAGGGGAAGTGAGCTTGAAGCCCTTAAATAATCCACCTGGCTGTAGGCATCCTCTACCTTAATATACTCAGGCTCACCGGTCTTGATGTTGGTAACAACCGCATAGGCATTGCCTGTGAACTCCTTGTATTTGTCGTAGTCGAAAGGATTGATGTAATTCGGTATCAGGTCAAAGCTTACATCCATTCCGAAGAAATCACCGGTCGTTAAGAAGCTGTAAAATCCCATATACTGCTTCATATCGATGTAGTCGGTGAAAATGTCCCTGCTCCTGCCGCGCTGCTTGGCAACATAGCCCGTCATGTTGCAGGCTCCCGCCGAAACACCGTAAATATTTTTAAATTCAAGTTCTTTATCCAAAAAGAAATCAAGAACACCGGAAGTATAAAGTCCCTTCATGCCTCCGCCTTCAAGTATCAAACCAGCATCATACATGTCAATTTCCTCCTAGTACTCATTTTTCACAAATTTTCTAAGTGCGTCAAGCGAACGCTCGACTTTATCGGTTTCTATGCAATACGCCATCCTGAAATAGGAAGGGCAGGCAAACGAATCCGAGGGCACCAATATCAAATCATATTTAAGTGCTTTCCCGGAAAAAGAAACCGCATCCTCTTCCAAAGCTTTCGGGAATATATAAAAGGTTCCGTCGGGCTTTATGACTTCAAAGTTAAGATCCGTAAGCTCTTTATATAAAAGTTTCATATTTGTCTCATAAACCGAAAGGTCAGCGGTTAGGTTTATGACTTTAGCGACCGCCTGCTGGATGATTGAAGCCGGACAGTTATGACCGGTTCCTCTCGAAATCTGACCGCACATATTAATGATGGTCTCAGAATCGGGATCCGAAGGATTTGCCGCAACGTATCCTATTCTTTCTCCGGGAAGTGACAATGACTTTGAGAAAGAATAACAGGAAAGCGTGTATTTATAATATTTCGAAGGATAGGGGCAGGTGCTTCCTTCAAATATGATTTCCCTGTAGGGCTCGTCAGAAATAAGGTAAATATTGTAGCCGAATTCCTCGGATTTTTCTTTAAGAAGCTTTGAAAGTTCCATAATCGTAGCTTCCGAATAAACAACACCGGTAGGATTGTTGGGGCTGTTTATCAAAACCGCCTTGACATTTTCGTCCAACATATCGGCAAGTTTTTCAAAATCTATCTGAAATGCCTTGGTATCCGCCGGAACCACCTTGATATGAGCACCGGTTCCCTCAATATAAGGAATATACTCGGGAAAGAAGGGTGCAAAAACAATCACGTCGTCACCCGGTTTTGTCACAGCTCTCAGTGCGTGAGCTATTGCTCCCGCTGCTCCCGAAGTAGGAAAGATGTGTGTAGGCTTGTAATCCATGCCGAATCGCTCATTCAATGAAGAAGCCACCGCCGCCTTAAATCCGGGATTGCCGAGACTCGGACTGTAGCCGTGGAGTGTCATCGGATCGGTTTCATCTAACAGCTTACTCATCTCATCCGTAAAAGCCTTCGGAACAGGCACGGAAGGATTACCGAGGCTATAGTCAAAGACATTCTCGTAGCCTATCTCCCTGCCTCTTTTTGTCGCATACTCGGATAATTCCCTTATTACCGATTTATTGTTTAACATTGCTTTGTAATTTTGATTTATCATACCTGCCTCACCCACACTTCATAAGGAATTTTATCAAGAACGGTCTCCGCGGTCTTTTTAAAGCCTGTAGCCGTCAGTAAACCTTTTGAAGCTGCATTTTCTTTCATGACGAGAGCGTTTATAGGCCCAAGTTTTTGACTGTCCGCAAAATCAAGTATAGCTCTTACCGCCTCTTTGGCATAGCCCTGTCTTTGATAATCGCAGCCCACGGCAAATCCGATTTCGTAATTGTCAAAGCCTTCTCTTGCGCTGAGGCCTGCCCTTCCTATTACCCTGCCGTCAGACTTTCTGAGCACTGTCCATACTCCGAAGCCCTGAGTTTCGTATACCTTTTCACGATATTCCTTTAAGTAGCGTTTTTCTTCTTCTTTGTCCGTATAGAGGCCTTCAGTGTAAAGCGTCATCCGAGGGTCTTGATACATTTCATAGAAAACATCGATATCGCTTTCTATCGTCTCTCGAAGAACGAGCCTTTCCGTTTCCGCCATTATCCAGGGTTCACCGACTATGCGCTTATACACCCTGTCGAAGTATTCAAACTCGGTTTCCTCGGCATCAAGCACGAAATACTTTGCACCCGGATATGAATCCATCTCAATTTCGTACTTAATATATATAAGAGCATCGCCGTTAAGCGCCTTGATCTTTTCGTAGGAGCTTAAAGAATCAACCACGTAAAGCGTATTCTTTTCAAGCCTTAAAACGCTGTCAGGACTCACATACAGCACCAAAATGCCCTTAATGAGCATCCGCACGATAAACCTGACACGAGCACGAAGGTTTTCCGTCAGTATATTTGTTAAAAAAACAATTCTCTTCATTTACAATCCCTTCAAAGTATTTTATCATAAACAGACAGAATTAATCATAAAGAAAGAGGAAATTAAATGAGCAAGAATCCTATAGTTACCATTAAAATGTCAACGGGCGATATCATGAAGATTGAACTTTACCCCGATATTGCTCCTAAGACTGTTGAGAATTTCGTAAGCCTTGTTAATAAGGGCTTCTACGACGGCCTTATATTTCACCGCGTAATAAACGGCTTCATGATTCAGGGAGGCGATCCCGAAGGCACCGGCATGGGCGGTCCGGGATACTCAATTCCCGGTGAATTTTCACAGAATGGCTTTGAGAACAACCTAAAGCACACCGAAGGCGTTATCTCGATGGCACGCAGCATGGATCCCAATTCCGCAGGAAGCCAGTTCTTTATCATGCACAAGACTTCACCTCATCTTGACGGAAGCTACGCCGCTTTCGGTAAAGTTATTGAAGGTCTTGATGTTGTTGACAAGATTGCAACCGTTAAAACCGACTGGTCCGACAGACCCATGGAAGATCAGATCATGGAAAAAGTAACCGTAGAAGCTTAATTTAAGCTTCCAAAATCGTTTTATTAAGCCCTGTCCTAAATAATTAGGCAGGGCTTTGTTCATAATTTGTTCATAATTTGTTTTAGATTTATTCAATAAAGAAACAAACTTTGTCCATTTTTGTGGTTTATATTGTAACCATAGAAACAAACAAGCAACACACTAAATTCGATAAACACTTAAAAACTTTTTCATAATAAATGCCGGGTAACTTAGTTATCCGGCATCCTCCCTTTTTAAGGAAGTTCCGCTCTCGCTTCGCTCGCCGGAACGGCTGCATCTCTAGGTTCAAGCTCCGCTATCGCTCGCTTTCACCAAGAGCGTGCATGCCTATAAAGGCTTCTTCACGGAAAGCATCAATTCCTGCTTTCTGTTTTTTATTTTTACAATCCTGTCGTTTCCGGCAAATTCACCGTCTATCGTCCACGGTACCTCATCATCCGCTTCAAATTCTATCTCACTTATCTTAAATGAATGCAAATTCTTAGATGTAAGATTTCTGTTCATAAGAGCGGAAATAATGCTGTTAAGCTCCGCGGGATTCTTGGGATTGGATACAAGGGTCACTTCGAAAAGTCCGTCATTTAAAGTAATGTCGGGACCCGTAATGTTCTTTACGCCGCCAACGGAGTTTGAATTTGTCACCATTCCGTAGATGAAATCACCTTCAATGGTCTTTCCGTTTGCATACACTTTCATATGATGCGGTTTAATGTCGGTAAGATATTTCAGCGCCGTAACAATATATGCACCGTGACCGAGTCTGTTCTTTAAATCCTGCGGTGTCGCATAGGAAACCTCGGTAAAAGCTCCGAAAGCCGCCACGTATACAAAAGACTTTCCGTTGTAGTCTCCGACATCGCTCGAAAAAATATGAGATCCGACCGCAACCCTTGCGGCATCAAGCACACTCGTGGGAATTCCCAACGAAGATGCATAGTCATTCGTACTTCCTGCAGGAATATATCCAATCGGAAGCTTATGCTCCCTACGCGCCATGCCTTCAACGACTTCGTCAAGCGTTCCGTCGCCACCGGCACAGATTACCCTGTCATAGCCGTCTTCAAGATTCTTGACAAGTTCGGTTGCATCGCCGCGTTTAGTGGTGGCTCTGACAGTCACCATATGACCTTTAACAGAAAAAAGCTCGATGATGTCACCGAGCCTCTGCTTGATTTTTACCTGTCCTGCTTTGGGATTAAAAACAAAAAATAGTTTCATTTCGTCTACCTTCTCAAGTTCGGGCGTATAAAAATGTTAGATTAAAAATTATTTACCGCTTAAAAAGTTAACAACACCTTCAAGTGCTTCCTGCTCATCACTGCCGTCTGCACTGACTGTAAGCTCTTCTCCGTGGTCAAGTCCCAATGTCATCATTCCCATGATGCTCTTTGCATTTACATGCTTTCCGTCGGTATCAATGTAAACCGATGACTCATACTGACTTGCAACCTGCACAAGCATTGCTATGGGGCGAGCCTCCAAACCGTTTTCAAGCTTTATTGTGATATCCTGCTTTTTCATCTTCTTCCCTTTCCACGCGAATTCCTTCTGCGATTTCACTAAGCCTTCGTAACCTGTGATTCACGCCGGACTTTCCGACCTTACCTTCAAGCAAGAGTCCAAGCTCCGTTATGGAGCTCTCGGGATTGGCAAGTCTTACCTTGGCCATCTCCCGTAGCGAATCCGAAAGCGAATCCAAACCCACCGTTTCATCTATAAGAAGAATATCTTCAATCTGCTTTGATGCAGCGCTCACAGCCTTTGCGATATTTGCCGTATCGCAATTGTTACGCCTGTTCACGCCGTTTCTTACTTCCCTGACGATACGGGCATTTGCCATATCCATCAGAGATTTATGAGCTCCGAGTATACTTAAAAGATTGAATACCGACTCGGCCTCTTTCACATATATAATGTCTGCCCTTTTCCGTTTTGAGCATTTAGGACTTATATTAAACTGAGCAATTAAGTCTGTCAACAGTTTAGTAAGCTCGGAAGAATTCGATGTAAGCTCAAAATGATAACCTTTGCTCGGATCGCTTATAAAGCCCGAAGCAATAAAGGCCCCTCTCAAATATGCTCTTTTACAGCAGTCTTTTTTTAAAAGAGGAAGGGGATTAAATATATCAAGTTCTTTTAAAAGCCAGTATATATCACTGTTTTCGGAAGTCAAAATCACGTCCTCACCGACTTCTTCTTCCAAAATATACGCCCCTATATTAAAGGTTTTGTCAAGTAAAGTAAAGCATTTTCTTTGTGCGCAGATATTGTCGGAAGGGAAACTGACGCTTAAAGGCTCCCCCTCGTCAATACGTGCATAGCACCTCAAAAGAGCCGACAGCTCCGCCTTTCTGCAATGCATTTCTCCGAGGGAAACATCTTCAAGCTCTTTTTTTACATCACTTGAAAAAGACATAGGCGCCTACTTTCCGTTTGAAACGTCACGGTGCGAAAGGTTAATTCCGAAGTTTCCGTCCTTAAGTCTTGAGTAAAGCTCTTCAGCCAGGGTAACGCTTCTGTGGTGTCCGCCGGTACAGCCTATGCAGACAACGAGCTGATATTTCCCTTCTTTAATATAATTGGGAATTAAGAACCGCAGCATTTCTTCAAGCATATCCAAAAACTTTCCGGATTCTTCAAAGCTCATGACATAATCCCTGACAGCCTTGTCAAGTCCCGTCTTGTTCTTGAGTTCATCTATGTAAAACGGATTCGGTAAGAACCTCACATCAAACACCAGATCCGCATCCTGAGGAATTCCGTTCTTAAAGCCGAAAGAAACAATGTTGACAAAGAGGTTGTTGTATTCCTTGTCCTCGACAAATATCCTGTCGATTTCCTCTTTGAACTCCTTTGTAAGAAGGTTTGAAGTATCTATTACGTAATCCGAAATCTTCTTGACGTCTTTAAGTACTTCGCGTTCTTTTTTAATGCCTTCATCAACTCTGCCTTCGGGAGACAGAGGATGTAAACGCCTTGACTCCTTGTATCTCTTAAGAAGAGCAGCATCCGAGCATTCACAGAAGAGAATTTCAAAGCGGATATTGCTTTCTTTGAGCCTTGTAAAGATCTTTACGACCTCTTCAAACGGCTCATCCGCACGTGCGTCTATTCCGAGAGCTACCTTTGTAAACTCGGAGTTTCCTTCGGACACAAGCTCCACAAACTTGTCAATCAGCTTAACCGGAAGATTGTCGACGCAGTAATAGCCGACATCCTCGAGCATCTTCATCGCTGTTCTTTTTCCGCCCCCGCTCATGCCGGTTACTACAACAAGCCTCATAAGTCGCTCTCAAACTCTCCTATTCTGATAACTTCCGGCTCCAAAGCCACATTAAACTTATCCCACACCTTGGACCTGACTAAATTGATCAATTCATCTATATCTTTCGAAGTCGCATTTTGATCGTTTACGATAAAGCCCGAGTGTTTGACCGACACCGAGGCTCCGCCCACTCTTAAGCCCTTCAGACCCGCATCCTCAATCAGCTTACCCGCAAAATAACCCTCGGGTCTTTTAAAAGTACTGCCCGCGCTTGGAAATTCAAGCGGCTGCTTTTCACGGCGTCTGCCCAAAAGCTCGTCCATCTTTGACGAAATTTCGGTCTTACTGCCTCTTTCAAGCTTAAACACCGTTTTAAGCGCTATCAAATCTTTATGCTTCAGAATACTATCCCTGTAGCCAAACTCAAGCTCGTCATTTGAATAGTCTCTGACACTTACGTCAGTTTCAAGCATCCTGACGCTTTCAACGACCTTCTTCATCTCGCCGCCGTAAGCGCCCGCATTCATAACCATTGCGCCGCCCACGGTTCCGGGAATACCAAATGCAAATTCAAGACCCGCAAGGGAATTGTCACGTGCAAGTATGCAGACCTTTGACAAAATGACACCCGCGCCGGCAACGAGCCTGTCGCCTTCAACCGAAGTCTTTAAAAACTCTCCGGAAAGCTTAATCACAATCCCGTCAAAGCCCTCATCACTTACCAAGAGGTTACTTCCGTTTCCGAGGATAAAGAAAGGTTCTTTTTCATCCTTACAAAGCTTTATCACTGCCTTAAGCTTTTCTTCATCGCATACATACACCAAGGCCTTTGCGACTCCGCCTGTTTTGAAGGTGGTATGCTTACTTAAAGGCTCATTTGGAAGGATATTTTCAGTTCCGCAAATATCTGTCAGTCCGGCAATCATTAAAGCACCAGTTTTGCGGCACCGTACATGCCCGCATCATTGCCCAGTGTTGCAAGCAGGAACTTTGCATTTCCCGCACTTTTAAATACGTATTTGTCAAAAGAAGGCTTTATATAATCGAAGATAACCTCTCCTGCCTTGCTGACGCCTCCGCCTACTACAAAGGCTTCCGGATTAACCGTCGAAGCAACAATGGCAAGACCTTTTCCGAGATAGAAACCAAACTCCTTGGCAATTTCAATACAGAGAGCATCCCCTGCCTTTACTCCGTCAAAAACGGCCTTTGCGGAAGTATCTGACATGGTAAGAACAGTCTTTCCTTCATATTTTGAAAGAAGTTTCTTTGCGATGTTTGAAACACCCGTAGCCGACGCATACTGTTCAAGGCAACCGTAATTGCCGCAGCCGCAAGCCTTCTCCTCATCATCATTTATATGAATGTGTCCGATTTCGCCGCCTGCACCTGTTACACCCGCAAGAATCTTTCCGTTTATGATGATTCCGCCGCCGACACCGGTACCAAGGGTCACCATGACGATGTTGTTTAAGCCTGCACCGCCGCCCTTCCACATTTCTCCGAGGGCCGCAACGTTTGCGTCGTTTCCTGCTTTTGATGGAATGCCGGTAAGCTTTGTAAGAGTTTCGTTTACGTTAAACTCGCCCCAACCCAAGTTTACGGCAACGTGAACAACGCCGTTGTCATCGATGGGTCCGGGAACTCCTACGCCGATACCCGTAACATCGTCTTTGGCTATATTGAATTCTTTAAGCTTTTCGTCTATGGAAGCCGCAATATCAGGCAAAATATGGCTTCCGTTATCTTCCTTGCGGGTAATTATTTCCCACTTGTTCAACAAATTTCCGTCCGTATCGAGAACTCCCAGTTTAACGGTTGTTCCGCCTACATCAACACCTATCGCGTATTTACTCATGCCTCATCCTCTTCTCTCTTTTTTGCAAAATTCTCCTGAATTCTCTTGTAGAATTCCTGAGCGGCATTGTAGCCCATCTTCTTCTGTCTGAAGTTAACTGCTGCCGACTCACATATAACCGCCAAGTTACGTCCGGGACGAATCGGAATGTTATGGCAGACAACCTGCTTGCCAAGGTATTCCGTATACTGCTCTTCAAGTCCGAGACGGTCATATTCTTTGTCACGGCTCCACTCTTCAAGCCTGATGACTAAGTCTATCGACTGGGTATCCTTGACGCTTGAAACACCGAAAAGAGTCTTTACGTCAATGATTCCGATACCGCGAAGCTCGATAAAGTGCTTCGTAACGTCGGGCGCCGAACCGATTAGGGTATCATCACTTACCTTTCTGATTTCAACGGCATCATCCGAAACAAGTCTGTGACCACGCTTGATAAGTTCAAGTGCCGCCTCCGACTTTCCTATTCCGCTTTCACCCGTTATCAAAACGCCTTCACCGAAGACGTCTACCAATACTCCGTGAACGACAATGCAGGGAGCAAGCTTAACATTAAGCCATCTGATGATTTCCGCCATAAAGTTTGACGTGGACTTCCTCGTCATCAAAACGGGAATGTTTGCCTTTGTCGCCATCTCAAGCAGGATGTCATCGGGTTGTAATTCTCTGCAATAAACAATTGCCGGGATGTCATATGACATAAGCTTTGAATAAATTTCTTTTTTCTTGGCTACGGAGAGATTCTCCATATAAGTGTACTCAACGAATCCTATAATCTGAATACGCTGATCGTCAAAGTGCTCGAAATATCCGGCAATCTGAATACCGGGTCTGTTGATATCGGGCTGCGTGATTTTTATCTTGCTGATATCCACATCGGGCGTCAGATTTTCAAGACTGAACTTTTCAATAATCTTCTCTAAATATATATATGCCATACAACCTCCTCAAACATTAAGTTTATTTGAGTGTAGCACACAGCAATTACTTATTCCAACCCTTTACGGAAAAAATTGTATACGGATTCCGCAGCCGCCGGACTCATGCCGTCAATTTTCGTAAGCTCTTCAACCGATGCTTTTTTGATATCCTCAATAGAATTAAAACTCCTCATAAGAGCGCGTTTCCGCTTCGGTCCTATGTCCTTGATATCGTCAAGCACGGAATGCGTGAGCGCCTTGCTCCTCAGACTCTTGTGGTACTCTATCGCAAAACGGTGTGCCTCATCCTGAATCCTCGTGATGAGTTTAAATGCCTCGGAATTTTTGTCTATGTCTATCTCTTTTCCCTCGACGTAAAGACCCCTCGTATTGTGGTAATCGTCCTTTACCATACCGCATACCGGAATATCTATGTTCATTTCGGAAAGAACTCGCTTACATATATTTACCTGCCCCTTGCCGCCGTCCATGAGCAAAAGGTCCGGGAAGCGGGCGAAGCTACTGTAAGCCTCGGAAAGGTCTTCTTTGTCGAGGCGTTTCTTTTCTTCAAATCCGTGCTTAAACCGCCTTGTAAGCACCTCATACATACAGGCGTAATCATTCGGCCCTTCGACGGACTTAATCTTAAACTTGCGGTAGTCGCCCTTTACGGGCTTGCCCTCTTCAAATACGACCATTGAGCCGACGTTTTCAAATCCGTTGGTATTGGAAATATCGTAGGCCTCGATGCGACCCGCCTTTTCTAAGCCTATCAGATCCGCAAGTTCTTTTGCCGCGCCTTTTGTGTGCTTTTCTTCTTTAATGATTTTTTCTTTATCCTGAGAAAGTACGAGCGCCGCATTGTTGTTCGCAAGCTCCACGAGGCGTTCCTTGGTGCCGACCTTCGGAATGATGAGCTTAACCTTCCTGCCCTTTACGTATGAAAGCCACTCTTCAATCGCAGAAGCCTCTTCAATCTCAAAGGGAAGCATTATGGCGGACGGAACGTAAGGGGTGCCGGTATAGTAACGCTTTATAAACTCGGAAAGGATGTTTGATGCCTCATCGCCCTCGATCTCCCCGATATGGTGATGCTCTCTTCCAATCATCTTCCCGCCACGGATAAAGAAAACCTGTACCACGGCGTCGGTATCGTCGGTCGCGATTCCGATTATGTCTCTGTCCTCTTCGTCGGTGTCGGTAATCTTCTGACGTTCTATGATGCGCGTTGCTGATTCATAGAGCTCCCTGTATTTGATGGCCTCTTCAAAATCAAGCCTTTCAGAGGCCGAGTCCATTTTCTCTTTAAGTTCCCGCAGTATGGTCTTGTCGTTTCCGTTTAGGAAATCAAGAGCCTTCTTTATTCCCTCGGAATATTCTTCGACCGGAACCGTTCCGCTGCAAGGGCCGAGGCACCGCTTCATATGATAGTTTAGGCACTGTCTGTCTATTGAAGTGCCGAAAGAACATTTCTTTTGACATGACCTGAGCTTAAACGTCGCATTTAAAAGCTCGATTATATCGTTTACCGCCTGAGCGCTTGTGAAAGGGCCGAAATATTTTGCTTTATCGCGGCGAGTGTTTCGCACCATAAATATGCGCGGGTATTCTTCGTTAACGGAAACTTTTATATAAGGGTAAGTCTTTGAATCTTTTAAAAGGGTATTGTATTTGGGATTGTATTCCTTGATGAGATTGTTTTCCAAGACCAGAGCTTCGAGTTCCGAATCGACGATGATGTATTCGAAGTGGTCGATTAGCGAAACCATACGCTGAATCTTTAAAGTCTTCTTCGTGGACTCACGAAAATAAGACCTTACACGATTGTAAAGAATTTTTGCTTTG
This sequence comes from bacterium, assembly GCA_963649755.1. GTDB lineage: Bacteria > Bacillota > Clostridia > Lachnospirales > Lachnospiraceae > UBA1258. The sequence goes on along the minus strand of CAVJJQ010000016.1, from coordinate 19,237 downwards.
CCGACGTATATTATGTTGTCATCTTTGTCATGCATAAGATAAACTCCCGGCTTGTGCGGGAGTTTATCCAATTCTTCCTGTATGTTAAACATAGGTTTAATCCTGTGTATCCACGGCATCCTTTAAGACGTCTTCAAAGGTGTTTGCGGATTCACCGGCAGGGGCTTCTGTGGATTGTTCGCCTGCCTCCTTGTGAGAGCTTTCCGCTTTGTTACCTTCTGATGCAGGATTCTCCGTGGCTGTGGCTTCATCGGCGGCTTCCGTAATCTGCCCATCTTCAGATGCGGAATTTTCGGAAGCTTTCTTTGCTTTAAATGCTACCGGGGTCTTCGCATCGTCCTTTGCCTCAGGCTCGGGAATGCCTTTTTCGCGCCTGTAAATTTCCATGAACTCTTTGCCGGTAATGGTTTCTTTTTCTATGAGGTAAGCCGCAATCTTGTCAAGCACGCTCCTGTTTTCAAGAAGCAGGCGCTTCGCCTCTTCGTAGCTTTCCTTTAAGATTTCCATTACTTCTTTGTCTATCTCGGCTGCAGTTACATCACTGCAGTTTAGTACGGTCCTTCCGTCAAGATAACGGCTTTCAACGCTCTCTAAGCCTATAAGACCGAATTTCTTGCTCATACCGTACTGGGTCACCATGCTTCTTGCAATGCTCGTGGCCTTCTCGATATCGTTTGAAGCGCCTGTCGTAACCGAATCAAATACGATTTCCTCAGCCGCACGTCCGCCGAGAAGTCCGACTAACATGGTACGGAGTTCTTTTTCCGTGTTTAAATACTTCTCTTCTTCCGGAACCTGCATTACGTAGCCGAGGGCACCCATTGTTCTCGGAACGATGGTAATCTTCTGAACCGGCTCCGCGTTTTTCTGAAGGGCGGAAAGAAGGGCGTGACCGACCTCGTGGTAGGAAACAATCTTTCTTTCCTCGGTACTCATGATGCGGTCTTTCTTTTCCTTGCCGACGAGTACCTGTTCAACTGCTTCGTAAAGGTCCTTCTGGGAAACGCAGTCTCTGTGCTCCTTGACTGCATTGATTGCCGCCTCGTTGATCATGTTTGCAAGGTCGGAGCCTACGGCGCCGGAAGTTGCAAGTGCAATAGCATCGAGATCAACCGTTTCGTCCATCAGGACGTTCTTTGAGTGAACCTTTAATATTTCGACACGACCCTTAAGGTCGGGCTTGTCAACTATGATACGTCTGTCGAAACGTCCGGGACGAAGAAGCGCCTTATCAAGAATCTCGGGACGGTTGGTAGCCGCAAGGATAAAGATACCCTTGGATGCATCGAAACCATCCATTTCGGAAAGGAGCTGATTCAGGGTCTGTTCTCTTTCCTCGTTTCCTCCGCCGTACTTTGAATCACGGCTTCGGCCGATTGCATCAATTTCATCTATAAATACGATACAGGGAGCATTTTTGTTTGCTTCCTTAAATAAGTCTCTTACTCTGGAAGCTCCGACGCCGACGAACATTTCCACGAAATCGGAACCGGTCAGTGAGAAGAACGGAACCTTTGCTTCACCGGCAACGGCTCTTGCAAGAAGGGTCTTACCTGTTCCGGGAGGGCCGACAAGGAGCGCACCCTTAGGGAGCTTTGCACCGATTTTTACGTATCTTCCGGGATTGTGAAGAAAGTCAACTACCTCGACAAGGCTTTCCTTGGCCTCGTCTTCACCCGCTACATCCTTGAAGGTAACGCCGGTTTCTTTTTGCACATAGACCTTTGCATTTGACTTGCCGACTCCGCCCATAAAGCCGCCCGATGAGCCCATCTTCCGGGAAAGGAAGCTGATGAGTACAAAGAAAAGCAATACGGGAAGAATGTATGTAAGAATAACGGAAATCAACCAGCTTGAATTGTCGGGAATTTCTTTGCTTACCTCAACGCCTGCTGCCAAAAGTCTTTCGGCAAGTGCGTCCTTGTCTTCGAGAAGGCCGGTGCGGTATGTGATTACCTGGCTGCGCATGTAGTTTCCGTTGTCGGTATTCTCTTCCTTCGGTGTAATCGTAATCTGGTCGTCTGTTACATAAACGCTTTCAACGGTGCCGTTTTCAAGCATTTCCACGAATTCGTTGTAGGTAATTTCTTTATTGGTCGCCGTTGTCAGTGCCTTTGAGAAATAGCTGATTATTAAAAGGATCACCAAGACTGCGATAAGCATGGGCGCTATACGCGGTCCCCTGGGATCTGTAGGTTTATTTTGATTGTTAGGATTGTTGTCGGGCATGATGTCCTCGCTTGAATTTTATTTGTAGTCTATTATAAATAAACCATCTTACCTTAGCAATAAGCATAGTCTAAAAAAAATCTAAAGAGATTCTGTCTTTTATCTTGAATTTCCTATGCTTTCTCTGTAAAATTTATTGGTTAACGGAGGTATCATTCCATGAGGATAGGATTTGATAATGAAAAATATTTGAGCATGCAGTCGGAACGAATTCTTGAAAGAATTTCTTCCTTCGGCGATAAACTTTACTTGGAATTCGGCGGCAAACTTTTTGACGATTATCATGCTTCGAGAGTTCTTCCAGGCTTTGAACCGGACTCTAAGCTTAAAATGCTTCTCAAGCTTAAGGACAAAGCGGAAATCGTTGTTGTAATCGGAGCCGATGCAATAGAGAAAAATAAAAAGCGCGGCGATCTCGGCATCACCTATGACCTTGACGTATTGAGACTGATAGATGCCTTCACAAGCGTCGGACTTTACGTCGGAAGCGTCGTAATCACCAAGTATGCGGGTCAACCTGCGGCAGACGCATTCAGAAAGAAACTTTCCGCCTTAAACATAAAGTCATACCTGCACTATCCGATTGAAGGATATCCGAGCAATATTCCGCTCATCGTAAGCGATGACGGCTACGGAAAGAACGATTATATAGAGACCACACGTCCGCTTGTGGTAGTAACCGCACCGGGCCCCGGCTCGGGAAAGATGGCAACCTGCCTTTCCCAGCTCTACCACGAAAATAAACGCGGCATAAAGGCCGGATATGCTAAGTTTGAGACCTTCCCTATCTGGAATCTTCCTTTAAATCATCCCGTAAACATTGCTTATGAAGCCGCTACGGCGGATCTTAACGATGTAAACATGATTGACCCCTTCCATTTGGAAGCCTACGGAGAAACAACCGTCAACTACAACAGAGACGTTGAAATCTTCCCCGTACTTAATGCAATGTTCACTCAGATCTTGGGATACAGTCCTTACAAATCCCCTACCGACATGGGTGTCAACATGGCGGGAAAATGCATCGTCGACGATGAAGCGTGCAGAGAAGCTTCCAAGCAGGAAATCATCCGCCGCTACTATACCGCTTTAGTAAATTTCAAAAAAGGAAACGAGACAAAGGAAGCCCTTTACAAGCTTGAGCTTTTGATGAAGCAGATGAATCTGTCCGCAGACGACAGACCGGTCATTGCAGCCTCACTTAACCGTGAAAAAGAAACCGGACATCCGGCAGTTGCAATCGAGCTTCCGAACGGAAAGCTTATCACCGGAAAGACTACTGATTTACTTGGTGCAAGCGCAGCCTGCCTCATAAATGCCATCAAGGAGCTCGCAGGCATTGAACACAAACTTCACCTTGTTACAAAGGAAGCTTTGGAGCCTATCCAGACCGTAAAAACGAGATACCTGGGAAGTCACAATCCCCGACTTCATACAGATGAAGTCCTCATCGCACTTTCCGTAAGCGGAGCCACAAACGCAGCTTCGGCCCTTGCCCTCGAGCAGCTTCCGAAGTTAAAGGGCTGTGAGGTTCATTCAAGCGTTATTCTTTCTCCCGTGGATGAGAACCTGTTCAAGAAGCTTAAGCTTAACGTAACTTGTGAACCGAAATACGAGACGAACAATCTGTTTCATGCATAAAAATTTTAAGGATGGGTCGCAGTAACGATTTAAAAATCGTTATTGCGACCTCTTTATTTACAAAAAAGATCAGGAAGGTCGTTAAAATCATAGGCAATCTGCTCGACTGCGTATAACGGCAAATTTACAAGCCATTCTTCCTTTTTGAAATCCGACATTGAAGTACGAACAGCCATTTTGGGAGCGTACTTTTCCTGATAAGTCCTCAGACTTTTGGCACGAAGATTGGTCTCCGCCTTTACCTCTACAGGAATAATTTGCTCTCCGGTATCTACAACAAAATCAACCTCGCACGATCCTCTGTCATTGGTGTAGTAGTAAACACCCAAATTTTCAACAGTTTTCAGTTGCTGGCAGACATACTGCTCCGTAAGGGCGCCCTTAAATTCGACAAAGAGGTCATTTCCATCAAGCAGGCTGCTTTGGTGGAGTCCTGCCATACATCCAAGCAGACCAACATCAACAATAAACAGTTTGAAGGCTTTTAAGTCCTCATATGCCTTCAATGGAATTCCTGCTGCGTTTACTCGACTGATTTTATGGACAAGTCCGCAATCTGAGAGCCATAGAATGGCCATTTCATAATCTTTCGCCCGTGCACCTTCCCGAACAAGACCATAGATGAACTTCTTATTTTCTCTTGCCAGCTGAGATGGGATGCTGTTCCAAAGCATACGAATCTTAGGGACGACTTCATTTGGTGCATGTTTTGAAAAGTCCTGCTCATAAGCGGCCAGAATTCTCTCTTGAATCTTGCGAACCTCATTAAAGTCCTTGTTTTCAGCAAAGCTCTGTACTGCTTCCGGCATACCACCCACAAAATAGTACTGCTTGAGTGCATCAATATAGGTCTGCTTAAAGCTTGTAATCATTTGATAATCCTGCTTGTCAAGCAGCTCTGCAAAACGTTCCTTTCCGACGGCCATTAAAAACTCTTTGAAAGAGAGCGGGTACAACTTTAAAAAATCTACCTTGCCTACCGGAAAAGATGTGCCTTCGTGCAGGGCAATGCCAAGCAGCGAACCTGCACATACAATGTGATATTTGGAAGCATTTTCACAAAAATACTTGAGAGAGCTGAGCGCCCTCGGCACTTCCTGAACCTCATCAAAAATTATGAGTGTTTGGTCCGGATTGATTTTTCGACCGGAATATAATTCCAAGCCCATAATCAAGCGGTCTGTATCCAAATCAGAAGCAAAAAGCTCCGCCATTCTGGAATTGGAATCAAAGTTAATATATACGGTATCGGCATAATATAGCCTCCCGAATTCCTTCATAAGCCAGGTTTTTCCGACCTGTCTGGCGCCTTCGATAATCAAAGGCTTACGATGCTTACTCTCTTTCCATTTCAATAATTTTCCGATAGCAATCCGGTACATACTAACACCTCCTGATCTTGCATTGCAAATACAGTATACTATAATATCACAGAATTATCGACGAACTTTTGCATTATTTATACATTTTTTACATCGAACTTTCGTTGAATTCCACACTTTTTACGGCAAAGCATGTAGAAAAAGCCGCACAGGCTGTTTCTCCGTATAGAAAAAGATCAGGAAGGCTATTGAAATCATGAAAAACATATCTGCATACACAAGCATTGGATGGTTGTTTACTTTAAGTCCTCTTCCCCATACACGATTCCTCTTGACCCTGTTGCCAGGAAGAATCTTCCGAAGACGCGCTTGTCTCCGTCTATACTGTTGATGTCTCCGAACATCTGACTGTCGTTATTTATCCGACATACGCTTTGACAATTGTCAACGCTTCTGTAAAAGCCGTAAACTCCGTCGAAGATACCGCACATATAGAGAGTCTTGGTGCCGTCAAGGCAATCGGATGTGTCGGGCCCTATGCCGAGTCCTACCCTGTATACCGTATCGCCTTCCTTTGAGAGGCGTTTAAGCAGCCTGTCCTCAAGCTTCCATAAGCCCTTTTCGCCGCAGGCTATGTAAAAACAACCTCTCTTGCCGCTCTCTCCGCGTATCTCCGTCTTGTCGGCACAGTCAATCTTTCCGAAATTAACTCCTTCAAGCGAAAGTCCTTCAATACGTGTAAAGCTGTTCCCTGAGTCCGTGCTTTCATATATATTCCCGTTTTCGGAGAACCCGTAAAATAGCGTCGAATCCATTCTGTCAGAAAAAATCTTTATGAGGCAGTCGTTCGCACCGTGCTTTTCAAAGGAAACCTTCTTCCAGGTTGCGCCCCTGTCGTTTGTAACTATACAAAGCTCCATGGGAAGCTCTATCACGTCGGCAACACTCCACACATAGGTGTTTGCATCCGCCGACATTGCAACCCATCCGGAATTGACATTCGGACACTCTATCTGTTTAAAATGCTCATCAAGTTCTTTTGACATTCCGTAAGGAAGTGAAAGCCTTTTAAAGCTCTTGCAGGAATCATCCGAAACAATCAGTCCGCCCTTTGTCTTTCCGGTCCAGTTTCCGCGAGGCGTTACGATAACATTTCTCTCATCCGAGTCCGAAAAGTCCGCGTTGATGCAGGTAATATAACGGTTTCCGTCGGCATCGGCAAAGGAATTGTCGCAGGGCTTGTCTACATCGGTAAAAGCAAATCCTCCGAGGTCTCCCAGAATATCGATTACCTTAACGGGACCCTTTATGGGAGCATAGACGTTTAAATGTACGGTCTCTTCTATTCCTGTCGAGGCGTCCTCAAAATGCGGGACGGCATCCAAAAAGTTTTTCGTCCTGAACACTCCGGTGCCGGTGTTAAACCAGACCTCACTGTCATTGTGAGGGTTGAATTCGATATCGCTCAGCCAGTGAATGAGCGAATCATTGCCGTTACATTCGGGACGCATGTACGGAGTGTTAAACCCGATGTCTCCGATTTTAAGTCCCCACAGTACTGCTTCCCAGGTTTCGCCGAAATCCTTTGACCGGTAAACAACGTCTCCGTCATCCTTCGTAATCGTAGAAAGAACCATAAGTCCCGGAGTCCCCACCGAAAAAGAAATTCCTCCGTAGCCGTATTTAACTTCACGGAAATTTTTGTCGGGACTTATGACCTCAGGCTCGGAAATTTTACCCGCACTGTCGAATGAATGCCTTAATACCACGCCGCCCATTACTTTACCGCAGTCACAGCTGTACCCCGGATCGACTATATAGGCAGTTTCTCCCGTATGATTTGCGGTAATATAAAGAAATTTTCCGTCATAAGCATACCTGTGTCCCACAAGACCGCTCAGCTTCGAGCCTTCTATCAAACCTGTTTCAGGCTCGACCATCTCTTCAAAGGTTTCACCGTTATCATAGGATATATACAGGGAATGGCCACGCATTGATTCGGAAATCTTCGTATCCACTCCTGCGGTTGCGACCACAAGTGTAGAGGAATCCGGCTTTGCGAAGACAAAGCTTAAATGATTTTCTCCGTTTATATTTTTCTTTTTCCAGGTACTTCCCTCATCATCGGAAATCAGAAGCCCGTCCTCATAGGAAGCAAAATAAAGAATACCGTTTCTTTTTACAAGCCTCTTTCCCGTTCCTCTGCCGTTTAAATTGCCGTGTGCAAGTGCCGGAAGTTCCTTTTTGACAAAAGTCTTCCCGTAATCCTTTGATATGAGCAGTTCGCCGGTTCTTTTTCCGTCATTAAGCCCGCAGGCCGCATAAAGCGACCCCGGAACATCCTCGTCAAGGGCGATTGCGGCAACGTAAGTCGGTGCCAGATCGTCCATGCTCACATAGTCCGACAGACTTACAAAACTGTCTGTGTCCGCTTCATAACGGTAAGCTCCTCCGATGTCCGTGCGAATGTAAACAGCTTTGTCATCGTTAGTCCCGAAAAGAAAGCCTGTGACATAGCCGCCTCCAGGAATCGGGCAATTCTTGTAACGGTAGGGTATTGTTTTCATTAAGCCTCCAATGATGAATAAACAATGTTTCTGATGCGCCTTGTGTATGTCGTGGTTCCCGAATCGGTCTTTTGAATCATATGAAGTATGGTGACCTTGTGTTTCGGATCGTTTGTAAAGTAGGGACCGAGCCAACCGTCCCAGCCGTATTCGCCCTCAACGCCGCAGGTCACCGCCGCGCCTTCGTCCTTTAAAATTCTTAAAAGATTTGAATAAATAAATCCGTCTACGCCGTCCCAGGTCATGAAGTCCTTTCTCGGAGCTTCTTCCATGTGACCGGTTGTCATATATCTGACTGTGCCGGGTTCCATTACCCTTACGCCATTAAGCTCACCGTTATTGTTAAGCATGGTCGCAAACTTAGCGTAATCGTCTATCGTGGTAACAAGACCCGCACCGCCCGACTGAAATGCCGGTTCATGGTCCATTTTCAAATTGATGGCAAGGTGGTTAAAGTTAAATTCCTTAAGCCCGGATTCCGTTCCTTTGTAGACCTTTACAAGTCGTGACTGCCTGTCTGAAGGTACAAAGAAACCTGTGTCTTCCATTCCGAGGGGTTTGAAAATTCTTTTACTCAAAAACTCACCGAAACTCATTCCGGAAACAACCTCTATGATTGCACCGAGCACATCCGCGCTGAAGCTGTATTGGAAATGCTCACCGGGGTTAAATAAAAGCGGAACTTCTCCGAGCCTCTTTGCAAACTCGAGAGTGCTCATCTCATGATCTGTATCAAGTCTTGAAATTGCCTCCTCGGTAATCTTAAGAGTCATAGCTTCGGGGGTGTTTAAGTCTCCGCCGTAGGTAAGCCCGCCTCTCATATTAAGAAGATCAATAACCTTCATGGCGCGTCTTACGGGAACACGGTCATATCTGTCGGCCACAACCTGATTCTTAAACGTGGGAATATAATCTCCGACGGGATTGTTTAAATCAAGAAGTCCGTCCTGCACGAGCAGCATGACCGCCGCAGAGGTCACCGGCTTTGACATCGAATAAAGTCTGAAGATTGAATCCCTCTTTAAAGGAAGTCCTCCCGAAATATCGGCATAGCCCTTTTCTCCGTAATAAACTTCCTCTCCGTCCTTTAATACAAGGCAGTTGGCTCCGGCGACGAAGCCGTTTTCGGTCATTTCCGAAAGCACATCGTCAATCTTTTTTAAGTGATTTACGTCCATTTATTTTTCCTCCTTCGAAGGAACTATCTGTGCGATAATTACTGCCGCAAACATTGCAACGCAGCCTATCAGTTCACGCGCTGTCAATGTTTCGTGTAAGATTACGAAGCCGGCGAGCACTGAAAATACCGATTCAAAGCTCATGAGCAAGGATGCAATTGACGGCTTTATGTGCCTCTGTCCTACCATCTGAAGCGTATAGGCTACACCGCTTGAAAAAATTCCGGCATAAAGAATGGGAATCGCACAGTCAATGAAATTACTCATGGCCGGCTTTTCCATAATCATCGGAACGATGCTCAAAACGCCTACCACGAAGAACTGAATGCAGGAAAGCTTGAGCGGATCCTTGTCAGGCGCGAACTTGGCACAGGCAAGTATCTGGAATGCAAAAAGAACGGCACACGCAAAGAGCCACAGGTCTCCTGCCTGAATGGAAACGCTTCCGTCTATACAGAGGAAGTAAAGTCCCACAACGCCGAGTGCCACGCTGATCCAAACAGTCTTTGCGGGCTTCTTTTTAAGGAAAAGTGAAAATACAGGTACAAGCACGATATAAAGAGCCGTGATAAAGCCTGCCTTCCCGGCTGCGGTATCGATTAAGCCAATCTGCTGAGTGCTTGATGCGAGAAACAAAAATATACCGCACACAATGCCGCCTATCCAGAGTTTTTTGTCATTCCAGGGTGTTTCGACACCTTCTTTTTTGTCTCTTATGAAAATTAAGGGAAGTAAAACTATCGAACCCATGAAATTCCTGACTCCGTTAAACGAAAAGGGTCCCAGATAATCCATACCCGCGCTCTGCGCCACAAAGGCAACGCCCCATATAAAAGCTCCGAGCAAGAGTAACAGACTGTACTTGATGTTTGATTTCATAAATAAAAAACTCCTGAAGAATAATGACTTTTCGTAATGACAATAAATAATTGTCATGCCGAATCGCCCCGGGTCAAAGCCTTTCCGGCAAGCAGGTTTGCTTAAAAAGCTTCGCACTTTGGGGCTTCTGTTTCATTTTAACAAATAGGTATCGGAAAACAAGAGAAATTTACACGCAAAAATACCGACCGCGTAGCGATCGGTATTTTTATAGGAGAGACATGATAAAAGAAGAGTAATTAATTCACAACTTTTATTTGCAAGCTAAGCTTACCGCCCTTCAATTAATGGGTTATTAACATGACTTTATTCAACCCCGCGCACTTCAACGCGCTCCACGTATTCTTTTAATAAATCCCTGAAAACACACATTTCCTCATAACTGTATGAAGTAAAACCGGGACTTATAACCCTCTCGGAATCGACATAGCCCTGCAGGAAGTATTTCTTTGCTCCCTTTAAAAGTTCGCCGATTTGTAAGAAATCCTCCTTTCCGTGAAGTTCCCTTACCACGGTGGTACGAAATTCATAATTGATGCCGGATTTCTTTATCAGCTCAACACTCTCTTTGATCCTGTCCGTGTCAAGCTTAACTCCGGCTACTTTTTCATAAGAAGAAAGCGGAGCCTTGATATCCATCGCCACATAATCAAGAAATTCTTTTTCCATGAGATTCTTAAGAACTTCCGGTCTGTATCCGTTTGTATCAAGCTTTACAAGGAGCCCTATCTCCCTGCATTTAACGATGAAATCTTCAAGGTCCGGCTGAAGAGTCGGTTCTCCTCCGCTGATGCATATTCCTTTGGTGATTCCTTTTCTTTTTCGAAGATGAGCAAAAATCTCCTCCCCCGGAATAACCGGCTGACTGTTAGGATTGAGCACGAGGTCCGAATTCTGACAGTAGGGGCACCTGAAGTTACAGAAGCCCGTGAAAATCGTACAGCCCACGATTCCCGGATAATCAAGAAGTGTCGTTTTATTAAAGCCGTGAATCTGCATTTGTATTTACCTCTTCGAAATCTTATAATGATGATACCACTTTAATAAGGAATTTACATGAAAATAGTATTATCAGAAGATGAAAGATATATGAAGCTTGCCCTCAAAGAGGCGATGAAGGCCTACAAGCTTGGCGAGGTACCGATCGGGGCGGTTATCGTGTATGAGGGAAAGGTCATCGGACGCGGTTACAACAGGCGAAACACCGACAAGACGACCCTTGCCCATGCCGAAATCACTGCCATTAAAAAGGCTTCTAAAGTAATCGGCGACTGGCGTCTTGAAGGCTGTACGCTTTATGTGACTTTGGAACCTTGCCAAATGTGCGCGGGTGCCATTATTCAGGCCAGGATCGACCGTGTCGTCATGGGGAGCATGAATCCCAAGGCAGGCTGCGGAGGATCGATACTTAATATTTTGGAACACGACGCCTTCAACCACCGGGCAATTGTCGAAAGAGGGGTCCTTAAGGACGAATGCTCCGCCATACTGACCCGTTTCTTCAAGGAGCTTCGCGTCAGAAACAAACTTGAAAAAGTTAAAAGAAATGCTACATCAGACAAAAGTGTGTAATTTAAAGGAGAAAGAAAATGCCGGATTTTATTTACATTCCCGAAGAGGAAGTTTTACAGGATCAACTCATTTGTTCCATGACAGACAATATGATGGGTTTTTCGGAGGAAGAAAAATCCAATTTAAGCAAAGCACTCAAAAATCTCTTTAAAATCTATCATGAAGCAGATGACGATAATTACAAAGTAGCCTATGACAGCGAGGATGCATTGAAAGCATTTGACAAGCTGATAGGTCGTTACGGAGAATCCTACGCAGGGATGAACGGCAACAGTATTCGCAAGAAAATTGCCAATATCTGGTTTATGCTTACCTGCTACGGCTTCAGCTGTCCCGATACCGAAAAGACATTAGCCGGACTTCAACAGTTCAGTTTGGGATTCGTCGGTGAGACAAGAGATATGTATGAGTCGCTCTACAATTTTAAATTTGATTTTCTTTTTGTTTCCTATGCTTTCAAATGGGAATTCGAAATAATTGACCAATCCATTGCTTCTTTAGGTCTTATCTACTCCCAGCTTGGGGATGCGGGATATCTTATGGATGACAACGCAAAGCAAGTAGCAGGAATCGTATCCGGTATTGAATCGGCTCTCGAAGGCGCAGGTGCCAAACTTGACGGGTTATCTGCATACAGGGATGCAATTTCCGACTATGAAGAAAAGCTTAACATTCCGAAGTCTTCTGTCAAAGAACAATATGATGAGTTCAAAGGTATATTTGACAGTCAGACGGAGCGCTTTAACAAGGATTATAACCGTAAGCTAAAAGATGCAATTATTGCCCGTCAAAGACGTCATCGCGATGAACTTATAATTCGCCATGTAGATCTGCTGGAAGTCTGCAGGAAAATTCGTAAGAACCTTAACGCACTTTTAAATCCGGACATGGGCGATAAGGTTGACTTAAAGTTCATCGAATCCTTAAATGAAACACTGTCTGACTTCAAAACAGATATGCACTACCGCCTGCTAAAGGCAAACGACAACCTTTCCGATATGCTTAAGCTGATAAACAACGAAGACGAAGCCGATGCAGCGGGTAAAAAGACTATGGACTCGGCAAAAGAAACTCTTAGGGAATACGAAGAGCTTTTAGAACGTGCAAACCGGGAAACAAATGAACTCTTAGAAATATACGAGAATAAGGATAAAGAAAAAGAACCCGCAAAAGATGTGGACGAAATAGAATTAGCCGAAGAGGGCTGGTCTTTTGCCTCGTTCATCAGGCAGCCTAAAAAAGATGAACTCAATGTGGATGATTTCAACTTCTTTTGCGGTCTGTCAAATCAACTTGACACGGAAATGAACCATTTTGAGACTCACTGGCAAGACAGTCTCCTGCCCTCCAAAAATTTACAAGATTTCGTATATGTTTACGGCAAAACAACAGAACTCTACAAAAAAGTTCCGGATGAAGAGAAGAAGGAAAATGTCAGAGGCGGTTTGGATAACTTTATGTCAGAGACCTTCGATACTCTGTCAAAGATATCCCAAAATATCGGGCAGAAATACTCCTGTCAGGACATGAGAAAGGAATTTTTCGAAATCTCCGAAGTCATCAAAGACACCAAGAATCGCGGTCTGTTTGCAAACCATGACCTGTTTAACGATATGACGGCCGCCCTTGACGAGTATAAAGAAGCCTTTTCCAAGGTAAGCAATCATCGTGAAGAGGACCTCAGAAAGATAGCGCAGGATACAAAGAAGGCATGCCTCGTATACCTAAACAAACACCTGGGAAATGACATAAACAACCAGGCAATCGGAGGGCAGGTTACAACCGACGGAGCCATCAGAAAGCAGGCAGTTGTCAAAATGCTTGAGCTTATGACTCGGCTCCCCGAATTTACGAAACAGGACGTGCCTGCAGACACAGCCGATTTGAAGGTTGGTTTTAAAGATCTTAACTTTTATCAACTTAGGAGATCCCTTGCGGAGAACTCCGGCACAAAACAGGGCACAACCGATGAAAAAACTTACGGAGATTTAAACAAGGCGAAAGCCGCAAAAGCTGCAAAAAACGGAGGAAGAAAACTCTAAATCAGCGTTCTGATTATTGACACCTCTCGTTCTTTAGACTTATAATGTCAAGGTCGCGGAATTACCGCGTACCCGGAGATGTATCGAAGCGGTCATAACGGGCCTGACTCGAAATCAGGTAGCCCATTTATGGGCTCGTGGGTTCGAATCCCACCGTCTCCGCAACCCCGTAAGCCTTTTGGTTTACGGGGTTTTTTCATAGTTACTTTTTTAATTATCATGGCTATAATGGTTATAGATGCCGTCCGGCGAAAGGAGGCCTATGAAAAAGAAAGGAATTTACCGCAAATTACTTGTAACGACCGTAATTCCCGTGCTTGTATTCGGGATTGTGATTACATGCTTTTGCTACAATAGATTTGAAAAGACTATATTCAATCAGACAAGGGATACCCTTAAAGATATCGCCGAGTCGGTAATGATTGCCTATGATATCAGCTATCCCGGAGACTATTCACCGGTCTACAATAATGACTCAAGCTTTGATCTTTATAAAGGCGATACGGATATTACAAATGATTTTTCAATCATTGATTCCTTTGCCGAGGCAACGGACTCCGAAATTTCCTTATTATATATGGACATGCGCGTACACACGTCCTTTCGGTCCGCAAACGGAGACAGGTTATGCGGTTTGTGTACAAACTCGGAGACTTCCTCACTTGTATTAAATAACGGCGAGGAAGCTTTCTACACCAACGCGGCAGTGGAAAAAGAAGAATATCTTGTTCTTTATGTACCGATTTACAACAGCGACGAAACTGTTGTCGGCATGATTGAAGCCGGAAAAAGAAGCAGTGATTTAAAGAGAATTGTATGGAATTCCGTGTGGCCGGTGCTGATTCTTTCGATTCCCGGCATGATGCTTGCGGCCTTCGTTTCGTACAGGAGCGCATCAAAGATGAGCGAGGCACTTGAAGCCATACGTGTATTTTTAAATAAGGTTGCGGACGGCAAGCTTAAGACCGAGCTTGACGTAAAATACTTAAACCGGCAGGATGAGCTCGGCGAAATAGCCAGAAGTTCCCTTCAGATGGAAAAGAGTATCCGCGATTCTGTTGAAACCGACGCACTTACCGGACTTCCGAACAGAAGGTACTTGTTTAACGCATTTGAAAAAGTTTCGGAAAAGGCAGCTACAACCGGCGTTCCTTTTTCTTTGGCAATCTGCGATATAGACTTCTTTAAAAAGGTCAATGACACATACGGGCACAATGCAGGTGACGAAGTCCTTAAGGCTGTCGCCGACAAGCTCAAAGAAGGCATGTACGGAAACGGATATGCAACCCGTTGGGGCGGGGAAGAATTTATCCTTATCTTTGATAAGGCGGGCTTAAATGACGCGGAAAAGATACTTTCAAAGATTCTTGACAGCATTCGTAACATGGTTATCAAGACCGAAGTCAAGGATATTTCCGTTACCATGACCATGGGAGCTGTCGAGGGAAGCGGTACGGACATCGACCTTTTGATTGAAAAAGCCGACGCAAACCTTTATTACGGAAAGGAACACGGCAGGAACCAAATTGTCACTAAATCAGAAGCCTGAATCTGTACTTTCAACATCAATTTTGATAAAATTCGTTCTGGTATAAACAAATAAAGATATTGGTTCAAAAAGCAAGCATTTTGAACCTCGGAGGACAAACATGAATAACTTTAATACGCCCGCAGAAATTGTAGAGGCACAGTTGAAGGGCGGAGAAACCAAGGTATCGCTTCCTTTTTACAAGATGATACTTTTGGGAATCATGGCCGGAGCATTCATCGCTCTCGGAGGAGCTACAAGTTCTACCGCGGCTCACAATATTTCAAATATCGGTTTGCAGCGTCTTGTTGCGGGATGCATCTTCCCGGTAGGGCTCATGATTATAGTTTTTGTAGGCGGAGAGCTTTTCACCGGAAACTGTATGACTGTTATGGGAGTCTTTGACAATAGATACAAGGTTGGCAAGGTCGTAAAGTGTCTTGTCACCGCGTGGCTTTCAAATCTCGTCGGAGCGCTTATAGTGGACGTTCTCATATTCTGTTCCGGTAACCTGGATTTCTCTTCGGGACTTTTAGGCGCCTACACCATTAAGGTTGCGGTAGGTAAGACCTCAATAAGCTTTTTAAAGGGCATAACCTCAGGCATTCTTTGCAACATTTTGGTATGTATTGCCATCCTGATGGCGATGGCTTCAAGAGATATCGCCGGAAAAGTCCTTGCGATTTTCTTCCCGATAATGGCCTTTGTGGTAGGCGGATTTGAACACTGCGTTGCCAACATGTTCTACATCCCGGCAGGCATGCTCGCAGCCACCAACGAGACCTACGTACAGAAAGCGATGGAAGTATACGGACTTACGGAAGAGACAATTTCATCTCTTTCTTTATCCGGTTTCTTTCAAAATCAAATTCCGGTAACAATCGGAAATATCATAGGCGGCATGGTCTTTGTGGCACTTCCCTGTTACCTTGCCCATTCCAAAAAACAAACAAAATCATCAAACTGATTTTGACATAAAAATAAAAAGGAGAGGTGTACCATTATGAAGGTTGTATTGGCAGGTGCATTCGGCAATTTGGGTGCCGAAATT
Source organism: bacterium (assembly GCA_963649755.1). Lineage (GTDB taxonomy): Bacteria > Bacillota > Clostridia > Lachnospirales > Lachnospiraceae > UBA1258. The sequence continues at coordinate 3,228 of CAVJJQ010000016.1, read as the reverse complement.
TTAAAGATTCTTTGCGACAGAAATATAGACGTTGTTGCCGCAGATCTTAAAGAAAGAGACATTGAGGGTATAAAGGGTAAGTATACTTTCAAATCCATCGATGCCACAAATCCCGAGAGTCTTAAGGGACTCTGTGACGGTGCTGAAATTGTCATCACCACTATGGGACTTACAGGCGCATCAACAAAGTTTACCTCGTATGATATTGACTACAGAGGAAATATGAATCTTTACGAGGAAGCAAAGAATGCCGGCGTAAAGAAATTTAATTACATTTCCGTTATTTCCTGTGATGAAAAAGGCGCCGAAGAGGTTCCCATGCTTCATGCTAAATACATGGTTGAACAGGATATCAAGGTTGAGAACAGAGCCATGGATTATGTAATTTACCGTCCCACAGGTTATTTTTACGATATTGCAAAGGTATTTAAACCCTATGTCGAGAAAGGTGAAATGCAGCTGCTCAAAGGCTACGGCGGTGTAAAGGCAAATGTTGTTGATTGTCCCGACTTTGCGGCCTTTATCGTAGACCATATGAACGATACAAACGTTACCTACAATGTCGGCGGTAAAGAAACCTATTCCTATGAAGAAATGGCAAAGATGTGCTTTGATGCCGCAGGCAAGCCTCTCAAGATTAAGTGGGCACCCATCTGGCTCTTCGGTATTCTTGCAAATCTTCCCAAGATCAAGAAGGCCGGTAAGCACGATATAATTCTCTTCTCAAAGTGGACCTTAAGCCACAATCTTGTCGGCGACACAAAGGTAGGGGATGCAAGCTTTGCCTCTTACATAAAGGATTATTTCGGAAAGGAGCAAAAATAACATGCCTTGGAGTTTGCTTGGAATTATTCTTATAGTCTGTGCAGTAATGTGTGCTGTCGGATTTTATAAATTTGTTTATTTTCTTTCCATCGGCTACGGCTTTGCCATTGCCGGAGGCGGAATTACAATTTTTGTAATGTACTTTGTCTTAAAGCCCGAAACGCCCTTTATTATAGTGCTTCTGCAGCTCATCCTTTTTGTGGCTTACGGAGCAAGGCTTTCAGGTTTCTTACTTGCAAGAGAGCTTAAGAATACCTCTTTTCAGAAAACCGAGGTGGCAAAAAGCACTCTTTCCAAAAACGATGAAAAGAAAATGCCTGTATTTGTACTGATAACGATTTGGGTATGTGTTGCCGTTCTTTATACAGCACAGGTAAGCCCTATGCTCTTCAGAGTTGTAAACAATTCAACGGACGTTGTTCTTCCCCTTGTCGGAATGCTGATTTCCATATTGGGAATTACACTTGAGTCCATTGCGGATGCTGAGAAGAGTGCCCAGAAAAAGGTTAGGCCTGACATGGTTGCCAAAGACGGACTTTACAAGATTGTTCGCTGCCCCAACTATTTCGGAGAAATAACATTCTGGACCGGTATTTTTGTAAGCGGAATTTCAACTTATACCGGAGTCGGTCAGTGGATTACCGCCATCGCAGCGCTTGTCTGCATCATTTATATAATGTTCAACGGCGCGCAGAGACTTGAAAAACGTCAGATGAAACGCTACGGTGACAATAAAGAATACAATGACTATGCAAATAAGACCCCTATAATTATCCCACTGCTTCCAATCTATCATTTGAACAAGAAAAATTGAGGACAATGAGATGAAGGATTTCTCCGTGCCCATGGCACTCGTAGATTATGTTCCCGTAATTCTTTTTTGCACGGCGACGGTTATACTGATTCGTGACATGTACAATAAGATGAGCAAAGGAGCTTTTGCTCTCTTTGCAGCAGGCACCATTGACGTAATCGCCGCAGGTACGCTTAAGGCAACCTATAAGCTTCTATATGCTTTGGGGATTTGTGATTTTGAACGTTTAAGCGATGTGTTCTTTCCTATGCAGTCCCTGGGATTTTTGCTTGCAGGCATCGGTATGTTTGCTTTAATCTCTCATAAACAAACCGAAGGCACAGCCATAGCCGCAGTCGCTCCTCCGTTTTTCAGCGGAACTTTCGTGTTCGTAGGCTGCATGGTTGCGGGGCTTGCCTTAATGGATATAGGACTTGCCGTAATGACCGTGAAAATCAAAAAACGTATAGTTATAATTTTCCTGATTATTTCGTTTATCTGTTCCCTCGGAATGGGATACCTTTCATCAAAGGACTTTGCCGAGGCCGCAATGAACTGGATTGCCCAGGGCGTAAATATTGCAGGGCAGGGAACCTTACTGATAAGCGCAATCTTGATGCATAAAAACGGGCTTTTGGAGCTACGCTTACACGGAGGTGAAATTGTATGAAAGAATTGCTTGACTTAATAAATCAAAAATACCCTCTTCAAAAGAAAGACGCAGGAGAATTTGCCAAGATGAAGGTTTCGGGAATGACCTTTGACATATCTGCTTACGACGCGAAAGGCCTTGGCAGCGTTTCCGTAATGACGGCTAAAATGCCTCTTAACATCATGAAGATGGTCACGTTAATCATCACTCCCGTGGAAATGGATCTGCCGCTTTTTTCCTATGACAGAATCCTTGCCTTGGGAAATGACACCTTCTACATGGAATTCTACGATACGGTTGTCGGTTCTTTCGATGCTTCGGCTCTTGATGGGATTAAAAAGAAATACGATCACATCCCGGACCATATGCCCGCTCCAAACTGGTATGACGACATAAGACTTCCTCAAAGTATGTTTAAGAAAGCAAAGAAGAATCCCGAATTTGATACGGCCGTAGTGGAATTTTTAAAAGCATATCTTGAAAGCAAGGCTGAGAAGACTGCAGATATAGACACGAAACGAAAAAAGAACGAAGATTACGTTCACGGTCTTATTAAAAACGGTGGGGCTTCGACAAATGTCTTTGTTAAGAAATACGGTCCTGAAAAGACTTCGGAGCTGTTTGAAAAGGTTCTGTTCGGGTTGAAATAATATAAAAGTGTTCCGCTTGCGGAACGCTCGCGCCTTCCTCGCCCTCTCCGTCCTCGCTTCGCTCGGCCACCTCTCCCCCTTGGCTCTCCCTCTGGGAGAGCTGTCACCGAAGGTGACTGAGAGGGCTAAAGCTGTCACCGAAGGTGACTGAGAGGGCTAAAGCTGTCACCGAAGGTGACTGAGAGGGCTAAAGCTGTCACCGAAGGTGACTGAGAGGGCTAAAGCTGTCACCGAAGGTGACTGAGAGGGCTAAAGCTGTCACCGAAGGTGACTGAGAGGGCTAAAGCTGTCACCGAAGGTGACTGAGA
>CAVJJQ010000015.1:0-32421 GCA_963649755.1 bacterium | reverse complement strand
ATCTTGCCTCTCCCTTTGAGAGAGGTGGTTAAGCGAAGCGAGGACGGAGAGGGCAAGTTAAAATCCCCTCTTGTAAATTATGTCATAAAATGCTAAGATATCTCATGTCTGCGATTTGCGGCAGACGTTAACCTTTTTCAATGTTTTAAGACACTCCGACTTAGAGCTTTGGAAATGGCAATTTCAGATTCACAGGAGGAAAAAGCAATGATTTCTAAAGAGAAGAAGCAGGCAATCATTAAGGAGTATGCAAGAAGCGAGGGAGATACCGGTTCACCGGAAGTTCAGATCGCTGTTCTTTCCGCACGTATCGCAGAGCTTACCGAGCATCTTAAGGCTAACCCCAATGATAAGCATTCCGCAAGAGGTATGTTTATGTTAATCGGTCAGAGACGTGGTTTACTTAACTATCTTATGAAGACCGACATTGAGAGATACCGTGCTTTAATTGCTAAGCTTGGTCTTAGAAAGTAGTAACAAATTTAGGGTGGGTAATACCACCCTTTTGTTGTTCCGTTACCATGAGCGAAAGACCGCTTCCGAGACCACTGAAAAGCGCTTAGAAGCGTAAACGTTTTTCAGTAGTTTCGGCATCTTTCGCTCCTAAAAATAAATAAAGGAGATTAAAAATGTACGATTCATTTTCAATGGAACTTGCCGGACGTACCTTAACGGTTGATATCAACCGCGTCGGCAAGCAGGCAAACGGATGCGCCTTCATGCACTATGGCGACACCACCGTTCTTTCTACCGCAACGGCTTCAGAGGCTCCCAGAGAAGGCATTGATTTCTTCCCTCTTTCGGTTGAGTACGAAGAGAAGCTTTACGCAGTAGGCAAAATTCCCGGAGGCTTCAACAAGCGTGAGGGAAAGGCTTCGGAGAATGCAATTCTTACAAGCCGTGTAATCGACCGTCCTATGAGACCTTTGTTCCCCAAGGACTATCGTAACGATGTAACTTTAAACAACATGGTAATGTCGGTTGATCCAGGTTGCCGTCCCGAACTTGTGGCAATGCTTGGTTCGGCTATCGCAACCGCAATTTCGGACATTCCTTTCGACGGCCCCTGCGCTATGACTCAGGTTGGCATGATTAACGGTGAGTTCATCATCAACCCCACTCAGGAGCAGTGGAAGGTAGGTGACCTTCAGATGACCGTTGCTTCCACAAAGCAGAAAGTTATCATGATCGAAGCCGGAGCAAAGATTGTTCCCGAAGCAAAGATTATCGAGGCTATTTACAAGGCTCACGAGGTTAACCAGACGGTTATCGCCTTCATCGAAGATATCGTTGCAAAAGTCGGAAAGAAGAAGCATACTTACGAGTCATGCGCAATCCCCGCAGAACTCTTTGATGCCATGAAGGAAATCGTTCCTCCCTCAGAAATGGAAGTTGCCGTATTTACGGATGACAAGCAGACGAGAGAAGAGAACATCCGTGTAATCACCGAGAAGTTCAAAGAAGCTTTCGCCGAGAACGAGGAATGGCTTAACGTTCTTTCCGAAGCAGTTTACCAGTATGAAAAGAAGACGGTAAGAAAGATGATCTTAAAGGATCACAAGCGTCCCGACGGACGTGCAATCACCGAAATTCGTCCTCTTGCCGCAGAAGTTGATATTATTCCCAGAGTTCACGGTTCCTCAATGTTCACAAGAGGACAGACACAGATTTGCGATGTTTGTACCCTTGCTCCTTTATCCGAGGTTCAGAAGGTTGACGGACTTGACGAGAACGTTGTTTCAAAGAGATATATGCATCACTACAACTTCCCCGCTTACTCCGTAGGCGAGACGAAGGTAAGCCGTGGACCCGGACGTCGTGAAATCGGTCACGGTGCTTTGGCAGAGAGAGCACTTCTCCCTGTACTTCCTTCAGAGGAAGAATTCCCTTACGCAATCAGATGCGTATCGGAAACCTTTGAATCAAACGGATCCACTTCAATGGGTTCAACGTGCGCATCCTGTATGTCACTTATGGCTGCCGGCGTTCCCATTAAGGCAATGGTAGCAGGTATTTCCTGCGGACTTGTAACGGGTGATACCGATGATGATTTCGTACTTCTTACCGATATCCAGGGTCTTGAAGACTTCTTCGGAGACATGGACTTCAAGGTAACCGGTACTACCGAAGGCATTACGGCCATTCAGATGGATATTAAGATTCACGGTCTTACGAGACCTATCGTTGAAGGTGCCATCGCACGTTGCCGTGAAGCAAGACTCTTCATCATGGACAACTGCATGAAGCCCGCAATTGCAGAGCCCAGACCGGAAGTTAACGAATATGCTCCCAAGATTATTACCGTTGACATCGATCCCGACAAGATCGGCGATGTAATCGGTAAGTCCGGAAAGGTTATAAACGAGATTATTGCCCGTACCGGAGTCAAGATGGACATTTCCGACGAAGGAAAGGTTTCAATCTGCGGAACCGATAAAGAAATGATGGCTAAGGCCAAAGAGTATGTAGAGCTTATCGTAGCAGAGTTTGAGGAAGGAAAGCTTTACAAGGGTACTGTAGTAAGTATCAAGGAATTTGGCGCATTTGTAGAGTTCGCACCTGGAAAAGAAGGCATGGTTCACATTTCCAAGATCGCAAAGGAAAGAATCGACCATGTAGAAGATGTTCTCACATTGGGAGACAAGGTAACGGTTAAGTGTCTTGGCAAAGACAAGATGGGCCGCATAAGCTTCTCAATCAAGGACGCTCAGTAAGGTAAGCCTTTAAGCGAAGCGGCATTTGCGTAAGCAAGTGCTGCTTTTTTGCTATATAAGAAATTGCTTCGCAATCTCTTATATCCATTTTATTCAATATTCATTAGGAGGGAGCATGAAGAAAAGTTTAATCTATGTACTTTATACACTGATGGCCGCAGTAATCGTCGTATGCGATCAGCTTACGAAGAAATGGGCTACATTTGCATTAAAGGGTAAAGAAAGCCTCAAACTCATAGACGGAGTATTCGAACTTAAATATCTTGAAAATACCGGAGCGGCTTTTTCAAGTTTTATGGGCAAACAGGGTTTCTTGATAGTGCTTACTTTCGTCATACTGATTCTCTGCATTATCGAATTTATAAGAATTCCCGCAGATAAAAAGTACTTCTGGCTGCGCCTTAGCTTTTCTTTCATCATTGCGGGCGCAATCGGAAATATGATAGACAGGGTGATGCAGGGATATGTGGTCGATTTCTTTTATTTTTCCCTTATCGACTTCCCCGTATTCAACGTGGCGGATATTTTCGTGACCGTTGCTATTCCGATTCTGATTATCACGCTTTGCTTCTACTACAAGGACGAGGATATAGACTTTTTACTCAAGATTAAGAAAAAATAAAACTGACTGTTTAAAGCCAAGAAAAACAACTTATGGTATACTTTTTAAATAGACTTTTTCTTTGTACATAAGGAGGCTTACATGAGCAGGACATTCCTGATTGTTTTGGACAGTTTCGGATGCGGCGAGATGCCCGATGCGGCGGATTTCGGAGACTTTAACGTAAATACGCTTAAGACGGTTTCCGGTAGCCCATTTTTCAATGCTCCGAATTTGAGTAAGCTTGGTCTTTTTAATATTGACGGTGTGGATTTTCATGAAAAAGAAAAATCCCCGATCGGAGCCTATGCGAGGTTAAAAGAGGTTTCGAAGGGCAAGGATACCACGACCGGACACTGGGAAATAGCCGGAGTTCGTTCGTTAAAGCCTATGCCGACCTTTTTAAACGGTTTTCCGGATGAGCTGATTGATGAGTTTACGCGTGTGACAGGGCTTAAGGTTCTTTGCAACAAGACGTATTCCGGTACAAAGGTCATAAATGACTACGGCGATGAGCACGTTAAGACAGGCTATCCGATTGTTTATACTTCGGCCGATTCAGTTTTTCAGATTGCGGCCCACGAAGATGTCATTCCGGTTAACGAGCTTTACGATATTTGCAGAAAAGCCCGCGGAATTTTAAAGGGCGATTACGGAGTCGGCAGGGTTATTGCACGTCCGTTTATCGGCACAAGCGGAAATTACACACGTACCGAAAGACGGCATGATTTTTCGCTTGAGCCTACGGGAGTTACCATGCTTGACGAGCTTAAAAAGGCAGGTAAAGACGTGCTTGCGGTCGGCAAGATAAACGATATTTTTGCCGGACGCGGTATCACCGAGTTTGTTTATACTGCAAACAATGCGGAAGGTATTGAAAGAACATTGGAATGGATGGACAGAGATTTTGACGGTCTCTGCTTTACAAATCTTGTCGATACCGATATGCTTTACGGTCACAGAAGAGATATTAAGGGCTACGCCGAGGCAATTTCCTACTTTGACAGGTTCCTTCCTAAGATGATGTCAAAGCTTAAGGATGAAGATATTTTGATGATTACGGCAGATCACGGGTGCGATCCGGGGTACTTGAAAACCACCGATCACACGAGAGAGTACATTCCGCTTCTGGTTTACGGTAAAACGGTTAAACCTGTAAATTACGGAACGAGAGACAGCTTTACGGATATTGCCGTTACAATATGCAAATACAATAATATTACTCCCGAATTTGAGGGGTCACCTCTTTTTTAAGGAAAAAGGAATTAGATTTAATGGGTAAATTTGACAGCGAGATTAATAAGAGACGCACATTTGCGATTATTTCTCACCCGGATGCCGGTAAGACGACTCTTACCGAGAAGTTCTTGCTTTACGGAGGAGCAATCAACCTTGCGGGATCCGTAAAGGGCAAGGCAACGGCGAGACATGCGGTTTCCGACTGGATGGAAATCGAAAAAGAAAGAGGTATTTCCGTAACCTCATCTGTACTTCAGTTTAACTATGACGGATATTGCATCAACATCCTTGATACCCCGGGACACCAGGATTTCTCGGAGGATACCTACCGTACACTTATGGCTGCCGACTCGGCGGTGATGGTAATTGACGGATCGAAGGGTGTCGAGGCACAGACGAGAAAGCTTTTCAAGGTTTGCGCAATGCGCGGCATTCCGATTTTTACCTTCATTAACAAGATGGACAGGGATGCGATGGATACCTTCGAACTCTTGGATGACGTAGAGAGCGAGCTCGGGATAGCAACCTGCCCCATTAACTGGCCGATCGGTTCGGGCAAGGGCTTTAAGGGAGTTTACGATAGAGCCACGAAATCGATAGTTACTTTCTCCGATACCTTTAAAGGTACAAAGGAAGGCAAGTCGGAAAGCTTTTCAATTGACGATACGGACCTTGTAAAGAGCGAAATAGGCGACGACGCACTTAATAAATTAAACGAAGAAATCGAGCTTTTAGACGGAGCGAGCGCGGAGTTTGATTTGGACAGGGTAAGGGCAGGAAAGCTCACACCCGTATTCTTCGGATCGGCACTTACGAATTTCGGTGTCGAGATTTTCCTTAAAAATTATCTTGAAATGGCACCGACACCTTTGCCGAGAATGTCAGAGGAAGGCCTTATAGAAGCCACAAGCGACGACTTCAGCGCTTTCGTATTCAAGATTCAGGCAAATATGAACAAGGCTCACAGAGACCGAATTGCCTTTATGCGTATCTGCTCGGGTAAGTACGAAGCGGATGCCGAGGTAAAGCATGTTCAGGGCGGAAAGATTATGCGTCTTTCACAGCCGCAGCAAATCATGGCTGACGAAAGAAAAATTCTGACCGAAGCCTATGCGGGTGACATAATCGGCGTATTCGATCCCGGTATTTTTTCAATTGGGGATACGGTGTGCGCACCGAAAAAGAACATCAGGTACGAAGGCATACCTACCTTTGCACCCGAACATTTTGCAAGGGTTCGTCAGGTAGACACCATGAAGCGCAAGCAGTTTACGAAGGGTGTCGAACAGATAGCTCAGGAAGGTGCGATTCAGATATTCTTAGAGCTTAATTCCGGTATGGAAGAAATTATCGTCGGCGTTGTAGGCGTGCTTCAGTTTGACGTTTTGAAATTCAGACTTGAAAATGAGTATAACGTTGAGATAAGGCTCGAGCCGCTTCCGTATGAGCATATCAGATGGATAGTGAATACGGATACAGACGTAAACAAGCTCATGGGAACCTCGGATATGAAGAAGGTTACCGACCTAAAGGGAAGACCGCTTCTGTTGTTTGTCAATTCATGGAGTATCCAGATGACGCTTGACAGGAACAAAGGCTTAGAGCTTACGGAATTTGCAAAGAATTAGTTAAGGTTTTTTAAAGCGAGAAAACTTTTAAAGAGATTTTTACGGAGGAATATCATGGAAACCGAAAGAACAGAGGAAAAGTTTGAGACCAAGGTAAAGATTGCCAACGAGGTAGTCGGAAAGATAGCCGCAATCGCCGCTTTGGAGGTTGAGGGAGTTTCCGCTATGGGAAACAACATCACGTCCGAACTGATGGGTAAGGTCGGCATCAGAAACCTTATGAAGAATGTAAAGGTCGAAATCATTGAGGGCAAGGTTAAACTCATGCTTTCGATTACGGTAGATTACGGCGTAAATATTCCCGTAATCAGCAGCAAGGTTCAGGCAAAGGTAAAGTCAAGCGTTGAAAGCATGACAAACCTTCACGTTTCAAGCGTGAATGTCAGAATCGCAGGCATCAATCAGGTGAACTAACAGGAGCTTAAAATCATGAGCATGAGTCGAAGTGAAATACGTGAAAATGTTTTTAAACTCTTATTCAGAGCGGAGTTTAACACTCAGGAAGAAATGCCCGAACAGACAGAGTATTATTTTGACGTCGATACCGACGGTGAAATATCCGAGGAAGACAGGGAAATAATTTCAAAGAGGGAAGAAGCCGTTCTTTCAAAGCTTTCCGATATAGATGCGGCAATTTCCGAAAAGACCGTTAACTGGACCATAGACAGATTCGGCAAGGTCGATCTTGCAATCATCAGACTTGCAGTCTTTGAGATTCTTTTTGACGAGGATGTTCCTACGGGTGTGGCCATCAACGAAGCGGTTGAGCTTGCCAAGAAATACGGCCGCGATGAGTCAAAGAGCTTTGTAAACGGGGTTTTAGCTAAATTTGCAAAATAATATATATACTGTTTCGACCTTAACTGAATACATAAAGAATATGTTTAAAAACGATTTCTTTCTGAATTCGGTGGAAGTAAAGGGAGAAATCAGCAACCTTACCTATCATGCAAAATCGGGGCATGTTTATTTTACCCTTAAGGACAGGACAAGTGCGATTAAGTGCGCAATGTTCAGACAGTACGCAATGGGACTTAACTTTAAGCTTGAAGAGGGAATGTCCGTAATCGCAAAGGGTCCCGTTGAAGTGTATGAAAGAGACGGTACTTACCAGATATATGTGCGTTCGGTCCGTAAAGAAGGAATCGGAGATTTATTCAAAGAGTTTGAACGCCTTAAGGAAAAGCTTTCCGACGAGGGAATGTTTGACAAATCCTATAAACGCCCGATTCCAAAGCACGTAAAGACCTTAGGTGTCGTAACTGCACCGACCGGAGCTGCGGTAAGAGACATTATAAACGTTTCGAAGAGACGAAATCCCGGAATACAGATTGTTCTTTATCCTGCAATCGTGCAGGGCGATCAGGCTCCGAGGAGCATTATCAACGGTATAAATGCGCTGAATGCGTACGGTGTCGACGTAATAATTGCGGGGCGCGGCGGCGGTTCCATCGAGGATCTGTGGGGCTTTAACGACGAGGGAGTTGCGAGGATGATTTTTAATTCGGAAGTTCCCGTTATTTCTGCGGTGGGACATGAAACGGACTTTACCATTGCGGACTTTGTATCCGATTTAAGGGCTCCGACCCCGTCTGCGGCAGCTGAGCTTGCGGTCTTTGATGCAGTCGAGTTAAAAAGAAAAATATCCGAAAAAGCCTACACGCTTAACAGAGATATGGGTCATATCCTAAATACGTACAGGTCCGATACAGTGAGACTTTCGGATAAGCTTTCCTTACTCAGCCCGACGGCACGAATTGAGGCTAAGAAACAGCTTGTCGCAAAGTACAAAGAACGGTTAAACGTACTTATGGATTCCTGCATGAAGGACAGAAGGCACGGCCTTGTGCTTTTGTCGGAGAAGTTAAATGTTCTTTCTCCGCTTACAAGGCTTTCAAGCGGATATTCCTATGTAGCGGTTGAGTCGGGAAAAGCTTTAAAGAGTATCGGTCAGGTTAAGTCGGGCGATGCTTTAAAAATATATGTAACCGACGGATGTATTGAGGCCAAGGTAGAAGGCACAGAGGGTAAAAATGAGTGAAGAAAAGAAGGAAACTTTAGAAGATAAGCTCAAGGCATTGGAAGAGACGGTTTCAAGCCTTGAAAAAGAAGATGTGTCCTTGGAGGAGGCTTTTACGCTTTATGAGAAGGGCGTCAAACTTGTAAAGGAATGCGAAGGCGAGATTGACCTTGTGGAAAAGAAGGTTTTGGCTTTGGGCGAGGACGGAACATATGAATTTTCATGATGAACTGAACACACGCGTTGAACAGATAAACGCACTTATGGATGAAATCCTTTTAAAGAATGTCGGACCGCAGGAATATCTGATGGAAGCCATGCGATATTCGGTGCTTGGCGGCGGAAAAAGGCTTCGTCCGATGCTTATGTCGGAAACCGGAAAGCTTTTTTCGGAAAATGCGGACAAGTCACTTAAATATTTCATGGCGGCGATTGAACTGATTCATTCTTATTCACTGGTGCATGACGATATGCCCTGTATTGATGACGACGAATACAGGCGCGGCCGAAAGACCACTCATGCGGTTTACGGTGAGGCTACGGCACTTCTTGCGGGTGACGGACTTTTAAACTTTGCTTACGAGACGGCTGCCCTCGGAATAAAGGAAAGCGATGATTTGAGGAAGGCCGCAAGGGCTTTTGAAATCCTTTCAAATAAGGCGGGAATCAGAGGCATGGTCGGCGGTCAGGCAGTTGACGTACGTGCCGAGAAAGAAAATAAAAAGATTTCGGGCGAAGAACTTTTATTTATCCATGAGAATAAAACGGCGGCTCTGATAGAGGCTTCAATGATGATAGGCGGTGTGCTTTCGGGTGCAGCGGAAGGTGATGTTTTAAAGCTTGAAGAGGCCGCTTCCAAAATCGGTATAGCTTTTCAGATTCGCGATGATATACTTGACGTAGAGGGAAGTTTTGAAGAGTTGGGAAAGCCTATCGGGTCGGACGAGTCGTCAAATAAGGTTACGTATGTTTCTTTATTCGGTCTTGAAAAGGCAAAAGAGGATGTTGAAAAGTATTCCGCGGATGCACTTAATATCCTTTCTTCCTTTGAACATAAAAATGAATTCCTCATCATGTTAGTTGAAAGCCTAATACTCAGGAACAGGTGATTTCACAGTGCTTGAATTGATAGAAAAAGAAAATGACATAAAGAAAATTCCGAAAGAGGATTGGCCGAAGCTTGCAAGCGAGATACGCGAATTCCTCATTGAAAAGATAAGCGTTTCAGGCGGACATTTGGGCTCAAACTTAGGTACGGTAGAGCTTACGATGGCTTTGCATCTTTTCTTGAATTTTCCGGATGACAAGCTTATCTGGGACGTCGGACACCAGTCCTACACGCATAAGCTCTTAACGGGAAGACACGACGGCTTTGACAATTTACGTTCTTTTCACGGTATGGCGGGATTTCCGAAGACCTGTGAGAGTAAGTGCGACTGCTTCAATACGGGCCACAGCTCGACATCCATTTCGGCGGGACTCGGAATCGTAAAGGCAAGAGACCTTACAAAGCAGGATTACACCGTGGTTTCGGTCATAGGCGACGGCTCTTTAACCGGAGGAATGGCTTACGAAGCCCTGAATAATGCTTCTAAACTTGAGACTAATTTTATAATTGTTTTAAACGACAACAATATGTCCATTTCCGAGAATGTCGGAGGAATGTCAAAATATTTAAATTCAATCCGTACGGCGGACGGCTACCTTGAGCTTAAAGAAAGTGTTTTGAACAGACTCTTAAGCTTTAAGGGCGGCGATGAGCTCGTAAGAAGGATTCGCAAGACAAAGAATACCTTCAAGAGTATCGTGGTTCCGGGAATGTTCTTTGAAGACATGGGAATTACCTATTTGGGTCCCGTGGACGGACATAATGTCGGAAATATTCTTGAAACACTTAAAGACGCAAGAAGATGCAAAGGGCCCGTAATAGTGCATGTCCTTACCAAAAAGGGTAAGGGTTATGAACCTGCGGAAAATCATCCTGCAAGATTCCACGGCACAGAGCCTTTCGACATCGAAACCGGACTTCCGAGCAAGCAGCGTTCAAAGTCCAATTATACGGACGTTTTCTCAACCGTAATGGTTAAACAGGGCGAAAGAAACGATCGCGTTTGTGCGATTACCGCGGCAATGGCGGACGGAACCGGGCTTAAGAGGTTCAGAAACTTATATCCCGAAAGATTCTTTGATGTGGGTATTGCGGAAGAGCATGCCGTGACCTTTGCGGCAGGACTTGCTGCGGGCGGAATGATTCCCGTGGTTGCTATTTATTCTTCCTTCCTTCAGAGAGCTTATGACCAGATACTTCATGATGTCTGCATTCAGAAACTTCATGTTGTTTTTGCGATTGACAGGGCGGGAATTGTCGGAAGCGACGGGGAGACCCATCAGGGAATTTTTGACATCTCATTTCTTTCTTCGATTCCGAATATGACCATAATGGCTCCTAAGAATAAATGGGAGCTTTCCGATATGATGAAGTTTGCAATAGGCTTTGACTCACCGATTGCAATAAGGTATCCAAGAGGAGAGGCTTACGACGGCCTGTCCGAATTCAGGGCACCTGTTGAATACGGGAAAGCCGAGATGCTTTACGAAGGAAGCAAGGTCGCTATTGTTGCCTTAGGTTCAATGGTAAAGACGGGGGAGGCTGTAAGAAACCTTTTAAAGGAAGACGGAATCGATGCCACCCTTGTAAATGCAAGGTTTGCAAAGCCCATCGACGAAGAGATGATTGAAAGTTTAAGTAAGGATCACTCAATTATCGTAACGCTTGAAGAAAATGTCGCAAGCGGCGGATTCTCGGAAAAGGTGCGGGAGTTTGTTGCAAGACGCGGGCTCAATGTTCGTCTTGTGCCTGTCAATATACCCGATGAATATGTGGAACACGGAAATCCGGAAATTTTGAAGCATGAAATCGGACTTGACGCCGAGTCGATTTACAATAGGATAAAGAACGAGCTTTAAGAGGTGTTATGAAAGAACGGCTGGATGTACTTTTGGTTGAAAGAGGTCTTGCGGATTCCAGGGAAAAAGCAAAAACCGTCATCATGAGCGGTGATGTCTATGTAAACGGACAGAAAGAGGATAAAGCAGGAACAACCTTCGACCCCGAAAAAGTAAAAATAGAGGTCAGAGGCGAGAAACTTAAATACGTAAGCCGCGGTGGACTGAAGCTTGAGAAAGCTTTCGACTGCTTTAAACTTGATTTAAACGGTCTTACCTGCATGGACATAGGTGCCTCGACAGGCGGATTTACGGATTGCATGCTTAAAAACGGGGCGAAAAAGGTGTATGCTATAGATGTCGGTCACGGTCAGCTTGCCTGGAGCCTTCGAAACGACGAAAGAGTCGTATGCATGGAGAAGACTAACTTCCGCTATCTAAAGCCCGAGGACTTGCCGGAAGCACCTGATTTTGCTTCCTGTGACGTTTCCTTTATATCGCTTACAAAGATTTTGGAGCCTGCATTTAATATCCTAAAGCCGATGGGAAGGATGGTAGTTCTCATCAAGCCTCAGTTTGAAGCGGGCAGAGAAGAAGTAGGCAAAAAGGGAGTTGTCAGGGACAGGAAGGTCCATGAAGAAGTTGTTAAGAAGATAATTTCTTTTTCCAAGGATACGGGATTTAAAATATTGGGACTTGATTACTCACCGGTAAAGGGCCCCGAAGGCAATATCGAATATTTGCTTTATCTTGAAAAGAATGAAGGGGCAGACTTTGAAGCCGATATTGAAACTGTCGTTTCTTTGGCACATGCTTCTTTGGATAAATAGGAGAGAAAAGATGAGTCGTTATCTGGTACGCACAAATGAATCAAAGGATTTGAATTTCGAGGTTACAAATTATATCAAGGATTACCTTGAGAAAAAGGGTAATACCGTTGATATTGAGATAATGGACGATGAGAAGATTTACGGTAAAGAAGAGGCTCGAAGCTTTGACAAACTTAACCGTCCCGACGTTGTGATCGTACTCGGAGGAGACGGGACGATGCTCAGGGCAGCAAGGGATTTCGTCGAAGAAGAGGTTCCGTTACTTGGCGTAAATTTGGGTTCTTTAGGCTATCTTGCCGAGGTTGAAAAAAGTAATCTTGAATCGGCACTTGATAAGCTCACGGACGGTTCTTTCTTTATCGAAGAGAGGATGATGCTTGAAGGCTCGATACTAAGAGACGGGCAGTCACTTTCACGTACCGTTGCCCTGAATGATATAGCGGTTTTGAAGGCTCAGCCTTTCAGAGCCATCAATTTTGATGTCTATGTAAACGGACAGTTCCTTAAGTCTTACTGTGCAGACGGAATAATCGTTTCGACACCTACAGGATCGACGGGATACAATCTTTCGGCAGGCGGACCCATTGTAGAGCCTTCGGCCGAGCTTTTGGTACTCAGCCCGATTTGCCCGCATACGGTAAATACGAGGAGTATAGTTCTTTCCGGAGAGGATGAGATTTGCATCGAGATAAAGGATGCAAAGAACGGAGGCGTTCAGGATGCCTTTGCCATGAGTGACGGTGCCGGACACTTTGAACTTAAGACGGGCGATGCTTTCATAATGCGTAAGAGCGAAATGCGTACCCGTATTATAAAGTTAAACAAGGTTAGCTTCCTTGAAATCCTTAAGAGAAAGATGACTGACTGAGAGTGATTTATGAAGAATTTGAGACATGAAAAAATTCTCGAACTGATTGCAAATTACAATATAGAGACGCAGGATGAGCTTACGAAAAAGCTTGCGGATGAAGGGTTTAACGTCACGCAGGCCACTGTTTCGAGAGACATTGCAACTCTAAATTTATACAAAAAGAATCTCGGAAACGGGCATCAGAAATATGCCATAGACACGGATCAGAGTCATACGCTTGACGAAAAATACAGGCGCGTCCTTCATGACGGCTTTGTTTCGATTGATTATGCACAGAATATTCTGGTCATAAAGACCGTTTCGGGAATGGCGATGGCTGTTGCCGCGGCCGTTGATTCCCTTAAATTCGATGAAATTGTCGGTACGATTGCCGGCGATGACACCATTATGATGGCTGTCCGTACCACAGAGGACACGAAGGCCTTGATGGAGCGCATAAAGGCCATGATACAGTAGTTAAAGGCTTGGGAGAGCTTATAATACAATGCTTGAGTACATGCATGTGAAAAATCTTGCACTCATAAAGGATTGCGAGATTCAGTTTTCGGAAGGGCTTAACATCCTGACCGGAGAAACGGGAGCCGGAAAATCGGTTCTTTTGGGAGCCGTGGGTCTGGCTCTCGGGGGCAAGGCGGACAAGGACATAATCAGACGGGGGGAAAGCGAAGCAAGCGTTGAACTCGTCTTTTCGGGTAGTCCATCAGTCAAAGCCAAATTAAAAGAATTGGATCTTCAGGATGAAGATTCGTCTGTATTCATCTACCGTAAAATCACGGAAAACAAGACTATTTTTAAAATAAACGGAGAGGCGGTTCCGGCAAGGCTTGTAAAAGAGCTTTCGGGGACTTTGCTTGATATTCACGGACAGAGTGAACATCAGTCTTTGCTTTCTACTCTGAAGCAGCGTGATATGCTGGATGCTTTCGGCGGCGACGAGGTAAGAAAACTTCTTGATGAAACTTCAAAGAAGGCTTCTTCGTACAATGCATTAAAGAAATCCTTGGACGAGAGCCTTTCAAAGGGCGAGGGAAGAGAGCGGAAAATCAGTCTTTTAAAATATGAGATTGATGAAATCACAAATGCCAATCTCACTATAGGCGAGGACGATACTCTCGAAGAGGAATACAAGAGGATGCAGTCATCCGAAAAACTGCTTGAGTATACAAACGAAGCCATGGAGTATGTGTCAGGGGGCTCGGAAGGAGATGCGGGAAGCCTTGTTTCAAGGGCAATTGCTTTGATGAAAAAGGCTTTAAGCATAGATGAAGGTGCGGAGGAATTACTTGAAAATCTCACTGCGGCGGAGGCGATGCTCGGAGACTTTTCGCTGGCGGCTTCCAAATATACGGAAGGACTTGAATTTTCGGAGGAAGACTTCAATAAGACCGAAGAACGCCTTGATCTTATTAACGGATTGAAACTTAAATTCGGACAGAGTATTCCGGATATTCTTAAGTATTGTGAAGACAGGACCTCGGAATTGGAAGAGCTTGAAAAGCTTGAAGAGACCATAGAACAGCTTAAAAAAGATATTTACACCTGCGAGCTTGAATATAAGGAGACAGCGGGCAAGCTTACCAAAGAGAGAAAGAAAACCGCGGAAAGGCTTAAGAGTCTTCTTTCAAAGGAACTTTTGAATCTTAACTTCCTGGATGCAAGGACAGATATTTCCTTTGACACGGATACGAATCTGATAAGTGCAAAAGGACAGGACAGTATCGAGTTTATGATTTCCGTAAACCCGGGTGAACCCATAAAGCCTATGAGAAATGTGGCAAGCGGCGGTGAACTTTCAAGAATTATGCTTGCGCTTAAGACCATTCTCGCAAGTCAGGATGAGGTCGATTCTCTGATATTCGATGAAATTGATGCGGGTATCAGCGGAAAAACCGCATGGGAGGTTTCGGGAAGACTTTCGCGTCTTGCAGGCAAACATCAGGTCATTGCAATTACCCATCTTCCGCAGATTGCCGCGGCTTCGGATGCACACTTCCTGATAGAAAAGAGTGTAAACGACGGAGTGACGTCGACGAATATATTCCGGCTTTCAAAGGACGGAGAGATTAAGGAACTTGCAAGATTACTCGGAGCCGATAGCTTAAACGAGGCGGCTCTTTCAAACGCAAGGGATTTAAAGAACAAGGCAAAGGAAAGAAAGACAACAGATGAATAAGACAGGCAGGATTAATATAAGTAAAATCGTTTATATTATTTTTCTTCTGGCTTATGCGTGGGCACTCGTTTACCTTTTTTACAATCAGCTTCTTTATCCGGAAACGGGCCTTTTTGAGTCCGATACTTCGGCACATGTAAGCTTTGCGGTTGATGATGGGTATTATCACAGCCTTGCGTCTTTCATTTATGTTTTTTTTAATAAGATAGGTCTTTTAAATGTGCTTACCGCAATAACTCTTTCGCTGATGTGTGTCGGAGCGGTAGTGCTTACGGAACTGCTTATAAAGGATATTTTTACTCTTTACCATGAAACGATAAACGAGCCTTTACTTTATGCGATTTCGTTCCTTTCCAATTTTGTAATGGGGTTTTATGTCGGAAGTATCAACAAACGTCATTATATAGGCTATGAGAATGCAAATATGTGGCACAACTCAACCTATATTTTCATGCGTTTTTTTGCGCTTTTATCACTAATTTTCTTTATAAAGCTGTATAATGGGTATAAAGAAAAAATTTCCGTTAAAAACCTAATTGTTTATACGGTTCTTTTGACGGTTGCCACGGGCTTTAAGGCAAGCTTCCTGACGGTTTTCGCACCGCTTTTGTTCCTGATGCTTCTTTATGATCTCATTAAAGGAACAAAGTTTATAAAGGTTTTCGTAATGGCGCTGTCGGTTGTTCCGTCACTTTTCGTGATGTTTATTCAAAGCATTGTCATGGGCGGAGGCGGAGAGAACGGCTATATCATCAGTCCGTTCACGGCTCTTTCCATGAGAGGGGAGCATCCGAAGGTGACGCTTGTACTTTCCGTTTTATTTCCGCTTTGCGTACTTTTCTTACATTTAAAGGATGCTCATAAGGATAAACCATATTTTTTGAGCCTGATAATGTGGGCAATCGGATTCTTGGAAGTTTTTCTTTTTGCGGAATCCGGAGAACGGGAGCTTGACGGAAATTTCTTTTGGGGATATTCGATTTCTTTGTTCTTTGTATTCATGATGTCAATGGTAAGGCTTTATCGCGACTTTAAGGTAAACATACAGTTGAAGAAAAAGCTTTATATTGCATATAATTGTTTTACGGCGGTTATTCTTTTGTGGCATGCCGTAAGCGGGGTGTGGTATTTGGGTCTTTTGTTAACCGGGGTTACTTACTTTGTATAAAAATTTCAGGAGAAAGCTATGAAGAAAAAAATTCTTTTTGCGGCAAGTGAATGTGTACCTTTTATCAAAACAGGCGGTCTTGCGGATGTTGTTGGCTCACTTCCGAAATGTATCGACAAAAACTATTTTGACGTTCGTGTTATTCTTCCAAAATATCAGTGCATGAAGGAAGAATGGAAGTCAAAGATGCAGTATGTGACCCATTTCTATATGGATTACAACTGGAAGAATGAGTATGTGGGAATCCTGTCCTATGAGTATGAAGGAATTACATATTATTTCATTGACAGTGAATACTATTACAGCGGATCCAAGGTATACGGTGACGATCCTTTGTTTGAAATAGAAAGGTATGCGTATTTTTCAAAGGCCGTTCTTTCTACACTTCCCCTGATTGATTTTCAGCCGGATGTCATCCATTGCCATGACTGGCAGACGGGGCTTATTCCTGTGTATTTAAAGGAGCGTTTCCAGGGCAATGAATTTTACAGAGGCATGAAGAGTGTCATCACGATTCACAACCTTAAGTTTCAGGGCAAGTGGGGCGTAAAGGACGTTCAGAATATTACCGGACTTTCTGATTATTTCTTTACCTCGGACAAGCTCGAGTGCTACAAGGATGCCAACCTTTTAAAGGGCGGACTTGTTTACGCCGATGCGATTACCACGGTCAGCGAGACCTATGCCGAGGAAATTAAGACAGAGTTCTACGGAGAGGGTCTTGACGGACTGCTTCGCGCAAGATCGCATGACCTGCGCGGAATCGTAAACGGTATTGACTACGAAGCCTACAATCCCGCAACGGATCCTTTGATTAAGTCGCATTACGATGCAATCACCTTCAGAAAAGAAAAAATCAAAAATAAAATCGCTCTGCAAAAGGAATTGGGTCTTGAAGAGAATCCCAAGACCATGATGATAGGCCTTATTTCCCGTCTGACAGACCAGAAGGGCCTTGATCTGGTAGCCTACATGATGGATGAAATGTTAAACGACAACATCCAGCTTGTGGTAGTCGGAACCGGTGAAGAGCGTTATGAAAACATGTTCAGACATTTTGACTGGAAGTATCACGGTAAGGTTTCGGCAAATATTTTTTATTCCGAGAAGCTTGCACACAAGGTTTATGCTTCATCCGATGCATTTTTGATGCCGTCCTTTTTTGAACCTTGCGGACTGAGCCAGCTTATAGCACTTCGCTACGGTACACTTCCGATTGTCCGCGAAACAGGCGGTTTAAAGGATACCGTCATTCCTTACAATGAATTCGAAAGCACCGGAACGGGATTTTCTTTTGCAAATTACAATGCGCACGAGATGCTTTCTTGCATCAGAAATGCGGAGCGTATTTATTACGACAAGAAGAGAGAGTGGAACAAACTGATAGACAGAGCCATGGCTTGTGATTTTTCATGGGACAAGAGTGCTCTTAAATATCAGGAAATGTACACTTGGCTTGTTGACAACGCATAAATAAAAGAAATAATTGTCAACCTTTTCAAACCGGAGAGGTTGACAATTTGCATAAAAGTGATATCCTTTACGTGCAATGAAAAATTGCCAAAGGAGATCATTATGGAAAAAGTAAAAGCAAATACGAATTTTTCGGTCAGGGATATTGCATACGTAGGACTTTGCGTGGCCCTGATGGCAATATGTTCATGGATATCGATTCCTCTGACGATTCCGGTTACACTTCAGACCTTTGCGGTTTTTTTAACGGTAAGTCTTCTCGGAGGTAAACTCGGAACTGTAGCGGTCTTAGTATTTATACTTCTCGGGGCTATGGGAGCACCGGTATTTTCGGGGTTCAAAGGCGGAATCGGTGTGCTGCTCGGCACGACAGGCGGCTATATAATCGGTTTTATTTTTACGGCACTGATTATGTGGCTTTTTGAAAAGCTTTTTAAGAACCGTGCATGGTCGCAGATCCTTTCAATGGTTTTGGGTTTGACTGTATGTTATGCGTTTGGAACCGCATGGTTTATGATAGTTTATATAAATTCCAACGGGGCGGTTTCACTTGCCACAGTCTTAGGTTGGTGCGTAATCCCGTTTATTATTCCCGATATTGTAAAAATAGCCCTTGCTTTTTCTTTATCAAAGGCTCTGAGAAGGGCGATTAAACTTTAGGAGAAACTTATGTCTGATATCTTTATTACGGGACACAGAAATCCTGATCTTGACAGCATATGCAGCGCATATGGTTATTCGGTTTTGAAGAATGCTCTTGATAAGGAAAACAATTACATTCCGGTAAGATGCGGACATTTAAGCGAAAGCTGCAAGAAAATCATAGGAGCACTTAATATCACGGCCCCTAAATACATGGCGGACATATATCCCAAGGTCAAGGACGTAATGCTTACGGAAACCGACTTTATCGATATTGATGCATCTTTAAAAGAGGTTGCAAAGGATTACAAAGATACCAATCCTTCCGTTATTCCGATTTACGAAAAAGGAAAGTTTACGGGACTTCTTTCAGTCGATGATATTTCGTCGTGGTTTATGACGCATTTATCAAGCATGGAAAGCCGTCAGGACATTCCGAAGATCAGGGAGCTTATGCGCAATCAGGAGGAACCGGTGGAGTGTGACGACCTTTTTGATGAAGCAAAGGCTTCTTTATCCATGTCCAAAAAGAGAGGTTTGGCGGTCTTTGATAAGGGCGAATATGCCGGGTACGTAACAAGACGGTGCTTCTTGAAAGCACCGCGTTATAAGGTTATTTTGGTGGACCACAATGAGCCCAAGCAGAGCATAAAGGGAATCGAGAGTGCAAATATTGTCGAGATAATAGATCATCACAGATTGGATGCGGTAAAGACGGACTTGCCTATCTTCATAGATGCGGAGCCCTTGGGAAGCACATGCACGATTGTTTATGAACTCTTCGTAAGAAACAGACTTGTGCCGGACGAATATACCGCAAAGGTTTTGCTTACGGGAATTATGGCGGATACTCTTGTACTTAAGAGCCCCACGACAACTCCCATTGATAAAGAAGCTTCAGAGGCTCTTTCAAAGATTTGCAAGGTAAATGTCAAGGACTTCGGACATGAGATGTTCAACAACATGGAGAGTCTTACAAACGCAGATCCCGAAGAAGCAATTCTTTCAGACTTTAAGAGATACGTTGAGAGAGGCACTAATATCGGCATAGGGCAGTGCGAGACCACGACTCTTCACGATCTTGATCAGTATAAGGATAAGTTCTTAAAAGCGCTTGAGGATGTAAGACAGAAGAACAGCCTTGACTGGGCAGTCCTCATGATTACGAATGTCATGAAGGAAAACAGCGTATTGCTTACAACGGATTACAGGGCAGTCAAAAACCTCCCTTATACGGAGATAGAGCCGTTTATACTTGATATGCCGGGAGTCATGAGCCGCAAGAAGCAGCTGCTGCCTGAGATGATTTATACGCTGTAATTTTCTTATTGGCAAGAGTTATATAAAGTTATATAATTACTAAAAAGTTATATAAAGTTATATAAGGAGCGAACCAATGGAGAATCCATTTACGTTAACTTTCGGAAAAGAACCTGTAAACCGAATTGACAGGACACGACAAAAAGAAGAAATTATCGACGGATTTCTCGGAGAACATCCGTCAAATCAAGTTTGTATGGTGACCGGTGTACGAGGGTGCGGGAAGACGGTTTTGCTGACTGAAATCGGGAAATTCTTTGCAGAGAAATCCGATTGGATTGTTATTGATTTGACACCGGAGCGTGACTTATTGACTTCTTTTGCCGCCGAGTTATATAACTATCGCGGGATAACGGAAATTCTAAGACGTGCAAAAATAAATTTATCTTTCCTTGGAATTGGGATAGGAATAGATGGTGCGGAACCGATTACAGATTTAAATGTCGCAATTCGTAGGATGCTTAATACGATTAAGTCACATCATAAGAAGGTTTTGGTAACAATTGACGAAGCAGTGTGTAATGCAACCATGAAAGAATTTGCAAGCGTCTTTCAGATTTATATGCGCCGGGAATTACCCGTTTTCTTGATACTTACCGGCCTTTATGAAAAAATATATGAATTACAGAATCAGGAAACCCTGACTTTTTTGTATCGTGCACCAAAAGTCGAACTGCAACCGCTAAATCTCGGAATGATTGCAAATCGCTATCAGCAAATTTTCCATCTTTCAGAAAATGATTCTTTGGCAATGGCAAAGGAAACAAAAGGATATTCTTTTGCATTTCAGGTTCTTGGATATCTTACATGGAAAAACGGCGGTACTTGGGTGAATTCATTGCCTGAATATCGTCAATACTTAGAAGAGTATGTCTATCAGAAACTATGGAATGAAATTTCAGCAAAGGACAAAGAAGTACTTATTGGGATGGCAAACATAAAGGATTATCATGTAAGCGCGATACGTCAATTCTTAAATATGTCATCCAGCCTTTTCAGTATATATAGGGATAGACTGATAAAAAAAGGAATTATTATAAATTCAAATTATGGACAATTAGAATTTGCATTGCCGCAATTTGAAGAATTTCTTCTGCAAATGCAATAAGAAAGAGGAAGAATATGGCTTTTGACGGAATAACCGTTGCCGCTTTGGTAAAGGAAATATCGGATTTAACTATAAATTCGCGCATTTATAAAATTCAACAGCCCGAAAAGGATGAACTTATTCTTACAATAAAGGGAAACTCAAACCAATTTAAGCTTCTCCTTTCTGCAAGTGCAACTCTTCCCTTAGTTTACGTAACTGACGAATCAAAGCCGGCGCCAATGACTGCGCCGAATTTTTGCATGCTTTTAAGAAAACACCTTACAAACGCCCGTATACTCTCGGTTTCACAGCCGGGTCTTGAACGCATTATATGCTTTCATTTGGAACACCTTGACGAGATGGGCGACGTGTGTCATAAAAAGCTCATTATTGAGCTCATGGGAAAACATTCAAATATTATTTTCACCGAAGATGACGATACCATTATCGATTCAATCAAGCATATTTCCCACAATATAAGCTCTCTTCGTGAAGTTCTTCCCGGACGGAAATATTTCATCCCCGAGACCTCAAAAAAATTGAATCCTCTTGACACGAATTTTGATGAATTCAAAGATACCCTGCAGGAGCATCATATGGATGTTTCAAAGGCTCTTTACACTTCCTATACGGGACTTTCTCCGTTGATCTCATCAGAACTTGCGTTTAGAGCAGGTATCGATTGTGAAAGAAACGTATCATCACTTTCGGATGATGACTTTGTTAAATTATTTAATGTATTTCAAAATCTTACAGATACTATAAAGAACGGAAGTTTTGAATTCGATGTTTATTATGAAAAAGGCTTTCCGAAGGAATACGCGGCTGTTTCTTTATCCATGTTTGAAGACTTAGACAAGCGCACGTTCTCATCGATTTCAGAGCTTTTAGTTGCTTTCTACAGTGAAAAAGCAGCCCGTGTGCGCATCTTAAACAAATCATCGGATTTAAGACATCTTACGGAGACTGTTCTTGAACGTGACATAAAGAAACTCGATCTTCAGAAAAAACAGCTTGCTGATACGGAAAAGAAAGAAAAATACCGTGTCTACGGCGAACTTATAAATACTTACGGTTATGAAGTTTCAGATGGGTCAAAATCCTTTAAGGCTCTTAATTATTATACCGGCGAAGAAATTACGATTCCCTTAGACCCTCTTCTCAGCGTCAAAGAAAACGCAAAGAAATATTTTGACAAATACACAAAGCTTAAGCGGACCGCCGAGTCTCTTACGGAAATATCGAAGGAGGTTTCAGATGAAATTGACTGGCTTTCTTCCATCATGACCTCACTTGATATTGCGGAAACAGAGGACGACCTTAACCAGATAAAGGAAGAGCTTATTCGCGAAGGCTTCATAAAGCATAAATCTACCGAAAAGAAAAAGAAAATTGTGTCAAAGCCCCTGCATTACATATCAACGGACGGCTTTGATATCTATATTGGGAAAAACAACACGCAAAACGACTGGCTCACCTTTGAATTTGCAACCGGCGGTGACTGGTGGTTTCATGCAAAGAAAATGCCCGGCTCGCACGTTATATTAAAAACAAACGGCAGGGAAGTTCCGGACCTGGCTTTTGAAGAGGCTGCACGCCTTGCCGCACATTATTCAAGCGGAAGAGGCAGTGACAAAATAGAAATTGACTACCTCTTAAAGAAGAATGTAAAAAAGCCGGCTAAAGCCAAGCCCGGGTTTGTGGTTTACTATACAAATTATTCAATGACGATTGATGACGATATAACGATGTTAAGGCAACTGCAACAATAAAACTCTGACACTGCACGTGTTAGGAAACTTATTTTATATAATGGATAATTCTGCGGAAACAATGGAATTTCATAAGCAGCACTTTGACAGCATTCAGGCACTCAGGGGGATTGCCTGTTTATTTGTGATGCTTCAGCATATTAGGTTTGTCTATGTCGGTGCTTTCGGCGTGGACGTTTTTTTCTGCATCAGCGGCTTTATGGCGATGTTTACGACTTATTCGGACACAAGCTGCTTTTTAAGAAAACGTCTTATCAGAATACTTCCGTTATATTATCTTGTTACTTTTATTACTTATTTTGCCTATCTTTATAAGCCGGAACTCTTTGCGTCCACGGATGCAAACCTCGTTAGCCTATTCAAAAGTCTTTTATTTATACCCTTCGACATAGGAGACGGGGTTATCCAGCCGCTTGTCAGAGTCGGTTGGACTCTAAACTGCGAGATGCTTTTTTATCTTTTGTTTTTCCTCTCTTTTAAGATCAGTCATAAATATCGCGGGCTGATTGTTTCCGTGATGCTTTCATGCCTTGCTGCATTTAAACCTTTGCTTGAAAGATGGGTTTCTTTGCTTGACGATGGTTTCAAATCGGAACTTACGCCAATTGTTTCTTTTTACTTTAATCCCATAATGCTTGAATTTGCACTGGGCGTCTTGGCTTATTATGCAGTCTTAAAACTATATGTGTGGATAAAGAACACCGGAAATAAAAGCCTTTGCTACGTTTCGTGTTTCTTTAGTCCGGTTATCATTTGCCTTATGATAATTATTACGTTTAAGGGAAGTGTTGACGGTATGTACAGGGTGTTGAACTGGGGGATTTTAGCATTCTTTTTACTGATTTTCACAGTGCTCGCGGGAGTGTATGTGAAGGCTTTAAAACCGCTTGTTTTTGTCGGGAATATAAGCTTCTCGCTTTACCTCGTTCACTATTATCCGATAACCTATCTTGACAGAAAAATATTCGATTTTTCGACATTCAGTCTAAGGTCTTTATTCGGTGTAATCTTAAGCTTTGCGCTCTGTATCGTGCTGGCTTATGTTACGTGGTTTATTGTGGAAAAAAAGCTTTCCGGAAAGCTTAAAAGACTTATTCTTAAGCAGCAATAAATCTTGACTATTTATTTTAGCTTACCTATAATGAATTCGGGTATGCAAGCGACGCAGACTGCAAGGATTGCATACCACACTTATTTTTGGAGCTTAATATGATAAAAAGCATGACAGGCTTCGGTCGTGGTGAATATGCGGACGAAAATCGTAAGTTCACGGTTGAAATTAAGTCCGTAAACCACAGATATCTTGATATGGCCATCAAGATGCCCAAGAAGCTTAATTTTTTTGAATCCGCCATCAGAAACGAGCTTAAGAACAGCATTCAGCGCGGAAAGGTTGACGTTTTCATTACCTATGAGGACTATACCGAGGATAATGTCGGCATCAAGTACAATAAGGACGTTGCGGAGGAGTATTTAAAGTATTTAAGGCAGATGTCCGAAGAGTTTAATCTTGATTGTGATGTAAGGGTTTCGACTCTTTCGAGATATCCCGAAGTCTTTACGATGGACGAAACGGAAGTTGATGAGGATGAGATTTGGGCAGGCCTTCAGAAGGCAATCAAGGCTGCGGCAGAGAAGTTTGTCGAGACCCGTATTAAAGAAGGCGAGAATCTCAGAGATGATTTGATTTGCAAGCTTGATGACATGCTTTCACATGTAGCCTACATAAAGGAGCGCGCACCCGAGATTATTGTCGAGTACAAGGCAAGCCTTACCGAGAAGGTTAAGGAACTCTTAGGTGATACCAAGGTCGATGAGGCAAGGTTACTGACCGAGGTCACGATTTTTGCCGACAGGGTCTGCATAGATGAAGAGATTGTCAGACTTACGAGTCACATCGAGGCTACCAAGAAGACTTTAATCGACGGCGGCAGCATCGGAAGAAAGCTTGATTTCATCGCTCAGGAGATGAACAGAGAGGCCAATACGATTCTTTCCAAGGCAAACGATCTTGCCACAAGCGATCACGCCATTGAATTAAAGACCGAGATTGAAAAGGTTAGGGAACAGATTCAAAATATTGAATAAGGTGAATACATGGACGGTTTATTGATTGTAATGTCGGGGTTTTCGGGGGCCGGCAAGGGTACTTTGCTAAAAAGCGTCATGTCACAGTATGACAATTATGTATTTTCTGTTTCGATGACTACGAGAAGTCCGCGAGAAGGTGAGGTTGACGGAAAAGATTATTTCTTTGTGGACAGACAGACCTTTGAAAAGACGATTGAAGAAGACGGGCTTGTCGAACACGCCGAGTACTGCGGAAATTATTACGGAACTCCGAGGGCTTACATAGAGCGAAAGCTTAAAGAGGGCATGAATGTAATCCTTGACATTGAAGTCATGGGAGCCACACAGATTAAAAAGAAATTTCCGAATGCCCTGATGATATATGTGGTGCCGCCTTCAATAGAAATTTTGAGGGAACGCCTGAGTAAGAGAGGCTCGGAGACCAAGGAAGTAATTGACAAGAGGTTACTTAAGGCCAAGGAGGAATGCGAGTATATTTCGGATTACGAATATATCATCGTGAATGATGACCTTGAGGAAGCAAAGAAAAAGTTTATAAACATTGTGGAGACTGCAAGACAGGCGGTTTTCAGAAACAATGATTTCATAAATGAACTAAAACAAGAGCTGGAAAGCGTATAAAGGAGATTATTATGTTACATCCGTCATATTCAGATTTGATGAAAGTAGTAAACAGTGAGGTTGAACCCGGCGAAGCAAAGGTTGTAAACAGCCGCTATTCAATCGTAATGGCAACAAGCCGCAGAGCTCGCCAGATTATCGCGGGCGATGCACCTTACATCGACAATGCGGAAGGCAGAAAGCCTTTAAGTATTGCGGTTGATGAATTGAATGAAGGAAAGATTAAGATTATCAGCGACGAAGAGGACTGATTTTCCATGGGAGATGCCGTTCGCATTTCCCTTTTTTACTGTATAGGAAATTGCTCCGCAATCCCCTATATAGCAAAAAAATAAATTTTAGGTAGTGATTATGAAGATTTTTTTTGTATCTTTAGGCTGTGACAAAAATCTTTGCGATTCCGAGATGATGCTTGGAACCCTTGCCAAAGAAGGCTTTGAGATTACCGACGATGAAAATGAAGCAGATGTTTGTGTGGTAAACAGCTGCTCGTTCATTTCCGATGCGAAAGAGGAAAGCATAAATACCCTGATAGAGTTGGGACGGCTCAAAGAGACAGGTAAGCTTAAAGGCTTGGTTTGCACCGGCTGCCTTGCCGAACGTTACGGTCACGAAATCCGCGAAAGTCTTCCCGAAGTGGACTGCATAGTCGGGACAATGGCAATCGATGAGATTGTTAATGCGGTAAATTCCGCTTATAATGGTGAAAAGAAAGATTTCCTAAAGCCGATAGACGGCCCCTTAATTTGCGGACTTCCAAGACTTCTTACAACCGGCGGACATTATGCGTATTTAAAGATAGGGGAAGGTTGCAACAAGCATTGTACGTATTGCGCGATTCCGTCGATGAGAGGAAAGTTCAGGTCGGTTCCCATGGAGATTCTTGTCAAAGAGGCTTCGGAGCTTGCCGAAAGAGGCGTTAAAGAGCTTATAATCGTAGCTCAGGAATCAACTTTATACGGCGTTGACTTGTACGGAAGCAAAAAGCTTCATGAACTTTTACATAAGCTTTCCGAAATTGAAGGAATTAAGATAATACGTGTTCTTTATTGCTATCCCGAGGAAATCACGGATGATTTGATTGGCGAAATTAAGAATAACTGTAAGATTGCAAAGTATTTGGACATTCCCACTCAGAGCGGTTCCGACAGAGTCCTTAAGAGGATGGGCAGGAACACCACAAAGGCAGAACTTTTGAATCTGATTAGAAAGCTTCGAACGGAGATTCCCGATATCTGCTTAAGGACGACACTTATTTCGGGATTTCCCGGCGAGACTCATCACGATTTCAAGGAAACTCTTGATTTTGTAAAAAAGGCTTCTTTTGACAGACTCGGTGTATTTGCCTATTCAAGGGAAGAAGGCACGGCAGCGGCAAGGATGGACAGCCAATGCCCCGGGTTTATAAAGAAACACAGAAGAGATGCAATAATGCGCACACAGCAGACTATTTCCTTTGAAAAAACAGCCGGCAAGGTCGGACAGAAGCTTGATGTTTTTGTCGAAGGCAGGATGCCTGAGGACAATGTCTACGTCTGCCGCACATACATGGATGCACCGAATGTTGACGGATTTTTGTTCCTTGAGACAGAAAGGGAATTAATGTCCGGAGATATTATAAATGCCACGGTCACCGGGGCGAAAGAATATGATTTGATGGGGGTACCTACAGATGAATTTACCGAATAAGTTGACCATGTTAAGAATCTTTATGATTCCGATTTTTGTTTTTTGTCTGCTGGCAAACTTTATTCCGTATCACAGCTATATTGCTCTGGGAGTATTTATACTAGCCAGCCTTACGGACTTGCTTGACGGAAAAATCGCCAGGAAAAAGAACCTTGTTACGAATTTCGGAAAGTTTATGGATCCGCTTGCGGATAAGCTTTTGGTGGTGAGTGCGCTTCTTTGTCTGCTCGTGGTAGACGACGGCTCAAGAATGTGTTCAAACCAGATTATAGGTTTGATAGCGGTTCTTATTATCGTCGGAAGAGAGTTTATAATAAGCGGATTCAGGCTTGTGGCAAGTGATGCGGGAATCGTAATCGCGGCATCGATGTGGGGCAAGTTCAAGACCGCAACGACGATGATTGCAATCTGCTTTATGCTTGTGGTAAAGGAGCTTCCCATATTAAAGGACGTAACGATGATTCTGTTCTGGGTGGCAGTTACCCTTACAATCGTGTCGCTTACGGATTATTTGATAAAGAACAAAGCCGTAATGGCTGATGCTTTTTCAAAGAAAAAGGAAGAAAATACAGATGTCCAGTAAGAAAATCGTTGAGATTATAAGCGTCGGAACAGAGCTTTTGCTTGGAAACATTGTAAATACCAATGCTGCATTCCTTGCCAAGGAATGTGCCCGCCTAGGATTGTATTCCTACTATCAGACCGTGGTGGGAGACAATAAAGAAAGACTTTTAGGTGCCATAAAATCAGCACTTTCAAGAGCCGATATCGTGATACTCGGCGGAGGTTTAGGTCCCACAGAGGATGATCTTACAAAAGAAACGGCCTGCGAGGCAGTAGGCGTCAATCTGACAATGCATGAAGAAAGCATGCTTGCAATGGTTGAGTATTTTAAGCTTAAGGGGCTTGAACTTACGAGCAATAATTACAAGCAGGCTCTGATGCCCGAGGGCGGTATAGTACTTAAGAACCATAACGGAACCGCACCGGGAGCCATTATTCAGTATGAGGATAAACATATTATTCTTTTACCCGGACCTCCGAACGAACTTATTCCCATGTTTAAAGAAAGTGTTGTTCCTTACCTTCGGAAGCTTTCTGATACCGTTTTTGTTTCAAAGACGGTAAAGATTGTGTCAGTGGGTGAGAGCATTCTTGAAACCCGTATTAAGGATTTGATTGATGCTCAGACAAACCCTACGATTGCTACCTACGCAAAGACAGGAGAAGTGCATGTACGCATAACGGCGGAGGGTAAGGATGCCGATACTGCGTTAAAGCTTATAGATCCTTATATTTCCGCACTGAAGGAACGATTCGGCGATTGTGTTTATGCGGTCGTATCGGACGATGACGATGAAATGGATTTACCTTCAATGGTAGCCGTTTTGCTGGCATCAAAAGGCTACACACTCAAGACCGTTGAATATGCTACCGACGGCTTACTTTCACAAAGTCTTGCGGATATAAAACTTTCGTCGGAGATTTACAAAGGCGGAATCGTTATAAACTCCAAGAAGGCTTTAAGAAAGCTTGCGGGAGTTAAGAAATCCGTTATCGAAAAGTACGGCCCGGTAAGCCGTGAAACTGCTCTTGAAATGGCCGTTACCAAAGAAAATTCTTTAAATACCGAGGTGACGATTTCACTTTGCGGTGATACCGACAATGAAGATTCAAATCCGGTTTACGTCGCTGTTTTGATTAAGGACAAAAACTTTGAAAAAGAGTTTCATTTTAAGGGCGGAGCCGGGAAGATTAAGCAATCTGCGGTAAATGCGGCGCTTGTTTTCTTAAGAGAGTGTTTGATGAAGCTTAAATAAAGGTAAAGATTGGGGATGTGCGTGGCACGTCCCTTTTTGTGAGGTTTTATAAAAGTACTTGAAATATCAGACTTCCTGCTTTACAATCGTTTCATATTAATCGTTTATGTGAATCTTTTTCGGAATACCGAAGTCATGAAATCTTTTTGTTTCCTAAATTTTTGTGATTAATATGGTTGGAATAAGTTACTTATTCTGTCATAATTGTTGTGTAAAAAATTATGCAATAAGTGAATAAAATTTGTTGACAAAAGCGAACAAATGTTTTAACATACTAATGAACACATGTTCTGAGAGGAGTTATCTAATGGAAAAAGACGAAAAGCTGCGGGCACTTGATGCCGCACTCGGTCAGATTGAGAAACAGTTCGGTAAGGGCGCTGTTATGAGACTCGGCGATCCTGCCTCACAGATGAACGTAGAGACCATACCTACGGGATCTCTAAGCCTGGATTTGGCTTTGGGATTGGGCGGTATTCCAAAGGGGCGTATTGTTGAAATATACGGACCCGAATCTTCCGGTAAGACAACGGTTACACTTCATATGATTGCGGAAGTTCAAAAGCGCGGAGGTATTGCAGGCTTTATCGATGCCGAGCATGCGCTTGATCCGGCTTATGCAAAGAATATCGGAGTTGATATTAATAATTTATATATTTCCCAGCCGGACAACGGCGAACAGGCTCTTGAAATTACGGAGACCATGGTTCGTTCCGGCGCTATAGATATTGTGGTTGTCGACTCGGTTGCAGCACTTGTTCCGAAGGCTGAAATTGACGGCGACATGGGCGATGCGCATATGGGTTTGCAGGCACGTCTTATGTCGCAGGCATTGAGAAAGCTTACGGCCGTTATTTCAAAGTCAAACTGTACTGTTATATTTATCAACCAGCTTCGTGAAAAGCTTGGAGTTATGTTTGGCAATCCCGAGACCACTACCGGCGGACGTGCTCTAAAATTCTATGCATCCGTTCGTCTTGACGTACGTAAGGTTGAATCATTAAAGCAGAACGGTGATGTGATAGGTAACCGTACCCGCATCAAGGTCGTTAAGAACAAGGTTTCACCTCCGTTTAAGGAAGCCGAATTTGACATCATGTTCGGTGAGGGTATATCCCATGCCGGCGACGTTCTTGACTTGGCGGTAAATGATGACATTGTCAATAAGAGTGGGGCTTGGTTTGCTTATAAGGGCAATAAAATCGGCCAGGGGCGTGAAAATGCCCGTAATTATTTAAAAGAGAATCCCGAGCTTTTGTTTGAAATAGAGCAGCAGGTTAGGGAGAAACACGGACTTCCCACGGAAGAGGCACTTCCAAATGCAGATTGAGTCTCTTGCCGATTCGGGTAACAAGAAGAGTATTGTAAAGCTTGATAACGGTGAAAGCTTTTCTCTTTACAAAGGCGAGGTAAGACTTTTAAAGCTTAAAGAGGGAGCAGAGCTTTCGCCGGCTGCATATGAGCAGATTATGACCGTTATCTTACCGAAACGCGCAAAGCTCAGGGCTATGAATCTTTTAAAGGTTCGCCCATACTCCGAGTACGATTTGACTAAGAAATTAAAGGATGGCGGTTATCCCGAAAGTATCATTTGCAATGCGATTGATTACGTCAAGAGTTACGGCTATATAAATGACGATGATTATGCCTTAAATTTTATAAAGACCTATTCCGGCAGGAAGAGTAAGAAAGAAATTTACAATATGCTCTCAATGAAGGGCATTAAAAAAGAAACGGCAGATGCCGTTTTCGACTCAATTGATGCATCTTGTGACAGATATCCTGATGAAGCCTTCGATGAAAGCGAAATCATCTATAAAGCCCTTGCTAAAAGGGGAGCCACCGGAAAAGAATCCTACGAAGACAGGCAAAAACTCTTTGCTTATTTTTACAGGAGAGGGTTTGGTACCGATGCAATTTACAAGGCTTATGAAAGGCTAAGTGAATGTGACTTGACATAACTGCCGTTTTTGTATAAACTTGATATGTTGCGATAAAGCTGAATAAAATTTTTACTGCACATTTGCAGTTATATATTTTATTTTTATTGTCTCAAATTAAATAAGGAGGTGCTCCTGTATGACACTTGTGGATGTTTTATGCATTTGTGTCGCAGTTGTAGCAGTCCTTGCCGCTTTATTAATAGTTATTAATAATTCCAAACGTACCAAGGAAGCAAATGACAAGATTGGAAATGCAGAGACCAAGGCACGTGAGATTATTGATGAAGCCCTTCGGGAAGCCGAGTCGAAAAAGCGTGAAAGCTTAGTTGAGATCAAGGAAGAATCCATTCGCAGTAAGAGTGAATTGGACCGCGAGATCAAAGAAAGACGGGCGGAGATACAGCGTAACGAACGTCGTATCCAGCAGAAGGAAGAGAATATCGATCGTAAGACCGAGTCCATCGAACGCAAGGAAGCAAGCTTGGCTGCAAAGGAAGAGAGCTTGGCAAAGGAAAAAGAAGCCGTTGCAAAGCTTAACGAGGAGCGAGTACAGGAACTGGAGCGAATTTCAGGTCTTACCTCTGAACAGGCAAAAGAGCACTTATTACAAATTGTTGAAGATGATGTAAAAATCGAAGCTGCTAAACGTATCAAGGATATGGAGCAGAAAGTCAAGGAAGAGTCCGACAAGAGAGCCAAAGAGCTTATAGTCGGAGCAATTCAGAAATGTGCCGCAGATCACGTTGCCGAAGCAACAATTTCTGTTGTACAGCTTCCTAACGATGAAATGAAAGGACGCATTATCGGAAGAGAGGGTCGTAACATTCGTACCCTTGAAACCCTTACCGGAGTTGATTTAATCATTGATGATACTCCCGAAGCGGTTGTACTTTCCGGATTCGATCCGATTCGTCGTGAAGTTGCAAGAATTGCCCTTGAAAAATTGATTGTTGACGGACGTATTCATCCGGCAAGAATCGAAGAAATGGTTGAGAAGGCACAGAAGGAAGTTGATAATTCCATCCGCGAGGAAGGTGAAAATGCCTGTGCCGAGGTCGGGGTTCACGGTTTACATCCCGAGCTTATCAAACTTCTGGGACGTATGCGTTTCAGAACAAGTTATGGGCAGAATGCATTGAAGCATTCAATCGAGGTAGCTCATTTATCAGGTTTACTTGCCGCTGAAATCGGACTTGATGTCAGAGTTGCAAAGCGTGCCGGTCTTCTTCATGATATCGGTAAGGCTGTTGACCATGACATGGAAGGTACCCATGTTCAGTTAGGCGTAGATCTTTGCCGTAAGTACAAGGAATCGGGCATAGTAGTAAATGCAGTTGAGGCACATCACGGTGATGTTGAGCCTCAGTCGCTTATCGCCTGCATCGTTCAGGCTGCAGATGCAATTTCGGCAGCAAGACCGGGTGCAAGACGCGACACGCTTGAAACCTATACAACAAGGCTCAAGCAATTAGAAGAAATATCCAACAATTTCAAAGGTGTAGATAAGTCATTTGCCATTCAGGCAGGTAGAGAAGTTCGTG
This sequence comes from bacterium, assembly GCA_963649755.1. Lineage (GTDB taxonomy): Bacteria > Bacillota > Clostridia > Lachnospirales > Lachnospiraceae > UBA1258. Next base: position 229 of record CAVJJQ010000015.1, on the reverse strand, counting down.
TAATGGTAGTTCCTGAGGTTATCAGCGATGCCGATATGGTCGTTTTGGCACGAGACATTGCCAAGAAGATCGAAGAGGAGATGCAATATCCCGGCATGGTCAAAGTTAACGTCATTCGCGAATCTCGTGTTACAGATTATGCAAAATAAGATTTGCCCCGCACATAAGCGGGGCATTTTTTACTATATAGGAAATTGCTCCGCGTGGGAGAGCCAAGTCCCTCTCAGTC